>NZ_JOHB01000055.1:0-29773 GCF_000719605.1 Streptomyces sp. NRRL S-1813
CTGTGACAAATCCGTTGCCGATCACTCCATGAGCGAAGCGCTGACCTGGGGATCTAGTGATCATTTCCGGATTTTTGGCCGTGGCGTGGCGCGGCTCTGAGCTGGGAGTTTGTGGAGCTGCAGAAGCTGGAGAGATCCTGAAGTGCGAGTTCAGTGATCGTCTCGGGATGTAGTGATCGGCGCGGGTTTTCCTTATGTCTGCATGGCTGGACTGGGGCGGCGACGGCCCCTGACGGCCTGCCACTCGGCCGGGTGAAGACACACTGCGGCGGAACCTCCCGGGGACACCCGGCGTAGTGCCGTACATGAACGAAGTGCACGTAAGCCGGCTGGCCTGGTCGACGTCGCGGCCGCCGACGACGCCACCGCGCTCGCCTTCCAGCAGCAGCTGCTCGCCGACCGGTGGGCGACGGCGAGCAGCGGAGCACACGACCCGGGACGCGGGCGAGCCCGGCGTTCGGCTGCGCTGCTACCTGGACCAGCGAACAGCTCCATTTCCTCGACCTCCTCGGCCTGGAACCGACGCATCCCCGCTGGCCAGAGACCTGAACGAGCTACCCGTGGCGCGCCACGGGCCATCCTGGGAGCGTTGACGGCATAGCCCACAACCAGGGGCGCGCCGCCCGTGCAGGTGCACGTCCTTCCCTCGGCGTCGGTGGGCGTACGGAGGATGACCAAGTGGTCTCCGGAGGCACGTGACCTGTGGCAAGCTCATCTCCTTGGGGGAGGGGAACGACTGATGGCCCATTATCAATGCGGATCGTGCTCGTATCAGAGCGACCATCTCGGCGAGGCTCAACAGCACTCGCACCAGACGGGCCACGTTTGCATCGGCAAGGACGGTGTCGGGCCAGCCGGAGGTAAGTTCGGCAAAGCCAGGGTCGTGGGGAAGGTCGGCGTCAGCGTTCTGGCCGCCACCACCATCGGGGTCCTCGCCTGGAAGTACAAGGGGCTTCAGGAAGAGCACGAGGGGCTCCAGACGAAGCACGAGGGGCTCCTGTCCATGGCTGCCGGACTGGTTGTGCAGTTGGCGGAGTCGACGGCGGAGAACGAGAGCCTGAAGTCGGAGAACGACTACCTGAAGTCGGCCACCGGTGCCTCGAAGACGCTCAAGAGCTACGACTGCTGAGTGAGGGCGTACTACGGGTAGTGCCACTGGTGGAAGGGTGCCCCGGAGCTCGATGCCGTTGGAAGGTCGAGCGGGCGCTGGCCCAGCTCAGCGCTAGATCCGTTCTCCGCAGGTCACCCATTCGACAAGATCAACTGATCGCAGCGGGCCAGCCACCGATCAGCGCAGCGGTCCGAGTCGCAGCACAATGCGGGAACGGCCGCTCAGGCCGGGAGCTGTGGCCTGGTGGTTGGGTCTGGCGGGCGGCGAGGGTGCGCTATTTTCGTGCCGTATGGAAGACACCTCCCCACTGCGTCAGGCTGTCCTTGCCTGGCTCGAGCTGGCACGGGACCTGCCCTCGATACCCCAGGCAATCACCGATGTGGCTCTGTCGACGCAGCCGGAGTTCGATGCCGTGATCAACGCGGTGGTGGGCGCCGCGCCGAAATCCGAACACCGCGACCTGTACGGCAAGGCCGATGGTGACTGGGTGCCCCGATGGTCCACGCTCTTGGGCGGATCAGGGCTGGGGGACGCGACCCGTCTGGTTGCCCAGGGGGCGACGGTGCCGGTGGAAGAGGTTGCGGACAGCTTCGTCGCCTTCTGCACGGCGCCTGCGCCGGCAGTGGAGGACTGGCTGTTGCTGACCGGCGACCTCCTTGAAGGGACACGGATCCCGCTGGGCCGGTACACCCTGCAGACCTTCACCGCCGACGAACTGAGGCAGTTGGGCCCCATGCCCGCCCTGTACGGCCTTCAGCCGGGCGGGCTCGACCTTCGTCTCCTGGCCGGCGCACCGTTCGTCCACGCCCCCGATCCGGATCGTACATCGGACCGTAGCGGCGCACCCTGGTTCGATTTCAGCGGCCCGCGGCCGGAAGCCCGGCACTGGAGGGCGCTGCTGCCGCTGATCCTGTGGAGCCCTGAACTCCTGCATGTCGACGCGGTGTTCGACGTCGAGCGCAGCCGCGGGTTCGGGCTGCACCCAAACCACGTGCCCACCACCCTCCAGATCTACGAGGACCACCACGGCGGGTACGAGGAAGTCGAAGTCCGCGAGACTGGCACCTTCCACGTCACCCAGGAGCAACTCCCGCGCCTGCAAGCCTTCTGCGCCGCCGTGACCGCAAAGATCGACGCCGTCATGGATGGCGCCACCAGCAGCCGAAGGCTGCCCAGGAGGCGCGCCCTGCGCCTGGAGCGCGCGGCCCGGCACCTGCTGCAGGCCCACCAGCGCACCCACAGCGACTACGGCGTGTGGGAGCAGGAGGCCGATGAGCTGCACCTGGACTACGTCATCGCGCTGGAAGCCCTGATGGCCAGCCCCGACGACAAGCATGAGGGCGTCAGCGAAAGGGTCCGGTCCCGTGCAGCCGCCCTGTTTCTCACCCCGTCTCTGCGCCCGAAGATCGAGGCAATTGTGCAGGAGGCGTACAGCGCGCGCTCCAAGTACGTGCACGGGGACGTCCTCAAGGACCAGGAGGAGAGCGAGAAGCTGGCCGCCCTGCGTGACCTCAGGCTGATCGTGCGGCAGGTCGTTCTGCGCTGGCTCGTCCTTACCCCCTGCGACACTGAAGACCTCGCACCCCTCCTCGACGCCGCTGCTGCGGGTACCGGTCGCGAACGCGCCATTGACGAACCCCTGCGTGCCTTCTTCCGCGCAACGCCGCCGCAGGACCACCTCCGGCTCTGAGCCGGACCACAGTGCCGGTCGTGAGCAGTGCGACGCGGCCCCATGTTCCTCGGCAGGCGACTGGCAGCAGCGCGAGGGCGGGGCAGCCGGCGTTGGACGGTCCGCGTGTTGGGGCCGGACCCGGTTCTCCTCGCCCGTCCGGGGGCAGCGGATGTGGCTGGCACCGGTGGGGGAGTCAGGTGGTGTTGAATTCCGCTACCGCCGCTGTGGCTCGTTGGTCTGCCTCTGCTTGCAGGGTTTCCCAGTCGGCGGCTGCCTGGCGTGTTCCTGCTGCGAGGACTGCGGCGCGTACTGCGGTGCGGACGTCGCCGGGGCCCACCCGCAGTCCGGCTTCCCTGAGGCTCTGGATTTCCGACAGCGCCTGCGCGGCGGCCTGGTCGGGGTCGGGGGCTGTCTCGACCGACGTGTCCGCGGTGTCTCGGCACAGCACGATGACGTCGATGCGGTTGGGCTCTGCTGCCGCGGTCTTGGAGAGACTGGTGGCCACTTCGGCGATCATGGCGCGGGTGGTGGTGACGGTGAAGCCCGCGTCGGACAGCGACCGCATCAGAGCGCACCAGCCTGTCGTCTGCGACTGGTGGAAGCTGAACAGGAGGCAGCCGCCGGGTTTGAGGACGCGCCGGCACTCGCGCCAGACGCGGGCTGCGGTGGCTTGGAATCCATCAGGGGCGGCGTTCTGTACTTCTTGGACGGCCCGGGTGCTGGGTATGTCCGGGTAGTCCTGGTAGGGGCGCATGGCGCTGAGCCACGCGTGGAAGAAGTCGGCCAGTTCCGAGTAGTGGACGTTGTCGACGTAGGGGGGGTCGGTGACGATGAGGTCCACGCTGTTGTCGGGAAGATCCGTTTGCGAGGCATCGCCGGTGATGGTGTAGGCCGTTGCGGGATCCCGTGCGAACTGCTGCCACGTCGTGCTCAGGGGGCGGGCGACGGGCAACGAGGACTGGTCGGCGGCGAGGATCCGGCCGGCCTCGACCCTGAAGTCCAGCGGGGTGTTCTTGTACTGGGCCGCTTTGTGTAGCCGGGTGAGCACGCCGGAGAACCCGGCCGATCCCCCCTGGGCGCCCCAGGGGTCTCCTTCGACGCTGCACCGCTCCGGTCGCAGTACGTGGTTGTGGAAGATCGAGCGGACCGGGCCGGTGCCCTCCCCCTTGTAGGAGCAGAACAGGTTGTGGTGTTCGACGGTTCTGCCGAACGATGCAATGAGCGCCTCGCGTTCCGCGGACGCCCCGGGGAGATCGCGCAGCGCAGCGCCGATCAGCCCGAGGCTGTAACGCTGGCGCTCGTTGAAGAACCGCTCCCAGGAGTCGTACCCCCAGCGCAGCGCCTGGACCGTGCTGACGCCTTCCTCCAGCACGCCGAGCGGGCGTACGAGCTCATCAGGGGATGTGTCGGCGAGGGACTTCGCCGCCTTGTCGTACAGGCAGAGGTCGAAGTCGTCGATCGCCCGGTACTCACGCTTGCCGTCGGCGCGCAGCACCAACTTCGCGTACATGCGCCGTTCCGGGACGGCGCCATTCAGCGCACCAATGACAGGGGTTCGGTGCCCGTGACGGCACGTCATGAACCGTCCCCGAACGGCCCCTTGAAACGAGAAGGCTATGCCGCAGGCGGGGCAGTGCCCCCCCTCGTCCTTGCCCAAGTCGGTGACGCAGATGCCCCGGCAGCCCGGACATAAGGCCTGTGCGCGGGGGAATCTGCGCGGGTACGCATGGCGGGCGAAGACCCGGGTGGTGAAGAGTTCCACGTCCTCGCCGCACTCCGGGCAGTACGCGAGGGCTACCCAGAAGTAGTGCAGCACCGGCTCGTTGGAGACGGTGCGGTGCAGTTCCTGGATGGGACGGGCGCACTTCCTGACGACCTGCCCGAAGAGGTCCGCGAGCACCTCGAGATCCCATGGCTGTAGCGCCTGCCGCTGGGTGAGCGTCGCGACGGGGTTGATGTCGCGGCCGACGACGGCGGCCCCGAGTTTGGCCGCCTCGACAAGGGTGGTGCCCGATCCGGCGAAGGGGTCATAGACGACGAGCCCCCGCAGCCTGGCCGAGGCGTCCGCAGCGGAGTCGTCCGGCCCGGACACGGCAGCCAACAGTAAGTGGCGTGCGACGCTGCCCAGGCGCCTCGCCCACCACTTGTGCACGTAGGTCGCGGGCCGGTGCACCTCCTTGCGCCACGACTCGTGCTCGGCGATCCGGCTCCACTCCACTGGCGCCGGCCCGGCCTCGAGAAGTGAGACCGGGGGGAGGCCCGCCCCTGGCTTCTCGTTCATGTGTACGCCCCCAGTGGTCCGAACCCGGATCCACCGCCCTCGGATTGGGCAGGAGCAGGTGACGGCCTGTCAACGTGCGTTACTGTAACGGCAGGTAGTGGGGGGATACCATATGGGTGATGGCGCGCGTGACGTATCTGGACTGTCTCGTCCCTCCCGACGCGGGCCCGGCCGACTTCTTCGAGCGAGTGCAGGCCCTTCGCATGACGGACCGCGGCCGCACCGTCGATCTCGGCCCGCTGGACCGTGCCACCCTGACACTGTTGTCCCGCGCATTATCGAGTGATCAACACAGCGTGTACCTGGGCCTCCCGCGCGGGCGGCACGAGCTGGCCGTGCTGATTGGGATCTACCTCCAGCTCGTACGGCGCGGGGCAGAGCTGACCGGCGGATCACCTTGCCCGGTCCCTGACGGACCGGTGGTGGTCGTCGGACTGCGCACCAACGTCACCGTACGACTGACACAGCTCGCGATCGGTAGGCAGAACCTCTCGCGAGCCCTGCGCATGCAGAGAATCCGCGGTGACGGGCGGGTTGTTGACCTCCAAGGAAAGATCACCAGGGCTGTCGACTCGCCCTCGGGGCTGTTCTACCTCAACACCGCGCTCGGCAGGCCCTCGCTGGGGACCAGCGTCGGCACTGTCGTCATCGACCGCACCAGCATGGCCAACGACCAGTCCTGGGAGCGGGCGTTGGCCTGGGCGAGCGAGCACGACGCCGCTCGCGTCGTGGCCGTGGCCGACCTGGGCACCCAGCCGGGCAGCAACCGGGCCTGGACGCAGTGGCCGTGGACTCCCGCGCTGCGCACCGACGTGCGGCACACCCTCGGGCACCGCCCCGCATACGGCCCCCTGACCAGCAACGCCCTCCTTGCCCACCGCCCGGCAGCCGCACCAAGCGTGGCGGTATACCGCCACGAGCAGCTCGCCGAGCTGTACCGGACGGTCGTGGCGGGTGTGGTCGCAGCACGGCGTGTCCACACGTTGGAGCCCTGGCCGCAGCCGATCGCCGACGCCGTGCGTCTGCTCAACCTGCTGTGGTGCAGCTGGGGTTCGATCGGGAGGCAAGACGCCTGGCAGGTACTGATGGGGCGCGGCAGCGGCGCACGGGCGCTGGCCCGGTCGGTGTCCCGCGGGACATTGGAGGGGCGGGCCGGGCCGTGGGAGCTGTTCCGCGAGACCCAATGGCCCGACCTTCGGCGCGGCGTGCTGAACCTGTATGAACTGTTGTACGACGGCAACCCGCGCTGGGACCTGCTGCTTGCGCTGATCGATTGGGCGCGGGCCGACCGGGCAGGCGTCCCCGTTCTCGTCCGCACCCGCTCCCGCTCCGCCGCCGCGGCTGTCGCCGAGGAGCTGGCCGACGCACTCGGCGGTGATGCCGACTCCCTGCTGCTCGCCCCCCGGCCCGGGCCGGCCGCCGGCGGGGGTGCCGGCGCGCTGCACGTGATGCCCTATGCGGAACGCCTGGCCTGGGAGGCCTCGCCGAGGTTCGAGCTTCACCTCGGTGTCCCCTCGACCTTGCGCACCGGCGTGCTGTTCTCCGGCGCTGCCGATGAACACGTCGCCGTGGTGGAGCAGAGCGAGTACACGTGGCTGGAGCGTTCAGCCAGCCGCGCGCTGCACGGCTGGCACGAGCAGATACGCCAGACCGCCGCAGTGCTGAGGCTGGGCGAGGTACCGGAGCCGGCGACGCCCCCGCTGCCCGTCGCGTACGGCCCCGTCGACCTCTGCGGTCCGTCCCCCGCACCAGAAGAGCCGCCCCAGCACGACAGTCGGCTTGCCCTCGACCTCTCGGCGCTCTTTGAGGACTACGACGCCCCGGCCAGGGCAATCAGCATCCCGGCGGCCCCCGGCCGCGGTGCCACAGCGGTGGCGGCGGACGGCCCGGTGCCGGCCACGGCCGTGCTCACCGAACCCGAGGGGGCAGTGCTCTGGCTGCGCAGTGACGAGCAGGTCGACGTCCTCATCGGTCAGCGCTACGCCAGGATGCCCGTGACCGCGCTCACCCCCGGCAGCCGGCTCCTGCGCGCACGCGGCGACGGGCAGTCCAGACTCCACGATCGGCTCGTCATGGTGATCCACGACAGGGCCGAAGTGACCGCCATGGACACGATGATCGGCTACTTCCGCCAGGCCATCACCACCGTGCACGAGCAACGGGGGTCGTGGCCAAACGTGCTCACCGCCCTGAAGAACCTCGGAAGCGAGGTCTCGTCCTGGCAGGCGGTGAGCAAATGGGCCGACGGCAGCGTCATCGCCCCGGAGGACCCGCAAGACATCCACCGGGTTGCCCTGCTGGCCCGGGACACCCGGCTGACCGCAGGAGGCACGTGGCAGCGCCTGGCCCGCATGGCGGAGGAACTACGCCGCTTACACCGGGCGCTGGGCCACACCGCGGCGGCAGCGATGACCGAGGCCGCACGGGGCACGGAAGGCCCCGCGCTTCGCCAGCTGAAGACACTGTGCTCCGGGATCGACGTCTCGGAGGTCCTCGAGGAGTTCGACCTGGTCGTCGTCCGCCGCATCGGTGGCCAGAAGGGCATGTCCGCGGACGCCCTGGGCCGCGTACCAGGCCCCCGCAGCGCAAGCAGCTCACCACAGGAGACGCCGTGAACGATGCCCGCACCAACCCGCTGGCGCCGCACCCCGACAGCGCCGCGGACAACCAGCGGGAGACAGTGCTGATCGACCACCTGACGCGGGTCCTCGCCGACAGACTCGCCGACCGCAGCGGCGCCCCGCACAAACCCCCATGGACACCACGCGACCACGTCGTCGTCGGAGTGCTGCCCGCCGTCGCGGTCCCGCCGCGACATCTGCCGGCACCAGACGAGGCGACGGCCGACCCGAGCGGCCGGCCCGTCGAGTCCCTGCGCGGCACGCAGGCGCCCCCGGTCCTGGCACTCGACTTCCGGGTGCGCACCGCCCCCGGCCGCAGGACCGCACAACTCGCCGTCCATTGCCGATTCGCCCTGTACCTGGAGGACATCGCCAGCTACGCCGAGCACATGGCGTACCTGCGCGGCAACGAAGACCCATCCGGCGCACAGACCCGGGCAGGAGAGCTGTTAGGCGTCTGGCGCCGCCATGACATTCACGTACCCGACCTGGTGATCGAAGTGCCGCTTGGGGAAAGCGACGTCGATCCGCAGGCATTCAGCGAGGCCCAGCAGGTGCTGGACCGGGCGGTCCGCCGCGCGGCGGACGCGCACTTCGCCCGCCCCGAGGCCCGTCGCCCGCTCACCGCGGGGCCGCAGGGCCGCCAGGGGCGGCGCAGGCGCAACGTGCTCCCCGTGGAGGCCATGGCCGACGAGGATGCCTTCCACCGCCACGTCGCGGCACTGCTGGACCGCGACACAGCCCCTTGCGCACCCCAGCTGGTGCTGTCCGCGCACGCCCAAGCCCTGGACGGCGGCGACCACCTCATACGCGTCTCCCTGCACAACCAAAGCGACACGGCGCAGAGCGACTGGCAGGACCTCTCCGTGTACGACTGTCGCTTCGCGGTCCTTCCCGGAGACGGCATCAGCATCGTGCCCCAGCGCTTCCACCTTGCCCCCCGCGACTACCGGCTGGAGGCGCTGGCGGAGGTGATCGGTCGCGGTACCGGCTGCGCAGCAGTTCCCCACGGCAGCGGTCTGCGGACCGAGACCCTGCCCGTCCATGTCCAACGCACCGTCGTGCCCCGCCAAGCCGGGGTGCGGCACCCGCGGTGGACTGAGCTCGCCGACGAGCCGGCCCCGATCCTGGACTCCGTCGAGGTCGCGATGGCCCGCTACTCCCGTGAGTTCGCCGCCGTCTGCCGTGCCGCCCAGCAGCTGCCGCATCACAAGGCCATCGAAGCTGACCACGCCCAGTTCGACGACGAGGCCAGGAGATTCGGCCTCGGCCGCGAGTGCCTGGACCTGGACCCGGACCTCAAACTCGCCTTCCAGCTCGCCAACGAGGTCTTCGCCCGCGTCAACAAACACCGCAAATACGATAGTTGGCGGCTCTTCCAACTGGTCTACATCGTCTCCCACCTGCCGGCCCTCGCCGTGCGCGAGCACCCGCAGCGCGCGGACCTGCGCGCTGAACTCGACCACACCGACGTGCTGTGGTTCCCCGCGGGCGGAGGGAAGACCGAGGCGTACCTGGGACTGATCCTCACGGCCCTGTTCTACGACCGACTGCGAGGCAAGCACGCAGGGGTCACCGCCTGGCTGCGCTTCCCGCTGCGCATGCTCAGCGTGCAGCAACTCGACCGCACTCTGCGCATGCTGATCGCCGCCGAGATGCTCCGCGCCGAACGCCGGATCGGAACCCCCCCACGACGACCCGTTCGCGCTCGGCTACCTGGCCGGCGGGACGGGCAGCCCCAACAATCTCCATTTTCCGCAGGGCTGGTGGCGCGGCTGGGAAACTGAGGCTGCTGCCACCAGGGCGGGGACCTTCGCCGAAGACCACCTGCGCGACCGGCTCGTGATCACCTGCCCCTACTGCGAGCGCGACAGCGTACGGCTGCGCCTGGACACCGAGGCGGTCCGCCTGCATCACGAGTGCGCCGCCTGCCAGCGGATCTTGCCCCTGCACGTGAGCGACGTCGAGGTCTACCGCACCTTGCCGGCAATCGTCATCTCCACCGTCGACAAGCTCACCGGGCACAGCTGGTTCCCCGAGTTCACCGCGTTCCAGCACGGACCCAAGCACCGCTGCGCCGAGCACGGCTACTTCTCCTTCCCGCATTTCGGAGTCTGCTCGGCCGGGCGGGACCACTGCACCGCGCCGAAGGGCGGCTACCCGGCGGCCCGCCCGATCAAGGACCCAGTACCGGCATTGACGGTGCAGGACGAGATGCACCTACTCAAGGAAGAGCTCGGCGCATTCAACGCGCACTACGAAGGCATGATCGCCGAACTCCAGTCAGGAGCAGGCAGCGGCCTGCCCAGCAAGGTACTGGGCGCCTCCGCCACCATCGAGCAGTACCAGGACCAGCTCCGCCAGCTCTACGGCCGCCGTCCCCGCGCCTTCCCCGCACCGGGATGGAAACTCGGCGAGAGCTTCTACACCACGACCCGGCCCGACTTCCGGCGCGTTCACATCGGAGTGCTCCCGCACAAGCGCCGCAAAGCCGACGTCGCCGCGATCGTGCAGGGCGAGCTCCTCACCGAGATCGCCCGGCTCCAAGAGGAGCCCAAGGCCCTGCGCGAGCGCCTCGCCCTGCACGGGCTGCCCGACTCGGACCTCCCACGGCTCCTCTTCCCCTACGAGGTCTCCTTGGCCTATGTGAACAGCAAGCAGCACGGCACCCAGCTCGACGAGGAGCTCGGCCAGCTCTCCGACGACCTGCAGCACGCCGGACTCGACCGCGTCGAGCACGCGGTGCTCACCGGCGAAGTCCCGGTCCCCGACCTCGCCGCGGCCATCGCCCGGGTCCAACGCGAGCACCTGGACACCCCGCGAGGAGAGCGGCTGCGCGCCCTGGTCGGCACCAGCGTGCTCAGCCACGGGGTGGACCTCGAGCGCCTCAACCTCCTGGTCCTGGCCGGCATGCCGCCGACCGCCGCCGACTACATCCAGGTCACCGCCCGGGCCGGGCGAACCCACGCAGGCCTCGTCGTCACCGTCTACGACCCCGTCTCGCGCCGCGAACGCTCCATGTTCTCCAACTTCCTGAGCTACCACCGCCTGCTCGACCGCATGGTCACCCCTGTGCCCGTCAACAAGTACGCCTACTTCGCAGCCCGACGCACCCTGCCCGGCATCGTGCTGGCGCTGCTCCACGATGCCGCCCGCGACCCCGCGCTGAAGCCACCACCGGAAGGAGCCGACTACTCCAAAGACTTCAAGCGCTGGTGGAGCGCCCAACGACCACTCCTCGACCCGTGGCTGGAACGACGCATCCCAGCCTGCTACCGCGAGCGCGTGGAGGGCGTCAACGGGCGCGGACTGGAGAACGACCTCGTTGAGCGGATCATGGAGACCTGGCGTCAGGAGGAACGGCCCAACCTCAACAAGGGCGCAGAGGAAAGGCGCACCGCCTACCTGTTCCTCCAACAGCCGCTCACCAGCTTCCGCGACATCGACAAGAGCACAGCGTTCCAGTCACTGACCAGCAGCCAGGACGCCTTCAAAGCGCTCGCCACCAACACCGCCGACAGCAAGGGGGGCGAGGATGAACCGCAGCCGTAGCCAGGCCATGACCGCCTTCCTGCCCGGTGCGGTCTTCCGCCACGAGCAGCGACTGCGAGGCAGGGTCCAGGCAGTTGACGGGGACGTGGTCAAAAAACTCAATGAAGACGTCATCTACGACGAGATCTCCCGCTACCTGGAGCGCTGGAGCGAAGACGCCAGGGCCGCCTTGCCCGTGCCGCAAGGCCGACTGCGGCAGAACTTCGTCCTGGTCAGCCCCGACCTCGTCCGCTTCGAGGTGTTCCCCCTCGTCCTCGAATGCGTACGCCGCTCCTGCCGCCGCGTGCGCACATACGTAAAGCCCCAGCAACTCGCGGCCGACCCCCGGTGCCGCACCTGCGGCGCACTACTGCGGCAACTCCCGTACTTCAACGCGCACAACTGCGGACGCATCCGCCCCATGTACGTACCCAAGTGCCGTGTCCCCGCCCACGGCTACGACCACATCGTGTTCGAGAACACGGGAAGCTTCGTCACCGCCCTCTGGCGTTGCGTCGGCCCAGGCTGTGGCGGCGCGAAGCTCCAGGGCACCTCGCAGTCCCCCTGCGGCTGCGAATGGAAGGACGCCGCCGGCCGCGCCATGATGCGGGCAAGGACGTTCAACGACACCCGCGCCTACCAAGTCCACGCCCTCCAGCTCGTCAACATCGACAACTCCGAGTTCCGGCAGTATCAGCGCCACCCCCAACGCGGCCAGATCGCTGCCGCCCACTACCTGAACCTGATCGACTCCCTGGCCGAGGGAATCGGCGACGCCTCCCAGGGCGTCACGGTGACGCGCGTGTCCCCGCAGGAATGGCAGCAGAGGGAACAACTACTGCGCCAGATGCACGTGCCGGAGGAGGAGATCGAGCAGTACCGCAGAATGATGGGCCCTGAGGAGAGCGGCCTGGCTGCTCTGCCCAACACGGACGCCGACAAGGTGCGGTGGGAACTGCTCGGCGCGGACCGCCCCTTCGTGGAACGTGCAGCCGTCTTCGACCCCGCCCAGATCCAGCGCATCACCCTCGACGACCAGTGTGCACGCTTCGCCGAGCTCCAGGACCGGCTGGCCCAGCAGACCACGGAACGCGCCCGCGAGCAGGCCCGCACCCTGGGGATCGCAGAGATCGCTGTCACCTGGGAGTTCCCCGTAGCCCGAGTCGCCTTCGGCTACACCAGAGAGGAGCACGAGCCCGAGCGGGGCGTCCTGACCGGCTTCCACAACAAGTACCACCACGACGGAAAGTACCCGGTCTACGTCGCAGCATCGGACACCGAAGCCCTCCTGGTCACCTTCTCCGCACGTTCCGTCTTGTCGTTCCTGAACGCCAAAGGACTCACCGTCGGGACGGCCGAAGACGAATCGGCGGCCCGCCAGCGGCTGCTGGAACTGTTCACGGACCAGGGCGACCCGGAAGCCGCCCGCGCGGCAGAAACCGTACACACGGTCATCCACACCCTCGGCCACCTCCTGCTTCGCTCCCTGGACGACGGCCAAGTAGGACTGGCCGAGAACACGCTCGCCGAATGGGTCGTCACGAAGGCACTCACCGTCGCCATCTACGCCGACAACGTCCGTGAATTCACCCTCGGATCACTGTGGACCCTTCTCAGCAACCGCGTGCTCAGCTGGCTGGAGAGCACCGCCGACTCGGTGCTCAGCTGCGAGAACGACCCTCTGTGCCATCAGTCCTCACCACGATGCTGCGAACGCTGCGTCTACCTCACTTTCGGCTGCCGGCTGTTCAACGACGACCTTGACCGGGGCCTCGCCGCAGAGTTCCTCCGCCACACCGCCGCCTCGAGCCACACATGACCGACCAACTGCGACCCCTGGTCCCGCTCGCCCAGCTACTGGAGCGCCTCGCGGGCAGCTACGCGGCAGCCGCCGAATGGACACGGGAGATCGCCAGAGCCGACACCCTTGACGCCCTCCGCGTCCACGGGGTCGCAGACGATCACGCTACCGCCGTACGCCAGCTCGCCGCCGAGTGCGGCCTACTGGGCTCAGGCCGGCACGCAGGGCTCGTCCCTGCCCGCCTCTCCCAACTCCAGGTGCTCCTGGACGTCCTGGACGGCCTTGACCCACCGCCCGCAGCACCACCATCCGAGCGCCCCCTGGTGTTCACCACCCCGCGAGCCGCCGCCCACCTGGTAGCGCCCCCCGTCCGACGCCTGGACCTGCTAGTCCAGGACGTCATCGCCGGAGCCAACAGCGAACTCCACATCGGCGGCCCCTTCTGGAATCGCCATGGCTGCGACCTACTGCGCGAGGTTCTGCTGCCCGCCGTCGCCGAGCGCCAGGTCGCCGTCCACTTCTACGCCCACGACCCGAGCAGCCGGGCCCAACCCCTGAACGACCTCGTCAAAGACTGCGCCGACTACGGAAGAACGTCCTTGTACTGGTGGACCGGGGCCAACCCCGGCATCATGCACGCCAAGTTCGTGGTCGCCGACCGCGCCACCGGCTACTTCGGCAGCGCGAACCTGTCCTCCCTCGGTCTTCAAGAGCACTTCGAGATCGGCATGGAACTGGGAAGCACCCAGGCGTCCTCACTGGTGGACTTGTGCACCCGGCTGCGCCAGGAAGGCTTCTTTGCCCAGGTCACCGAGGGGCCGGGACGCGCACCGGACCCGCTCATCCTCGTGGAGACCGCCGACGGGAAACGTCGCTTCGGCCAGTTGCGATCCTGGCACACTACGAGGGCCGGCCGCCGTGAAGCGGACGTGCTGTGCCGCCTCTCGGACGACGCTCTGCGGCCAGCCAGAGTCCGCGTCGATGAGAGCCGCATTCGGCTCTTTCCCGGCGTCGACTACGCCAACGTGCCGACAGACGGCGACCGTGCAGACGACGGCGAAACCGGATCCACCGGGTAGTTCGTGACACGAGGAGTGGCCCGCTGCCCGCTCCGGCTCGATTCAGGGGCCGAGTTGGGCCGTTGCGGCGTCGATTTCTTTCATGGTGATGTTCTCGCTGCCGCTTTGGATCGCGATGACGGCGGCGGTGGAGATGACGTAGGTGAGGGCTTTGAAGTAGCCGCCGGTGCGCTGGTGCAGTGTGACGGCGTGTTTACTCAGGGCGTTCTCCTCCAGCCGGTACAGGCTCAGATCGGCCTCGAAGCTCGCCAGGACGCGCCGGAAGGTCTCGTCGTCCTTGGTGTCCAGGGGCAGGGGGTGCAGCCAGGTCACCGGCAGCAGGGCGGTGGGGGAGGGCGAGACGGGTTCGGCCGGCCGTCCCCACCGTTCGAGCCGTACGCGGTTCTCCTCACTGACCCGGATCAGGTCTCCGGTCAGGATGCGGGCCTGGTGCAGGCGGTGGCTGGCGCCGGTGCCGCAGAACACGATGGAGATGCCCAGCTTGTCGCGCAGGTAGTCGAAATAGGGCAGCACGTTCGCCAGGTGCTGCGGGGAAGCGCGGTTGATGTCGTCGATTAGGAGCAGGCGGGTCTGTGCGGTCTCCAGGACGTAGTTGACCGGCAGGGTCACGTCCTGGTGGCGGCGCATCTCCAGGACTTCCGCCAGGCTTTTCGGCTCGGGGTTGAGCCCCAGGTAGGAGCCGATCTCCCAGAGCCAGTTCACCCTTGGCTCAGGGTCTGCGGGGGTGGTGATGTGCACCACCGGGATGGTGTTCGCCTGCCTGCCGTTCGTGGCGGCTTCGATTTCTCTTTGGGCGGTGCGTCCGATCGCCCGCAGCAGACAGGTCTTGCCCGTGCCCGCGGGCCCGTCGATGACGTGGTCCATCAGCCCGTCACGGCGCCCGCTGTTGCCGTGGACCGCCTTGACGACCATGTCCTGCATGTGGGTCATCGCGTCGGTGGGCACCATGCGCAGATGCCGGTGGTAGGCGATGGCCTGTTCGTCCTCCTTCCTGTCCGCAGCGGGACTGCTGCCCGGCGCCAGTGCGGGCGGGTCCACGTCCTCGTCGACGAAGTGGGTCCAGCCGGTGAGCTGGAACAGCGGCAGCGGCCGCATCGGGGTGTCCTGTAGCTGTTGACGCAGGCGTGCTTCACGTTTGTTGCGTAGTTCGACGGATGCCTTCATCACGCTTCTCTCTCGTCACGGTCCTGCCTCGCATTGGCAGGCCGGCCCCGGGCCGGAAGTCCTGCCAGGGGCCGGCCGACGGGTGCCGGATCGTTCACGGCTGTAAGTCGTCGCCTACGCCTCCCACACGTCGCCTTCAATCTCGCCACCGACATCACCGTCTGGATCGAGGTCGTCGACGAGCTCCGCGTCGACGACCTCGCAGACATCTGTCGGCCCTCCGGCCGTGGAGCCGTCCGCAGGCCCGTCACCGTCGCCGTCGTCGGAGAAGAGCGCTGCCAGCGGATGCGGAGCTTGTTCGCCTTCCAACGGCTCCGTGCCACCTGTGCCTGAGCGCAGCGCCGGTACAGCGTCTACGGCCAAAGGGGCCCAGGGAGAGATGGGCTGCGCCGGATAGGGCCGCAGTGTCGACAGGTCGAACTCCTCCAGATCTGCGTAGGGGTCCCGGGACGGTTCCTCGGTCTCCAACTCCAGGCCCTGGAAGATCGGTTCTTTCCCGGTGCGCTTGGGCGGCGGCCTGCGACTGCGGCGGCGCCGGTCGCGCTGCGCCAGGGACAGGGCGATGGCTTCCTCGTCCTTCTCGCTGCCGCCGGCCGCATGGTGCTGCTCGGCGTGTTCCTGCCACATGTCGGCGGTCCACGGGTCGGTGAGCAGGTGCCGCAGCCGGAAGTCGCACGTCACCCAGGTGCCCGCTGTGTGGTCATAAAGCCACACCCGCTCGGGACGGTAGGGGTTGAAGCGGCATTCCCACTGGCCGTTGCGGCCGGGCAGCTCTGAGCTGCCGCGCAGGAGGATCTCCCTGTAGTGCCCGGCGTCCTGCGCGATGGGCTGGTAGGTCCGGTAGTTGATCATGAAGCCGCCCTTGCCGGGGGTGACCCACCGCGGCAGCAGGAAGAAGCGGTTCTGGGCAGGGGAGAGCGGCACGGCCCGGTAGCCGCTGCGGGCCACCTGGACGGCGTACATGCCGTTGGGCGACAGCACGACGCCCGGCCGGAACGGGTCGCGCAGCCCCGCATCGGGGGTCTGCTGGTACTCCAGAGCCACCCATTCCTGAGCCATCTGCTGGAGTTCGGCGATCGTGTACAGCGGCATGCGGTCGATACCGCGGCCGCGTTTCTTGTGGCTGCGGCCCTGCCAGCCGTGCCGGACGTGCTGACTGAAGCGGTGCGCGAGGGTGATGAAGAAGCGCTCGACGAGCGGCTTGTCGGGAGCGCTCCTCTTGCGCGCGGGGCGGCGGGCAATACGCAGCCGGTCGCAGACCTCGGTGAAGTGCTCGCTCACATAAGGGCTGCCCTGGTCGTAGATGATCAGTTCGGGGCGGATGACCGGGCGGGCGGCGGTAGCCTCCGTGAACCGTGCGTCCGCCGCCGAGAGCGCTCCGAACGGCAGGCTGGAGGTGGCGGCCGCGCTGAGCGGGTCCCAGCCGGGCATCACTGGCCAGGGCGCGAGAGCCTGGGCCAGCATCAGGGTCAGGTCGATCGCGCGGGTCGCCTGGCCGGGCTGTCCGCTCTCGGCGTCCTTGGACCGGCTGGGCGTGATCATCAGTGCGCAGAGGCTGTGGTTGGCCACGTCGATCAGCGTGGTCATCTCCGTGGAGGTGGGCCGACCGTCGTCGCCGCGGGCCAGGAGCCGCAGTGGTGTCGTGTCGACCTGAGTGACCTGTCCGGGCCGCAGCACGGCCTCGCGCCCGCCGTGGGGCAGGGGCGGAGTGGCGGCCAGAGCGGCGCGGGCCCGGGTCGGCCGGTCCAGGGCATCGGCCAGGCTGGATTCCTTCATCCGCAGGTAGAAGGTGGAACGGGAGGGCATCAGCGCGGCCACGGCATCCGGATCGCCGAGTTCTGCACCGTAGCGTGAGTGCAGCAGATCCTCGACCTCTTCGCGGATCAGGTCGATGGTCACGTCCGAATCGTGCGCGCGCCGGGCCACCACATCTTGCATGGCGGTCAGGCAGCGCGGATCGGTGAAGCCCCCTGGCCGTCTGTCCCGCGCGGCGGGCAGCAGGACGACCGGGTTCTCTCCGGCCGCTTTCCACTTTCGTCGTTTGTCGGCGAGGGTGTGGGCGGAGTAGCCGATGCCGTCGGCGGCCAGCCGCGCCGACATGGCAGCGCACCGCTGGGCCAGCGTCGTTCCGGGCCCGAATCCCTGCTCATGCTCGCTCCGGCCCGGCGCCAGACCGGTGTCGATCTCCACCATGCGCTCCTGCCAACGAGCAGCTTCGTCCTCCTGGTCCTCCCGCCGCTCCCACGTCCTGTGCACCGAGATGTCCGCAGTCGGCGCTGCGCCGCCGGCGAGGACGGCGAAGTCTTCCGCTCCCACCAGCCACCGGTACGACACTGCCCGCGGCGTCTCCGCACTGTCCTGCGGCACCAGCGTGACCAGAGGTCCTTGCCACTCCGCCACCTCCCACTCATGCCCCTGCCAGTGCACTCGCGCCCCGATGGACAAAGCCCCCGTACGCCGACTCTCGCCTGTTCCCGCCACGCGCCCCCTCATTTCCGGTCCTCAGGCTGTCCACGCCTCGGCGTCGGGCAGCAGCGGCTGCGCGTTGTCAAACAGCAGCCGCCGCTGCCACAGCATCCGGTAGGCGAGGTCGAGGCCCGTCAGCTCGTCCAGCCCGCTTGTGGCCACCCCGGCCCGCAGACCCGTCGGCGACCTGAACGCCTCCAGCAGCGCCCGTCCCGGGCCCTCTTCGCCAGCGGAAGGAAACCGGTAGCCGGCCAGCCATGTCAGATTGCGCCTGCGCACCCCTGACGGCTCGCGCACTTGCCGCACCCGCCAACCAGCCTCCCGAGCCACCTCCTCAAGCACCTGAAGCCTCGAGGAAGGCACGCCCTCCGCGCCGGGCGGCTTCAACACCAGCACTTCGCGTGTCCCATTAGTCGTCCGCGCCACGAAATCCGGGCGCCAGCGGCGCTCGCGGCCTCCCGCCCGCCACCTCAGCTCCACCGGACCGGCACTGAACGCCGCCCAGCCAGGCTCGAAGTCGAGCTCCACTGCCAGCCGCCACTGCCGCAGGCTGCCGCACACCACCGTCTGCTCCCGCGTCGCCACCGGCCAGTACGTGATGATGCCCTTGCGGCCCCGGTACGGCACCGGTTCGCTCACCGGACCGAACTCCTCCAGCGCCACCTCTCGCAGTGAGGCCGCACTGCACGCGCGCACCGGCTCGTAGGGCTCGCGGTACAGAGCCACGACATCCTGCCCCGCGCCCGGCACCCCCTTGCCGTCCAGCAGCGCGCCGGAGGCATTTACCGCGCTCACCCAGGCCGCCGCATGCCGCCGCGCCGCAGCCCGGCCCCGTATATCTGCCCGGCCCGCTCCTCCTCCAGCATCGGCCGCTGCCCGTGCGCAGACCAGATGGCGAAACTGCACGCCAACTGTCCTTGTACTGACAGTGGCTGATCAAGGGCGAACAGGATGGCTTCCAGCACTAGTTCCTCCAAGGCCAGTGCAGGTCAGACGCGGGCGCGGCCGGGCACCCGCGGCTGCCAAGGCCGGTTCAGGTCAGGCATGATCGTGCTTCCAGCGGGCCTGTAGGTGAGACGAGCCGGTTGTGTCCCGGTGCAAGTGGCAGCCGTTCCTGCTTGGTTCTGGTGGCCGGCTGCGTTTCCGTGTCTGCAGGGACGGTCGCGGCCGGTGTTCGGTGGCGGTGCAGCCAGTCCAGCAACGGGCCCCTGCCTGCCTGGGCATCCAGTTCCCACACCTCCATCAGCGCCTCGGCCTTGCCGAGCCACCGGGCGCGGGCATTGGTGTCCCGGATGTCCGACTGCTCGAACTCGGCCATCAGCTGTGCGAGCCGTGCCGCTTCCGGGTAGATCACCAGTGGCATCACCCGGCTACTGCGGTCCTCCAGCCCGCATGCCCACGCCCGGTGGACCCAGCGCAGCACCATGGGCATCGCCCGCCACCAGTCCGCCGCTACCTGGAAAGCGTCGGCGAACAGCTCCGCACCTGACCGGCCGAACTGCTTGTGCAGCCGGGCACGCTCCAGGTGTGCGGTGACGACCTCGGGAAGCTCCTTCAAGGGCAGCTCGTCCTGCGGCTCCGTCCTCGAGTCGTCGCACCACCGCCGGTGCCGGGCACACACCCGCCAGCTGTCCGACATCAGCCACCAGGCCGGCTCCCTGACCCCGCGGACCTCCGCACATCTCGTGCAGCAGCGTACGAGATGACCCTCGGACGGCTGCCAGGGCCACTTCCACACCGCATCCGCGTTACCGGGCAGAAGATGGCGCGTGGCAAGCCCGGGCAGTGCCCGCCGCAACACGGCCGCCGGTTCGCCGGCCAGCATGGCCAGATACTCAAGGCCCGGCCCGTTCACGTACATCTCGGTGCACTGCGGATACTTCGCCACGCGCGCCGCATCGTCCGACGACGATCCCGTGCCCTGGCCCACGCGCTGAAGGAAATCCGCGAGCCCCAGCCCGTTGGCGTGGGCCAGCCGGTTCACGAACGACCCCGTCGACTCACCGGGCAGAGGCTGGACCCGGAGCGGCAGGGGCTGACGCGGACCGTAGAGCCCCGGCATCTGCAGTACCACGCCGTTCCCCCTCTTCTTCGACCGCCCCGCACGCCTGTGTTCTATCGTCGCCAGGCGCCGTACAGCTTGGTCAAGCGTCCTTAACTCCTTCGGGTGAACCAGGTCGCAACGCCCCGACAGCCTCCACGGCACGGGTCTGACTCTTGATCCGCAACGTGACGATCCGCTGCCAGGAGGGCATCGTGGCCACGCTGACGAGCAACGGCCTCAGAACACCACTACGCGGCCACCAGACACTCGCCGTCGACGCCTGCGTCCACGAGTTCACCGACGGCGCTCCCCGCGTGAGCGTCGTCATGGCCACCGGAACGGGCAAGACCCTCGTCGCCCTCAACACCGTCCAGGAGACCGCTCCCCAGGGCAACGCGCTGGTGGTGATGCCCACCCTGGACCTTCTCGAACAGACGGCCACCGTCTGGCAGCAGGAAGGCCGACAGGGGATCTACCTGGGCTACTGCGGGCGCGACGACCCTCAGGTCCGTCCGCTGCGCGGCGTTCTCACCATGATCCATGACCCGGGCGAACTCGCCCGTCACGCCTCCCTGACCGACGGCCCGGTGAACGTCTTCTGTACCTATCAGTCGCTGAACAACCTGGCCCGAGCCCACCGCGATCACCACCTGCCGCGCTGGGGCATCGTGATCTCCGACGAGGCTCACCGCACCGCTGGCAACCGCCACAAAGCCTGGGGCGTCATCCACGACAACGACGTCCTGCCCGCCCGCCACCGTCTCTACATGACCGCCACTCCGCGCGTCTTCGACGAGAAAGCCGGCTCACACGTTGCGATCGGCTGCGAAGTGGCCTCCATGGACGACCACAGCCTCTACGGCCCCGTCGTCTACCGCATCTCTCTCGCCGAAGCGATCGACCAAGGCCTCCTCGCGGATTACCGCATCGTCGCCGTTGAGATCAGCGACGCCGAGCTGCACCGCGTCCTGCGCTACGCCTCCATCGCATCCGCCGGAGCCGAAGGACTGCGCGTGGCAGCCGCCCAAATCGCCCTGCTGCGTGCTCAGAAGCGATACGACCTGCGGCGGACCCTGACCTTCCACCGCCTCATCGCATCCGCCGGCGTGTTCGCCGAGACCCTCCAAGAAACAGCAGCGCTCATGCCCGTAGCGACGCAAGCGCCTCTCCTCGCCGGCACCGTCAACGCCAAGCAGACCCCCGCTGCCCGCCGCCAGGCACTCGAAGCCTTCGCATCCGTCCCGATCAACAGCCCCAGCCCCGACACCACCCCTCAACGAGCGGTCCTGACCAACTGCCGCTGCCTGGGCGAGGGCATCGACGTCCCCAGCACCGACTCGATCCTCTTCGCCGACTCCAAGCAGAGCTCCCTCGACATCACCCAAGCCGTCGGCCGCGCACTGCGCCAGAACCCCGGCGACGACAAGATCTCCACCATCATCGTCCCCGTCTTCATGGAACCCGGACAAGAGCTGGAGGAGGGAGTCAAAGGAACCCGCTACCGGCTCCTCTACCAGGTCCTCATCGCCCTGAGCACCTACGACGAGCACGTCATCCACCGTGTCGACTGGGCTATCTCCGACGACTCCGAAGAAAACCTGGGAGTCGCCGCCCGGCCCGAACGCGCCGACGAGATCATCCCCCTGCTCGACCTCCAGGCCACCGGAGCACCCAACCGGGTATGGCAGATCGGATTCGAAAGTGCCCAGCGCTACTTCGACACCTACGGCCACCTCAACGTCCCCAGCCGCTACCTCGGCCCCGACCACTTCTACCTCGGCTGGTGGCTCGGCCGCCAGCGCTCCCTGCGCATCAACCACATGCTCCTGCCCGAACGCATCGAACAGCTCGACACCCTCGGCATGATCTGGCCCCACCCCCACCACAGCATCGAGCACAAGCTGCAGATCGCCCGGGACTACAAAGCCCGTCACGGCCACCTCGCCCCGCACCTCGAAGAAACATTCGGCGGAATCCGTCTCGGCCGCTGGATCGCAGACCGCCGCCGGGAGGCGAGCCAGCGCATCCTGCCCTATGGCTATCAGCGTGCCCTGAACGAGATCTACCCCTGGTGGAACACCCACTGGCCGAAACACTGGCACCATACCTACGCCCAGGCCCTTGCAGCCGCCCGCGCCGGCAACCTCCCGTTCCCCGACCTGCGCCCCGACACCGACGAGACCCTCCTCACCCGCTGGCTCGACACACAGATCGACGCCCTCCCCACCCTCCACAGAGACCAGCACGAACTCCTCGGCACACTCCCGCTGCGCCACCCCCTGGCCCTGCTCCTTCGCCGCCCCCGCGGCCATGCAGCGTGGGCCTTCGCCAGAGGACTGCGCGCGGCACGCGCCTTCTGGCGCAGCCATCAGCACCTTGAAGTCCCCTACGACTACCTCTGCCCCGACACCGGACTTCACCTGGCGACCTGGATCGCCGACAAACGCCGCGACCCACTGCGCCTCACCCACGAACAACGCCATGCACTGGAAGCCCTGGACATCCGCTGGATCCGGTGACCGACATCCTCGGCCACGATCAATCCAGCTGCCTGAGACCATGTTGAACAGTGCCGGTCCCTTCCACCACGGCGGCAGCCGAGTCCTGCCTGACCAGGTCGTGCAGCACCTTGATGTGCAGGGGGTCGGCGAACGGAGTGCCGGTTTCCATGGCCGTGAGCGCGGCGGGGACTCGCGTCTCCACAGATCCTCGGCAGACGCGGAGTCGAACGCCACGACGCCCTTGGCCGTGCGCACGCCTCGGGCCCCTCCGGGGTCGGCGGAGGAGCATGTGTCGGGGAGGCGTGCGGTGGCTGCTGCCTGTGTGCGGGTCGGCGGCATCACCGGGTGGCGAGCCGGGACACCCGTTGCTTCGGGCGGGGGCTGCGCTATGCCGATCCGGGCCCGGGCAGCGTACGGCGCAGACGGTCCACGATCTCCCGCCACTGGCGGGCCTGTTCCCGTGACGGGAACCACGCCTCGGTCCGATCGCGGTCCAGGCTGGTGAATTCCTCCAGCTCGACCGCCAACTCCGAGCCGTCCCCGCCATCCTTGCGGGCCACAGCATGCACCTGCCCTGCCAGATCGTGCAGCCGGTGCGCAGCGCGGTAGTAGGCGACCTGGTCGTGGTCCAGGCGGCGTATTGCGTATCCGCCGCACTTGCTGCAGGGGTCGAAGTCCTTGCTGCCCATGAGTTCCTCGAGGGTCACCAGGTCGTCGTCTCGGCCGACGCCGTGCTCCGGACGCCGGTGGGCGCAGCCGGGGGAGTGGGCACGGCCCTGATACTGGCCGGCCGCGTCGGAGGTGTACACCTGCACCCGGGCGAGCACGCCAAGCGGCAGCCCCGACCCGTGCCGCCAACCGGTCTCGGTGTCGGGTTCGAAAGGCTGCAGGTCCAGCTGCTCCATGGCCAGCAGACCGTGCCAGACCGCGGCGGCGAAGGGACGGCGCGCAAGGCCCCGGTCGTCGTACCCGGCAGTCTCCAACTGGCGCAGATCGGCCATGCCACGCGCCAGAGCCAGCGACCGCATCGCGTGGCCCACGTCCCGGCGCCCCGCGCACAGCCGCACCAGCAGCCTTTCGCCTTCCGCCACACCCAGTCCGGCGCCGAACGCCGCGTGATGCGGATCGTAGACACGCTCGGGCCAGATCTCCCCGTCTTCCGGCACGTCCTGACCGGGAACGGTGGGCCGACTATCGAAGAGGGCGTCGGGCAGGTCACTGGCGCCCGCAATGATGACGCCTCGCCATCCCGCAGCGCAGCGCTGTTCCAGGACGCTCAGCGCCACGACCTCGAGGCCGGCGTCGACGGAGAAGACGACGTACAGCTGTTCCGCATCCCGCATCGCGGCACGCAGCGCACGCAGGTGCGCGAGGGTGACCGGGCGCCTGCTGCGGACCGGAGTGTCATCGAACACCCCCGGCCCGAAAGATAGTTCCGCCAGGAGAGAGGGTGCTGCCACTGTCTCGGGCGCGGGTTCGATCACGGCAGCCTTCCTCTCGGTGTAGAAGAGGCCGTGCTGCTGCGTCAGCAGGCGCGCCGCCACGGGCTCCGGTACCCGCACAGTGATGACGGACTGCGGCTGCCAGACGGTGTCAACCGTGTACACGGCGAGGACGCCCAGCTCCCACTCGTCCAACCGGTCAAGGAGTGACCTGCGGGAATCGCGCTCCGTCGCCGCGTCGTGAGGAAGGCACGCGACCAGGACCTGCTCGTCATACTTCCGCTTCACCGCCAACCGGGCACGGCTTTCCCATTCGGCCAGTACGGCCCGGGCGCGCTCGAGCATCTGATCGCGTCCCTTGCGGCGGCTGCTCATTCCGTCTGCCAGATGGTGGACGAGGTAAGCCTGTTCCCGTGGAGGATCCCAGCTGTCCTCAACCGTCCTTTGCCACCGCGACCACAGCGACAACAGCTTCTTCCTCGCCTCGGCAGGAGCGCCCAGTGGAGCGAACGCCTCGTCGTCGGCGGGGACATCCGGCTCCTGCATGGCGGCTGCCGCTGCCGCCGCCAGCAGCGCACCCTCCGTGACCAGCAGCCGGGCCTGCACCTGCACGGCGCGCAGCCGATCGGCCTTCAGCTGCAGCGCAGCCGTGGCCCACGACCTCAACCACGCGAACAGCTCCAGCTGCTGGTGCGCACGGTGCATGCTCGCCAACGCGCCGCGCCATTCACGAAACACCGCCTCGCGCACACGCCGAGCCTCCTGCAACTCCTCCCACGTGGCGTCCTCGTTGTCCTCTGCCTCGTCCTCTGCGGCGGTGTCCGTGGACACGTTGGGCGCAGGCCGGTGAAGCAGGTCGGCCGCATGCCGGACCTCTTCGTCACTGGAGGCGTCCTCGTCCGCGTCCCGGAAGCTGTCCAGCTCATACAGCAGGCCCAGCCCGGTCAGCGTGTCCAGGAAGACAGCCAGACCCGTCCCGGGCCGAGCCCAGGAGCTGTATGCCCCACACTGCGGGCACATCCGGGCGACCACCGAGGCATCCAGATGCACCTCCCGCTCGGTGGCGCGGGCGGAGCGCAGGTAGGAACACGAAGAACTGGCGTGCAGTTTGGCCTGCTTGCCCTGGGTGGACCACACGGTGATGGGCGAGCCCTCGAACGGGCCGAGCGGCACATCCGGTGTCAGCAGACCGTAGCTCATGCAAACCTCCTCCTTGACCGGCTTTGAAGCCTAGCCGCGGGGACTGACAGCAAGGGGCAGGCGGGGTCAACTGGCCTGAACGTGCTGGCCGGAGGGCTGGTGCGGTAACGCGAGCCCGAGACGAGGCCTTGCATCATCTCTGCCGCTCCCGCACCACACCATGACGATCATGAGCCGGTGAGTGGACCACCTGCGGTGGCAGGCGGCGCACACGGTTTTGCGCCAGCTGTCCGGCTCGTCATTGCGGGTACGGACGCTGCCGGGTGCCCCGCAGAACTCGCAGGTGTCCATCGACTCCGCCTCCGCCGCAGCCACCACGGCACGCAGCGCGGAACGGTCGGCCCCTTCAGCCTCCACGCCAAAGCCGCTGTCAGCGGCGGGCGTTAACTTCACGGCCATGACATCTGCATCCCGACCCGTCACCGGCGATCACGAGTTGAGACCGGCCAGAGGGATCAGCCTCAGGTCGGCCGCACCGCATGTAGCTGGTGAATGGCATCCCACCCGCAACGGTGACCTCACTCCGGACTCGATCGCAGTGGGGTCAAGCCGAAAGGTGTGGTGGCTCGGCTTGTGTGGCCACGAATGGCAGGCCGTGGTCCACAGCAGGAGCCGCGGGTGCGGATGTCCCTACTGCGGGAGGCGCAAAGTGGGCTACGGCAACGACCTGGCGGCCCGATTCCCCGAGGTAGCTTGCGAATGGCATCCCACCAGCAATGGCGACCTACAACCCGACAGCATCGCCCCCAAGTCCAACCGGAAAGTCTGGTGGCTGGGCTCCTGCGGCCACGAGTGGCAGGCCGTCGTTGCGAACCGCACCGCCAGGCGCTCCGGATGCCCGTACTGCGCCAACCAGAAGGTCGGGTACGGCAACGACCTCGCTACCCGACACCCGGAACTCGCAGCGCAGTGGCACCCCACCCGTAACAAGGACCTGACACCAAACCAAATTCCCTACGGGGCACGGCTCAACGCCTGGTGGCGCTGCGCCGGCGGCCACGAATGGCGAGCCATGGTCTTCAAACGGTCCGCAGGAAGCGCGTGCGACCAGTGCAAGCTCACCGGCGCATCTGAGGTGGAGGTGAGAGCCTTCGCCGAACTTCGCCACGTGCTGGATGGTCACCTGAAGCCGCTCAAGCGTGACGTGCGCCTGAGCACGCCCCACAGGCAGCGCCTGCGGGTGGACATGGTCCTCGGCGATATCGCGGTGGAGTACGACGGCTTCTACTGGCACAAGGACACCGGCACACGCGACCGGGAGAAGACACAGCGGCTGCAACGCGCCGACTACAAAGTGATCAGGGTGCGCGAGCACCCGCTGCCCCTGACCGGCCCCTGCGACACCACGGCGCCGAGAGCCGCGCAACCCTTCCAGGTAGCAGCGGCGGTTATGCAGAAAATGATCGACGAGGACTACCTCCCCACGGCCGCTGCGCGAGAAGCAGCCGTGACGTACATCGCCGCTGGTCGACTCGTCGCCCAGGAAGAAGCAGACCGCGCCGTCAACGCGCTGCGCGCCCAGGACCACGGAGCCAGATCCCTCGCAGCGCAATTCCCCCGTATCGCCGGGCAATGGCATCCGCACCGAAACGGCGAGCTGACCCCGGCGCAGGTCACCGCCCACTCCGGCAAAGAGGTGTGGTGGCTGTGTGTTGCAGGACACGTATGGCGCGCCAAGATCGACCAGCGTGTCGGCAAGGGAACCGGATGCGGCTTCTGCTCCGGCCGCTACGTCACCGAGACGACCTCGCTTGCGGCACGTAGACCGGATCTTGCCGCGCAGTGGCATCCAACGCTCAACGGGCCCCTCCTGCCCACGCACGTTACGCCGTATACCCGGCGCGTGGTGTGGTGGCTGTGCAGTCAGGGACACGCCGCCGAAGATTCCGTGGCCAACCGAAGCAAGGGCATGGTCTGCCAGCACTGCCCCCGCTCACGCAGAAGCCAGCGCGCCTCCTGAAGGCAGGCACTCTTCGGCTGCCCCCACTCCCGACTCACTCCCAGCGCATTCCGAGCTCGGTGAGTTCTGCGACCCGTTCGGGCGCGAGCCGTGTGCGGCGGGAGCGGCTGTTGGCGATGAACACTCCCAGTGCGTGCTCGTCCCGGCCGACCTTCTCGATATGCCGGTGGGGCACCTCCAGGTGCCCTTCCCGTTCCTGGTACTGGCGGACAGCGGCCAGGTTCGCCGCCCACACCTCAGCTCGGGTACGCCGTGGCGCCACCACACCCTGCTCACGCTCCTGCACGGGGCCGAGCCCGAGTGTTTCTCGCAGCAGCCACTGCTGCGCCGCCCCGAGGCTGTCCCATTGACGCCGCTGCCGGCTGGCCCACTGCCCCAGATCGTCACCCTGGACCACCACCTGCCCCGACACCTGAGGCAGGGCCTGCCCGCCTTGGACGTGGAGGCGGGCGAGGTGGAAGCATCGCTGCCAGGCAACCGACCACGAAGGGCACCACGACGGGTCGATGTCCTCCAGCGCCTGCCGCCGGGCCGTACTCAGCCCACCCGCCCCCTGCCCGTCCTCGCCCTGTCGCGCGGCCGCCCGCTGGTTCTTCAGCCACACCCCCACCGCGTACCCCTCCCACATGGCATCGGCCGGTGCCAGCAGGTGCCCGTGCTCCTGGGCCCATCCACGCGCCGCAGACAGCCCCTCAGCGAATGCGACCTCGGCATGCGACCAGATCATGCCGAGCTCCTCCAGCTGGCCCACGCGCTCTTCGCTGAGCTCCCCGCGCGTATGCGCACTGCGCTGCCGGGCGATCCACACCCCCAGAGCGAACCCGTCCGCAGTCCGGTACTCATACGGAACCGCCAGATCACCATGGTCACTGCGGTAGGCCAGCGCGGCCGCCAGACCCCGCCTCCAAAACTGCCTCTCCGGCTGCAACACCCGCAGACTGATGAACGCCGCCAGCTGCGCGGGATCCCGAGGCCGAGAGAACGACAACAGCTCCGCAGCCACCTTGCCCACCTCGCCAGGCACATCCACCATCCCGCCGCCCGACTGGCCCCCGGCCACCTGGGGAGCGGCCAGCTGCTCCACGGCCTGGGCGTCATGCGCCCGCAGAGCCGTGAGAACCTTCACCAGCTCCCCGTAAGCCCGCGAGACCAACATCTCGTCAGGCTGCTCACCCGGCCCGAGGAAGACAGGAACGACCAGGGAAGCCACCTTGCCTTCGCCCGGCTGCATCCGAAGCGCCCGCCCCACCGCCTGGACGATGTCGACGGCCGACCCCCGCACGTCCGCGAAGACGACGGCATCGCACTCCTTGGTATCCACCCCCTCACCCAGCACCCGCACCGATGACAGCACCCGCACCCACGCCGCCCCCGGTCCAACCTCCGGCTCCGACGCGAACTCCTCCAGCACCAGACTCCGGTGCCCAGGCTTGTGCTCCCCGCACAGCCAGTCCGCCCACACCCCATCAGCCCCCGGGTAAAGACCCGGATCGCTCTCGTGCAGCTCCTTCGCCACCCCACCCAGGCCACTGGAGAACGCCTCGGCCTCACCCGTGCGGTAATGAAACGTCAGCAACCGTCTCAACCGCCGCTCCGCAGCAGCCTTCACCACCGCCGTCTGCAAAGCCGCCAGCCGCGCCCCCCGCACCCGAGCCGTCCTGCCCGCGCCCCCAGCCAACTCGGTCACGGGCAGCCCAGGATCCGCGATGTCCACACATACCACCTGGTAACGAGCGATCAGCCCCCGCTCGATCGCCTCCGACAGCGACAGCCGGTACACCACAGGACCGAACACCGCCTCATCGTCCATCGACGCAACCAACTCACCCCCCCTCTCCGGGCCCTCCCGATCCGGCACCTCCCACAACCGCGGCGTAGCCGTCATGTACAACCGACGCAGTGCCGGCACCCGACCATCGTCATGGACTCCCGCCCAAGCCTTTCCCAACGCCCCCGACGTCCGGTGCGCCTCATCCACCACCACGAGGTCCCACGCACCCAGCCCCGCGCGATGACTTCGCTCCAGGACCCCCAGCCCCAGCGAGGCATAGGTGGCAAAGACCGTCACCGACTCCAGGCCCGAAACCCACCCCACCAACTCCGCCTCGTCGGTGGTGCACTGAAGAATCTGTGCGTCCTCGCCCGACAGCGAACAGGCACCGAACATCGGACCCCGACGCCCCGCCTCGCGCCACACCGACGCGGTCTGGGCCAACAGCCCGAGCGTGGGAACAAGAACCAGAACCCGTTGTGCACGCAGAGCCCGCGCCACGTGGACAGCGATCAGGCTCTTCCCCGTGCCAGTGGCAGCAACAACCTGGGCCCGTACCCCACCTGGTGATCCTTCAGCAGGAACTTGCGCCAAGGCTCGAACCACCGCGTCAACAGCTTCGACCTGATGAGGACGAAGCTTCCATTGAGTCGCCACAGCGCGTCACCTCTCACCCCGGGGCACCCGGTAGAGGCACTACCCGCTCAGCGTGGACTTTATCCGTGCCTATTTTTGATTGCAGACTGCTGTAGAACTCGGACCTCCACCCCACTATGACAGGGCCACTACCCACATCGTGCGGGCTTGGAAGAACAGCCCCCGTCCGAGTACATGCCGAGGCGGACACTCAACCCCGAGCAATCCTCGACCCTGTAACCAGCTGCCCGCACAGCGGGCTAGGCTTGAAGGCGAAGCCGGAAAGCCTTAGGCAGGGGAGCGAAGCGGACCTGCCCAACTGGACTGCGAAGCAGTCCAGTTCGTTGACGGGCGAGCGAAGCCACCCGTCAACGAACACTTCGTCAAGCAACCTCCGCGAAGCGGAGGTTGCTCCTGGGGGAGCGGAGCGGACCCAGGACCGCCGGGCGAAGCCCGGCGGTTTCGCTTGGACGCGCGCAGCGCGTTCCAACCC
>NZ_JOHB01000056.1:0-28639 GCF_000719605.1 Streptomyces sp. NRRL S-1813
CAACAAGTCCATCCGCGACACCTGCGACCGCGTCCTGTGGCTGGAACGCGGCGAACTGCTGATGGACGGCCCGACGGACGAAGTGATCAAGGCCTACGAGGACCACCACCGCTGAGACACGCCCTGGGCACGCCCCGGAGCCGGTCCGGCGGACCACGGCCGGCTCCGCGCGCACCGCACGGAAACGGGGACGGCCCCGGAAGCCTGAGCTTCCGGGGCCGTCCGCCGTATCTGACACGTCAGCTGTGGGTGCGCAGCAGCGTCCGCATCGTCCTCATGGCCACGGACAGGTTCGCCAGATCGAACCCCTCCGACCCGTAGATCTCCTCCAGCGTCGCCCGCGCACGGCTGAGGATCGCCGCGTTGGCCTGCTCCCAGGCCTTGAACCGCTGCTCCGGCGTCGAGGTGCCATTGCCCTCCGACAGCACATCCGCGGTCAGCGCCGCATGCGCCGCGAAGAGGTCCTCACGGATCGAGGCACGGGCCATCGACTGCCAGCGGTCGTTGCGCGGCAGCTCCAGGATGCGGTCGAGGAGCTGGTTGATCCGCAGCCGCTCGCCCAGGTCGTAGTAGACCTCGGCGACATCCAGCGGCTCCTTGCCCATCCGGTCCGCGACGGCGACGATGTCCAGCGCCGGGAAGACCGAGGAGAATCCGGACACCTGGACGGCCAGCGGCTCGGGCACGCCCGCGGCGGTCAGCTCCTCCAGGATCGTCTGGAACCACTCCAGGTCGCTGCCCTGTAGCAGGTTCGGCAGCTCCTTCCAGAGCCCGGACACCCGCTCCGCGAAGAACTCGATGGTCTCCGACAGCTCCAGCGGCTGCGGGCGGTTGTTGAGCAGCCAGCGGGTGCCGCGCTCGACCAGCCGGCGGGAGTGCAGCCGGATCCGGGTCTGGACATCGGCCGCGACGACATTGTCGAGCGCCTCGACGTCGTCCCAGACCTGGTTCAGTCCGAAGATCGTCCGGGCCGCGGTGTGCGCCCGCACGACCTCTTCGAGGGAGGCCCCGGTCTCCTCCCGCATCCGGTGCAGGAAGCTCGTACCGCCGGTGTTGACGGTGTCGTTGACCAGCACCGTCGTGACGATCTCGCGGCGCAGCGCATGCCCGTCGACCTGCTCGGCGAAGCGGTCGTGCAGCGCCGAGGGGAAGTAGGCGTGCAGCAGCCGCTGGAGGTAGGGGTCGTCCGGCAGCCCGGTCTGGATCAGCGCGTCCGCGACGGTGATCTTGGTGTAGGCCAGGAGCACCGCGGTCTCGGGCTGGGTCAGCCCGCGGCCGGCGTTCAGCCGCTCTCGGATCTGCCGGTCGGTGGGCAGGAACTCCAGCGCCCGGTCGAGGTCGCCGTCGCGCACCAGGCGGCGCATGAAGCGCTGCTGGGCGTTGAGCATGCTGGAGGACTGGGCGAGGGCCAGCGCCAGCGCGGTGTTCTGTGCGTAGTTGTTGCGCAGCACCAGGGCGCCGACCTCGTCGGTCATCTCGGCCAGCAGCTTGTTGCGCTGCTTGACCGTCATATCGCCCTCCGCGACCACGGAGTTGAGCAGGATCTTGATGTTCACCTCGTGGTCGGAGGTGTCCACACCGGCGCTGTTGTCGATCGCATCGGTGTTGATCCTGCCGCCGGCCGCGGCGAACTCGATCCGGCCGAGCTGGGTCAGGCCCAGGTTGCCGCCCTCGCCGACGACCTTGACCCGCAGGTCCTCGCCGTTGACCCGGATGGCGTCGTTGGACTTGTCGCCCACATCGGCGTTGGACTCCGCCGAGGACTTCACATACGTCCCGATGCCGCCGTTCCACAGCAGGTCGACCGGCGCCTTGAGGATGGCCCGCATCAGATCGGCGGGCGTCATCTTCTTCACCCCGGCCTCGATGCCGAGGGCGGCCCGCACCTGCGCGTTGATCTGGATGGACTTGGCCGAGCGCGGGTGGATGCCACCGCCCTGGGAGAGCAGCTCGGTGTTGTAGTCCGCCCAGGAGGAGCGCGGCAGCTCGAAGAGCCGGCGGCGCTCGGCGTAGGAGGTCGCCGCGTCCGGGTTCGGGTCGATGAAGATGTGCCGGTGGTCGAAGGCGGCGACCAGCCGGATGTGCTCGCTGAGCAGCATGCCGTTGCCGAAGACGTCACCGGACATGTCGCCGACGCCGACCGCGGTGAAGTCCTCGGTCTGGGTGTCGTGGTCCAGCTCGCGGAAGTGCCGCTCGACCGACTCCCAGGCGCCGCGGGCGGTGATGCCCATGCCCTTGTGGTCGTAGCCCGCGCTGCCGCCGGAGGCGAAGGCGTCACCGAGCCAGAAGCCGTACGACTCGGCGACCTCGTTGGCGATGTCGGAGAACGTCGCGGTGCCCTTGTCGGCGGCGACGACCAGGTAGGTGTCGTCCTCGTCGTGCCGGACGACGTTCTGCGGGTGGACGACCTCGCCGCCGACGAGGTTGTCGGTGATGTCCAGCAGACCGGAGATGAAGGTCTTGTAGCTGGCGATGCCCTCGGCCAGCCAGGCGTCGCGGTCCTGCAACGGGTCCGGCAGCTGCTTGCCGACGAAGCCGCCCTTCGCGCCGACCGGCACGATGACGGTGTTCTTGACCATCTGCGCCTTGACCAGGCCGAGGATCTCCGTACGGAAGTCCTCCCGGCGGTCCGACCAGCGCAGACCACCGCGCGCGACCTTGCCGAACCGGAGGTGGACGCCCTCGACCTTCGGGGAGTACACCCAGATCTCGTAGGCCGGGCGGGGCGCCGGCAGGTCGGGGATGGCCTGCGGGTCCAGCTTCATGGACAGGTAGGAGTGCGGCCGCCCCTGGCTGTCCTTCTGGTAGTGGTTGGTGCGCAGCGTCGCCTTGATGACGGTGAGGAAGGACCGCAGGATCCGGTCCTCGTCCAGCGAGGCGACCTGGTCCAGCGCGCCGTCCAGCTCCTCCAGCAGTCCGTCCGTCAGCTCCGTGCCGGCCCGCTGCCGGTCCGGGGACATCCGCGCCTCGAAGAGGGAGACCAGCAGCCGGGTGGTGTGGACGTTGTTGGAGAGGGTGTCCTCCATGTACGTCTGGCTGAAGGTCGAACCGGCCTGCCGCAGGTACTTGGCGTAGGCCCGCAGGACCATCGCCTGGCGCCAGTTGAGGCCGGCCCGCAGCACCAGGGTGTTGAAGTTGTCGCTCTCGGCCGCGCCGGTCCACACCGCCGTGAAGGCGTCCTGGAAGCGCTCGCGCGCGTCGTCGCCCTTGATGTGCTCCGGCATCCGCAGCCCGAAGTCGTAGACCCAGGCGATGGTGGAGTCGGCGCAGCGCAGCTCGTGCGGACGCTCGTCGACGACCTCGACGCCCAGGCGGTTCAGGCCGGGCAGCACCCGGGACAGCGAGACCGGCTCGCCCCTGCGGTAGATCTTGAAGCGGCGCTCTCCGGGGCCCGCGCCGACCGGCTCGTAGAGGCTGACGGAGAAGTCGCGGCCGGGCTCGCCGGTGAGCTTCTCCAGATGCTGGAGGTCGGCGACGGCGCTGCGCGGGCTGTTGTCGGCCTTGTAGCCCTCGGGGAAGGCGTGGCCGTAGCGGCGCAGCAGCTCGGCGGCGCGCTCCTCGCCGAGCTCGGCGGTCAGCGCCTCGCCGAAGCCGTCGGCCCACGAGCGGGCGGCCTCCACCAGCCGGCTTTCCAGACGGTCCGCATCGGCGTCGGTGAGTTCGGGAAGGCTGGCGCCGGGCTCGACACGGATGACGAAGTGCAGCCGGGAGAGGATCGACTCGGTGTTCCAGGCGGTGAAGTCGACGCTGGTGCCGCCGAGCTCCTCCTTGAGGATGTCGATCAGACGCAGCCGCACCCCGGTGGTGTAGCGGTCGCGCGGGAGGTAGACCAGCGCGGAGTAGTACCGGCCGTACTCGTCCTGGCGGAGGTAGAGCCGCAGCCGTCGGCGCTCTTGCAGGTAGAGCACGCTGGTGGCGATGGCCCGCAGTTCGTCGACGGGCGTCTGGAACAGCTCGTCGCGCGGGTAGGTCTCCAGGATCTGGAGCAGGTCGCGGCCGTCGTGGCTGTCGGGGCTGAACCCGGCGCCCTCCAGGACCTCGGCGACCTTGCGGCGGATGACCGGTACCCGGCGCACGGACTCGGTGTACGCGGCCGAGGAGAACAGGCCCAGGAAGCGCCGCTCACCGACGACGTTGCCCTCGGCGTCGAACTTCTTGACGCCGACGTAGTCGAGGTAGGAGGGGCGGTGGACGGTGGCGCGGCTGTTGGCCTTGGTCAGGATGAGCAGCTTGTGCTCACGGGCCTTGGCGCGGGCGTCCGCGGGCAGCCGGTTGAACGACGGCGAGACCGGGTGGCCGTCGGCGCTCTCGTGGTGCACCGGGTCAGCCCGCAGGATGCCCAGGCCCGTGCCGGGCACGGCGGTCAGCACATCCTCGTCGACGCCGCCCTCACCGGGCACGGAGGCCAGCTCGTACTCGCGGTAGCCGAGGAAGGTGAAGTGGTCGGCGGACAGCCACCGCAGCAGCTCCTGGGCCTCCTCGATGTCCTCGGCACGCAGATCGTCGGCGATCGGCTCGGCGGGCAGCTCATCGGCGATACGGCCGGCGGCGGCGCGCATCTTCTCCCAGTCCTCGACGGCCTCGCGGACGTCGGACAGCACCCGCAGCAGATCCGCGGTGATCTGCTTGAGGTCCTCGCGGTCGGTCTCGCGGTCCATCTCGACATGGATCCAGGACTCGGTCACCGCGTCGTGCGGCAGCTTCGCGCCCTTGCCCCGGCCGGTCCTGCCGTGCGCGTCGCAGGTGGAGTCGAAGACCTCGATGAGCTTGCCGGTGACATCACGGCGGACGATCACCTGCGGGTGGATCACGACATGGATGCCGCGCCCCTGCCGGGAGAGCTCGTTGGTGACCGAGTCGACCAGGAACGGCATGTCGTCCGTGACGACCTCGACGACGGAGTGGCTGCACGTCCAGCCGTTCTCCTCGACGGTCGGGGTGTGCACCCGGACGTTCGCGGTGCCCTGAGGACGCGTCTCCGCGAGGCGGTAGTGGGAGAGCGCGGCGCCGAAGACATCCACCGGATCCCGGTCGGTGAGGTCCTCGGGCGCGGTGTGCAGGTAGTAGCGCTGGAGGTATCCCGCAAGGTTGTCCGGGTCGAGTCCCCGTACCGGGTGCTTACTCCCGGCCGGGCTGCTCTCTACGACCCGGGCGGCCCTTGCGAGCAGCTCGGTCTTGGCTTCGTCCAGCTTGGTCTGCATGTCCTCTGGCTCCTGTCGCGCGCCGTTGCGTGACGTTGTGGAAGAACGTGATGGAAGCCGCACAACGCCGCAGCGACGCAGGGTGTCCTGTCGCTGTCGACGCTATGCCGCGATGAGAGAGGGCCGTGCCGATATCGACGGTCTTTGACAAAGTCGACATGGAATATTGGCCGCAACGACCAGCGACCGCCCGGTCACGGTGGTGCCCCGGGCGCACGGCAGGGGCCTCGATGCCCCCGCGGGTTATCGCGCTGATCACGGTGCAAGGCTATCGCTCTCCACACGGGTGCCGTCATGGGCCGTGTGCGTACAAAACCACGGCCCGAACTTAGACCTTCTGGACAACGGACTGCCGGGGTGGAATGTGCGTGGTGGCGTGGCGCCCGGACACCCGGCAGCCTCGCGGAGGAGCAGCGCATGAGCCCGCCGGTCGCCACGCGCACCACGGCCCCCGGACGGTGATGTCCCCCGCTAGACGGTTATGTCCCCCGCCAGCTCGACCGCCTCGGCGAGGGTGTCGACCACCGGCACCCCGGCGGCCTCCAGGCTCCCGCGGCTGTGCGAACCGCCCGTGTAGAGCACCGCGTGCGCCCCCGCGTCCCGCGCGGCCAGGGCATCGTCCACGGCATCACCGATCACGACCGTACGCCGAGGATCCACGCTCTCGATCGCCGCCAGATGCCGCACCATATGCGCGCTCTTCGTGCCTCCGGACGGCCCGGTCCTGCCCTCCACCCGCACGAACCGCGACTCGATCCCGAAGTCGCGCACGATCGGCAGCAGCTCGTCGTGCCCGTACATGCTCAGGATCGACTGGCTGCGCCCGGCCGCCTGCCACCCCTCCAGGAGCTGATGCACGCCCTCGGCGAGCTCACAGCCCAGCCGGTGCGTGCTGTAGTGGCGGTGGAAGGCCTCGTCCATCACCAGCCACTCCGCGTCCGTCGGCAGCCGGCCCATCAGCCGCTCGTAGAACCGCGGCACGGGCACGCAGTACAGGTCCCGGTACGACTCCAGGGTGACCGGCTCCAGCCCGATCTCCGCGAAGGCGGAGTTCGTCGCCCCGATGACGGCGTCGATGTCATGGAACAGCGTGCCGTTCCAGTCCCAGACGATGTGTGTGGCGTGCTTCCCCATGTGATCCCCCACGTCGTTGCCCGTGCGCTTCCCCATGAAGAAAAAATACCCGCAGCCACTGACAACGCGGCCCGGTCCGCGGGCAACCCGCCCCTACCCGATCAGATGCGGGATCTCCTGCACCCCGAACCACAGCAGATCATGGTCCTCCGCGCCGTCCACCGTGAACTGTGCGTCGTCATCGCCCTGGTCCGCCGCGCCGAGCGCCGCCGCGGCCGCCGCGATGTCCGCCTCCGCGTCCGCGGCATCCACATGCACCGCCGCGGCCTTCGACAGCCGCACCGGTCCGGCGACCCGCACCTCGCCCAGCGCCGACTGGTCCAGCCCCCGGTCCGGATCCGCCACCGCGGCGCCGTCCGGCACGTCCAGGGCCACCACCACACGCCGCCGCGCGGCCTCCGGGTGCACCGCGAGCTGCCGCAGCGACGCCTGCGCGGCACGGTTGAGCGCGGCGTACTCCAGCTCCTCGATGTCGTCCGAGACGTACCACTCGCGCAGCGCGGGGGTGACGGCGAACGCGTCCAAGGGACCGGGGCCCAGCTCACCGTTCTTGTGCGCCTCTGCGAGACCGGAAAGGGTCAGGGGGACATAGACGCGCATGGCAGCCGCTTCCGCTCGATTCGCTCGACTCCGAAGATTGTCCCGCCAGCATACGGGCGCGAGTCCCCCATCGTGCCGCCCCCGCATCCCCCGTGCCGCCCGCCCGGAGCCCGTCCCCCACCCCGCTCCCGAGGCCTCAGCCCAAGGCCACGACACGGAAGGGTGAACTCCTCGCACCCCTCGTCCCGGCCGGTCCGCGCCTTGCTTCCGCCCCGAGCGCGCCGATACGAAGTTCCCCACCAAAAGCTACCGCCCAGTAATTCACGGGCCCGGCACCACGGGGGCGATCCACAGCATGACCGGCACCAACGACACCACTGCGCACACCACACCCGCCCTCATCGGGCACAGCACGCCACCCGCCACCCCCGGCATCTGCGGACACACCACACGCCCCACGACACCCGCCGCCGGACGCACCACACGCCCCACCACACCCGCCGACACCGCAGACGTCCACGGCCCGCGTACGCGCCCCATGGAGGCACCGGCAGAGGCACCAGCAGAGGCACCAGCAGAGGCCCCCACCGTCCCCCGGCCCCGTAGGTCCCCCGCCGACCGCCGCCCCCTCGGCCCCGCCGGGAGCGGCCCCGGCTCGTCCCGCCGGAGCCCCGGTCCGGGCGGTCGCGGTCCCGGATCCGCCGGCCGCGGCCCCACTCGTACCGTCCCGTCCGTCCCGCGCCAGGGCCGCCCCGCCGCCCTGGCCGCCGCGGCGAGCCGGCAGCGGCCCGGCACCGGCGCCCCGGCCACGCCCGTCACCGCGGCCGGCGTCCCCCTGCCCACGGCCGGGGCACAGCGCCGGGCGCACGAGAGCCGGCCGCATCACTGGTTCGCCCGTCAACTGGTGCTCGCGCTCAGCGGCCAGCGCCCCGTGCACGCCCTGCTGGGCCATGCCCTGCCCGCCGCGTACGACCGGCTGGCGGAGCTCGCCCCGCAGGCGCCGCTGCGGCCGCTCAGCGGTGCCGGCCGGCACGGGCCCGCCCCCGTCGTGCGCGACTGCGGACTGTGCCGGCCACGCCGCGGCGTCATCGAGGCCTTTGCCCGGATCGCGGCGGACGGGCGGCTGCGGGCCCTGGCCTTCCGGCTGGAGCTGGGCGCCGACTCCCGGTGGCGCTGCGCCGCCCTCGACATCGGCCCGTCCCCGGCCGTCCGGGGCCCGGTGGTCTCCTGACCGAGCACAGGGGCGCCCCGGCCGTGCTCCGGCCGGGGCGCCCCTGTCTCCGCGGCCCGGCACCCCGTGTCCGGGGTGCCCCACCGCTCACTGCTCATTGCTCACTTCTTGCGGCGACGCCCGCTGCTCTTCTGCGCCTTGCGCCGCTCGGCACGGGTCAGACCGTCCGCCTCGGAACGGGCCGGGCCGGCCTCCTCGTCGCTGATGAAGTCGCCCTCGATGACGCTGCCGTCGCCGTCCACCTTGGGAGCGGAGAAGTGCAGCCGGTCCGGCCGCTGCGGCGCCTCCAGGCCCTTGGCGTGGATCTCCGGACGCCCCGCACCGGCGGGCACCACGTCCTTGTCCAGCGAGGCCGGCTCCGCCACCTCCTGCACCGGGACCTCCTCGACCTGCTGCTCGACCTGGACCTCCAGGTTGAACAGGTAGCCGACGGACTCCTCCTTGATGCCCTCCATCATCGCGGTGAACATGTCGAAGCCCTCGCGCTGGTACTCGACCAGCGGGTCCTTCTGGGCCATCGCCCGCAGGCCGATGCCCTCCTGGAGGTAGTCCATCTCGTAGAGGTGCTCACGCCACTTGCGGTCCAGGACGGACAGCACGACCCGGCGCTCCAGCTCCCGCATGATGTCCGAGCCGAGCTGCTCCTCGCGGGCGGCGTACTGCTCGTGGATGTCGTCCTTGACGGCGTCGCCGATGAAATCGGCGGTGATGCCCGCGCGGTCGCCGGCCTCGTCCTCCAGCTCCTCGACCGTCACCTTGACCGGGTAGAGCTGCTTGAACGCGCCCCACAGGCGGTCCAGGTCCCACTCCTCGGCGAAGCCCTCGACCGTCTCCGCCTGGATGTAGGCGTCGATGGTGTCCTCCATGAAGTGCGTGACCTGCTCTTGCAGGTTCTCGCCCTCCAGGACGCGGCGGCGCTCGCCGTAGATGACCTCACGCTGGCGGTTGAGCACCTCGTCGTACTTCAGGACGTTCTTGCGCGTCTCGAAGTTCTGCTGCTCGACCTGCGACTGGGCGGAGGCGATCGCCCGCGTCACCATCTTGTTCTCGATCGGCACGTCGTCGGGGACGTTGGCCATCGCCATGACCCGCTCGACCATCTGCGCCTTGAACAGCCGCATCAGGTCATCACCCAGGGACAGGTAGAACCGCGACTCACCGGGGTCGCCCTGACGGCCGGAACGACCGCGCAGCTGGTTGTCGATCCGCCGCGACTCATGCCGCTCGGTGCCCAGGACGTAGAGCCCGCCGAGCTCCTTGACCTCCTCGAACTCCGCCTTGACCGCGGCCTCGGCGCGCTCCAGGGCGGCGGGCAGCGCTGCCGCCCACTCCTCGACGTGCTCGACCGGGTCCAGGCCGCGCTGGCGCAGCTCCGCCTCGGCGAGGTCGTCGGGGTTGCCGCCGAGCTTGATGTCCGTACCACGGCCGGCCATGTTCGTGGCGACCGTCACCGCGCCCTTGCGGCCGGCCTGCGCGATGATCGGCGCCTCACGGTCGTGCTGCTTGGCGTTGAGCACCTCGTGGGCGACGCCGCGCTTGTTGAGCTGCTGGGAGAGGTACTCGGACTTCTCGACCGAGGTGGTGCCGACCAGGATCGGCTGGCCCTTCCCGTGCTTCTCGACGATGTCCTCGACGACCGCGTCGAACTTCGCGGTCTCGGTGCGGTAGATCAGGTCCGCCTGGTCCATACGGACCATCGGGCGGTTCGTCGGGATCGGGACGACGCCGAGCTTGTAGATCTGGTGGAACTCGGCGGCCTCGGTCATGGCCGTACCGGTCATGCCGGAGAGCTTGTCGTAGAGGCGGAAGAAGTTCTGGAGGGTGATCGTGGCGAGCGTCTGGTTCTCGTCCTTGATCTCCACCCCTTCCTTCGCCTCGATGGCCTGGTGCATGCCCTCGTTGTAGCGGCGGCCGGCGAGGATACGGCCGGTGTGCTCGTCGACGATCATGACTTCGCCGTCGATGACGACGTAGTCCTTGTCGTTCTTGAAGAGCTCCTTGGCCTTGATCGCGTTGTTGAGGTAACCGACGAGCGGGGTGTTCACCGACTCGTACAGGTTGTCGATGCCCAGCCAGTCCTCGACCTTGCTGACACCGGACTCGTGGATGCCGACGGTGCGCTTCTTCTCGTCGACGTCGTAGTCGCCGGTCTCCTCGATGCCGCGCTGCGGGTTGGCGGCCTCGCCCCGCTTGAGGCGGCGCACCAACTTGGCGAAGTCGCCGTACCACTTGGTGGCCGAGTCCGCCGGGCCGGAGATGATCAGCGGCGTACGGGCCTCGTCGACGAGGATCGAGTCGACCTCGTCGACGACCGCGAAGTTATGGCCCCGCTGGACGAGTTCGTCCTGCGACCAGGCCATGTTGTCACGCAGGTAGTCGAAGCCGAACTCGTTGTTCGTGCCGTAGGTGATGTCGCAGTTGTACTGCTCGCGACGCTGGGCCGGCGTCATGTCGGCGAGGATGCAACCGACCGTCAGGCCCAGGAACTTGTGGATCCGGCCCATCATCTCCGAGTCGCGCTCGGCCAGGTAGTCGTTCACCGTGATCAGGTGGACGCCCTTGCCGGACAGCGCGTTGAGGTACGTGGGGAGGGTACCGACCAGGGTCTTGCCCTCACCGGTCTTCATCTCGGCCACGTACCCCATGTGAAGGGCCGCGCCACCCATCAGCTGGACGTCGTAAGGGCGCTGGCCGAGCACCCGCCGGGCGGCCTCACGGACCGTGGCGAACGCCTCGGGCAGCAGGTCATCGAGGCTCTCGCCGTCGGCGTAGCGCTCTTTGTACTCATCCGTGAGCGCCCGCAGCTCAGCGTCGGAGAGAGCCGCGAAATCCTCCTCGATGGAGTTGACCTGGCCCGCGATGCGGTGCAGTTTGCGCAGGATCTTTCCTTCGCCTGCACGCATGATCTTCGTCAAGACGGACACTTGGGCTGGTCTCCTTGCCGGTCGGGCCTGCACGGTCGAGTGCGCGGGCGCGGCATTTTTCCAAGGGGCAGGCCCCGCCGCAACGGCCATCGTAAAGGAGGACGCCGCCGGGCCGGGAGGTACGCCGCAGCGAACCCCGGTGTCCCCTCCCCAGCGTGAACGCACGGGGCCGCGAGAAGGTGCCGGGCGGGTGCCGGGAATCAAGCCGAAAACCCTTCGCCACGCCTTCCGCAACCTTGCAGACTCACGTCATGAAGCCCGTCTCCCTCGCCACCGAGCGCCTTGTGCTGCGTCCCTTCGAGCCCTCCGATGCGCCCGCGGTGCATACCGCGTGCCAGGACCCCGATATTTTGCGCTGGACGAGTATCCCCTCACCGTACGCGGTGAAGGACGCGGAGCAGTTCGTGGGCACGGTCGTCCCCGAGGGCTGGCGCGACGACACCACGTACAACTTCGCCCTGGTCTCCCGGGCGGACGGCTCCCTGGTGGGCGCGATGGGCCTGGTACGCCTCAGCCGGCTGCACACCCCCGAACGGCAGGCCGAGCTGGGCTACTGGACGGCCAAGGAGCACCGCGGCCGGGGCCACACCGTCGAGGCGGGCCGCGCGGTGGTGCACTGGGCCTTCCGCGACCTGGGGGTGGAGCGCCTGGAGTGGCACGCGGAGGCCGGAAACGAAGGCTCCCGGGCAGTGGCCCGCAACCTCGGCTTCCACATGGAAGGCACCCTGCGCGCCAAGCTGGTGTACGAGGGCACCCGCCGGGACGCCTGGATCGGCTCCCTGCTCCCGTCCGACGTGCCCGGAACGACCGCACCGTCCGGCGCCGCAGACACTCCCGTCCCGGACACGACGCCGTATCTGCCCTACCCCGGCTGACCCCCGCCGGCGCGGACCGGGCCGCGCCCCCGCCGCGCCGCCACCGACTCGTCCGGGTGCGCGGGCACCGTCACCACCAGCGGTGATTCCCGTACCCGGGGCGGTTGTCAGTGCCCGCCCCTACCCTTTGCCGCATGACCGCCGTGACGCAGCCACCGCCTCTGCCGCAGCCTGTGAGCACCCTGTCCCGCGACGATGCCCGGCGCTTGGCGCTGCGGGCCCAGGGGCTGCTGGGGGCGCCGGACCGCCGGGCGGGTGTGCGCGGGTTGCTGCGGCAGCTGGGCGCAGTGCAGCTGGACACGATCTCGGTGCTGGCCCGCTCCCACGAGCTGGTGCCGTACGCCCGGCTCGGCGCCGTGGGCCGTGACGCCGTCGAGGCCGCTTACTGGACCCCGGCTCCCTCTGACGCGCCTGCGGCACCGCCGCACAGCTTTGAATACTGGTCGCACGCCGCCTGCATCCTCCCCATCGAGGAGTGGCCGCACTTCGCCTTCCGCCGGCGTGCCCGCCGCGCCAAGGGCCACCGCTGGCACGTCATGGAGGACTCCGAGCGCTCCTGTGCCGCCGTGCTGGACCGCCTGAAGGCCGATGGCCCGCTCACCACTTCGGAGCTGGGAGGCGGGCGGAAAGGCGGCGAGTGGTGGGACTGGTCCGAGACCAAGATCGCGGTGGAGTGGCTGCTGGACACCGGCGACGTGGTCTGTACGGAACGCCGCGCCTGGAAGCGTGTGTACGACCTCGCCGAGCGCGCCGTCCCGGACGCTCTGCTCCACGACGATCTGGACGACACCGAGTGCCTCCGCCGTCTGGTCGCGCAGGCCGGGGCCGCCATGGGGGTGGCCACCCGCGCCGACCTGGCGGACTACCACCGTCTCAAGGCCGAGCAGGTGGATGCCGTCGTCGCGGACTCCGGGCTGGTCCCGGTCGAGGTCGAGGGCTGGGGAAAGCCCGCCTGGGCCGACCCCGCCGCGCTGGCCGCCCCGCCCCGCGGCCGGCACCGCACGACCCTGCTCTCGCCCTTCGACTCCCTGATCTGGGACCGGCCGCGCACGGAGCGGATCTTCGGTTTCACCCACCGCCTGGAGGCCTATGTCCCGCGCCCCCGGCGGATCCACGGGTACTTCGCGATGCCGCTGCTGGCCGGCGGTCAGCTGGTCGGCCGGGTGGACCCGGCCCGCGAGGGCACCACCCTCGTCGCCCGCCAGGTCTCCATGCAGGGCTCCAAGGCCGTCATCCCGATGGCCCGTGCGCTGGAGGAGGCCGCGAGCTGGGTGGGCTGCGACTCCGTACGCGTCGAGCGCTGCGACGACCAGAAGCTGGCCGAGGCCCTGCGCGCGGAACTCACCCACATGAGTGACCAGTAGACGCCGGCCGATGACGCCGGGGGCACGACCGGCCCCCGGTCACCCGGCACATCGAGGGCATCGGGCATCGGGCATCGGGCATCGGGCATCGGGCATCGGGCATCGGGCACGCTCCCCCACCGACCGGCCCGCTCATCGGATCTCGAGGATCTTCTCCCGCATCGCGTACACCACCGCTTCCATCCGGGAGTGCAGTTGCAGCTTCTCCAGGATGTTGCGGACGTGGTTCTTCACCGTGTTCTCGGAGATGAAGAGTTCCTTGGCGATATCGCGGTTGTTCATGCCCGTGGCGACCAGCTTGAGGACCTCCAGCTCACGGTCGGTGAGCCGGGGCGCGGGCACCAGCCTGCGCTCGTCCGTGCGCTGGATCATCGACTTGAACTCCGTCAGGAGCTTGGACGCCATCGACGGGCTGATCTGCGACTGCCCGTCCGCCACGGCACGGATCGCGGTCGCCACCTCGTCGGTGGAGATCTCCTTGAGGAGGTAGCCGGTGGCTCCGGCCTTGATCGCGTCGTAGAGATCGGCCTCTTCGTCGCTGATCGTCAGCATGATGATCTTTGCGCTGGGAGCCACCTCCTTGATGGAGGTACACGCCTCGATTCCGCCGCGCTTGGGCATCCGCACGTCCATCAGCACGATGTCGGGCAGCAGATCCGAGGCCTTGTCGACCGCCTCCGCGCCGTCCCCCGCCTCGCCGACGACCTGAATGTCCTCTTCCTGGGCCAGAACGATCTCCAGACCCCGCCGGAAGAGTGCGTGATCGTCCACGACCAGGACCCGGATCGGCTCCTTGCGCGGCACGCCGACGGCCCGGCCGGCCTCGTCGTCGCCCCCGGCAGCGTTGTGGTCATCGTCCGCGGCGTCGCGCACGGGACCGAAACTGTCCCCCATTGGTCCTCCCCGTCAACTACTCGGCCGTAAGACCGGAGCTTGGAAATAAGGCTGGTTGACAACAGCCCCCTGCGGCCAGCCCGATCAATGCCATACGACCGTCTCCCCGGCATGTCGCCGTTTCGTGCCCACACGCTCCCTGGCTGGCACAAACACTATACGGCTTCAACTCCTGGCTCCTCCGGGCACGATGGTGCCCCCGGCGTACGCCGGGGGCACCGAGCGGATGGGGTTCAGCCGCCCAGCGCGCCGCCTGCGCCGCCGGGCTCCTCCTCCCCGAACAAGTCGGGGTTCAAGTGAATGACGCCGTAGTCGTAGGCGTGCCGCCGGTAGACGACACTCGGCAGCTTGGTGTCGGCGTCGACGAAGAGGTAGAAGTCGTGCCCGACCAACTCCATCTCGTTGAGCGCCTGGTCGAGCAGCATCGGCGCGGCCGAGTGGGTCTTCTCACGGACGATCAGAGGTCCCTCACCCTGGACGTCGATCGACCCCATACGGGTGGTCGGCACCTTCTGGTCGACGTCGGCGGCGAGTTCGCCGTTGGGTGTCAGGCTCGCGGCGTCAGGCACGCTGACCGCGACTTCACTCGCCGGGATGCGGCCGTTGCCGCGACGCGAGTAGCGCTTGTCGTGCTGCTTGCGCAGACGCGCCTCGAGCTTCGCGGTGGCCAGATCCAGCGCGGCGTACGGATCGGCTGCGGCGGCCTCGGCCCGGACCACCGGGCCACGGGAGCGGAGGGTGATCTCCACTCGGTCGGAACGGTCGGCCTGCCGCGGGTTGGGCTCCTTGGACACCTCGACGTCCAGGCTGATCACCTTGGCGTCGAGCTTCTGGACTTTGTCCAGCTTCAGCTTCTCGGCCACGTGCTTGCGGAACCGCTCGGGCACCTCTGTCTTGCGGCCCTTGACGACGATGTCCACGCAGAACTCCGTTCCCGGATCGCTCCGCTCATCAAGCGGAGCAATTCCTTCTTGCACCAGGCTCCGGTGGTTGCCGAAGCCTCGGACTTGGCGACTTTCACCTCCTCCTCCCCCGACGACCCGTTCTCCACTCCCCCGTTTTCAGGATCGCTGCAAACGCCCCTGAACGCATTCATCCCGACATTCGAGGCAAAACACTCGCCAAGTCCTCACAACCGAACATAGCTCTCCCGGACGGATGTCGGCACCCCCTCGGAGCCCCCGGCTCCATTTGGGTGACTTTTCCTCCTCACCTACTTTCCCCGTGATATTGGCTCCATCGGTTCGCCCTCGACTGCGAAGGCACCCCGGGGTGCCGCCACCACTGCCGCCCCGCCGACCCGGCCACCGCTCGCCGCGACCGCCCGGGCAGCCTCAGCGAGCGTCGCCCCCGTGGTCACCAGATCGTCCACCAGTACGGCTGACCGCCCCGCCAGGAGCCTGCCGGCCCCGCCCGGCACCTCCAGGGCACCGGCGACATTCGCCAGCCGCTGCCGGGCGCTCAGCCCCGCCTGGTCGGCCACCACACGCCGCTGCCGCAACGCCGCGAGCACCCGGACTTCCGTCCCCGCCCGCCGCAGCTCCCCGGCCGCCGCCAGCGCAATCCTGCGCACCGGATCATGACCCCGCCCGGCCACCGATCTCCGGGCCGAGGGCACCGGCACCAGCAGCTGAGGCCCGTCGCCCGCCCTCAGTCCGCGCACCGCCCCGGCCAGCACCGCTCCCAGCGGCCCGGCCAACCGCAGCGCACCCCGCTCCTTGTGGGCCAGCAGCACCGCCCGCACCTCGTCGGCGTACGGCGCCCCCGCCCACACCCGAGGCAGCCCCACGGGGCTCGGCCACGGCCGCACCCGCCGCGCCCCGCGCCCGTCCCGCGCAAGCACCCGACGACACTCCGCACACAGCTCCGTGCGCGGCCGGCCGCACCCTGCACAGTCGACCGGCAGCACCAGAGCGGCCAGTTCGCGCCACACCCCCTGCATAACTCCACTGTCCCGCCGTCCACGCCCGGCCACCACCCCTGTGGATAACCATGGCCGCCACGGACGTGCGGAACGGGGACGTGGGGAGCTACTGGGGACGTCGGGCGCTGGGGACGTGCGGACCTGCTGGGTGCTGGGGACGGGGGCTGCGGGCTGCGGGCTGCGGGCTGCGGGCTGCGGATCAGCCGTATGGCACATCGCGGCAGGCCGAGCCCGCCGCACGCCCCGGCCCTGGACCGGCGGGCACCTCGCCATCGGCGCCGGACCGGCCCTGCGTCACCCACGTCACGGGGCACCCGTCACCGGCCACCGGCCACCGGCCACCGGCCACCGGCGAACGCTCACGGTCACCGCCCCGCTCGCGGTCACCCGGGATAGACCGGCGCCGTCCCTTCCTTCGCCACCGTCTTCCAGTTCGCGTCCGGAGGCAGCCGCACAATGCCCTCCGTGGCATCGGCGATCAGCGGCCTGGTCTCGTCCTCCGAGGCCGCCACCGCTATGACGCCGTTGACGCCGGGCAGGGTCTGCGCGTTGGAAGCCGAGCCGTCGGTCTCCATGAACTGCATCTGCTGGACCCCGCCGGACTCCCGCCCGACGACCACCAGCCGGCTGCCGCCCGCCCAGGACGCCGCCACCACATCCTCCAACTGCGGTGCGATCGGCCGGAGCTCCTGCACCGAAAGTGCGGGGTGCGTGGAAGTGCCGTCGCGCTCGACCCGGCCCAGCTGGAGTGTCGTACGCCCCTTGTCCTCCACCAGGACCGCGATCCGGATGCCGTCAGCGGCCACCTTGATCGCCTTGATCCGCCGCCCGCCGAGACCGGGCACCGACACCTTTTCGGGGGCGCCCTTGCCCTCGCGCAGCCGCATCAGCCGCGAACCGTGCGCATCGCGGTCCGCGATCCACAGGTCGCCCAGGCCGTCCCAGCTCGGTGCCGTCAGCCCCGTATCGGGGTTCTTGGCCGAACCGGTACTGGTCAGCAGCGGATCGCCACGCTCGATGCCGTCCTCCAGGCCGGCCACATACAGCGACCGGCCGTCGCTCGACACTCCGGCCGCGGTGTCCTCCCCGCGCGAGATGGCGACCGAGCGCAGTGGGGTCTGGCCCGTACCGAACGGGCCGCGCACCGGCGTCGGTTCGGTCGCGGTGTCCGACATGGCGACGACCTTGTGGTCGCCGTCGATGAAGTACTCCTTGCCGGAGTGCCCGGTGCCCGGGGACGGTGCGAAGTCGCGCTCGGCCTGCTCCTGGGACAGCGAACACAGCGAGTTGCCGCTGTTGTCCTCGAGCTCCACCTCACTGATCTTCGAAGCCCGCGTCATGTCCTGCACGGTGAAGAAGAGCTGAGCCGCCATCTGCTTGCACTGCGTGGAGTCGGTGTTCACCGCGTCCTTGCTGAGCTTGACGCGCAGCGCGTTCGAGTCGTCCAGCGCCAGATCGTGCGCGGCGAGCCGGGTGCCGGACGGGAACGCCGAAGTCGTCACCTGGTTCAGCCAGTCGGTGGGCCCGGACAGCAGCGCCTCCACACTGGCGGTGATCGGCTTTATTCGCTGCCGCAGATAGACGGGGTCCGCGACGAGCGCGTTCCGGTTCGCCTTCGGCTCTCCCGACTCCGAGTTGTAGGACGCGAAGTAGTACTTGTTGACAGAGCGGTAGATGCGCTGGAAGTCGGACAGCCCGAGCACCAGCCCATCGGGCAGCCGGTCGATACGCCACTGTCCGCCCTCCTTGATGAGGTGGATCGTCTGGCGGTACGGCTTCTCCTCAGGGGTGTAGGCGTGACTGTCGTCCACCGCCGCCACCTGGCTGCCGGAGAGGGTGACCGTGTAGCCGTTCGAGTCCTCCCGGTTGGGCAGCGTCTTCGGCTCCGGCTTCGGGCGTTCCTGGAGCACATTGGTGACCTGGAACGGCCGCCAGGTCCGCTTCGCCGACTTGGCGAGATACTGGGTGGCGGTACGGAAATCCGCCTCGTCACTGGTCGTGGCGTCGAGGAAGCTGCGCACGATGTTGGTCGGCTGCGCACCGTCCTGCGGGGGCACGCCGTAGACCCGCACCTGCGACTCGCCTTCGGAGCGCGGCGACTGCTCGACCGACGTGACGTCCCCGCTGTCGGGCATCGACGCACACCCGGCCAGCAGCGCGGCCGCACAGCCGAGCACCAGAAACGTCCGCGCCGGCCCGGCTCCCCTGCGGGCGCGCGCAGGGGAGCCGGTCCCCTCCCCGCGCTCGCCTCCGCGCTCAGTGTCCACGCAGCCCGCCTTCCCGATCCACACCGTGCTCGGCCTTCTGCCCGGCCCCGTTCTCACGGACCGGCTCATCGGTGCGCGCGCTCTCGCCGCGCGCCGCCTTTTCGCTCCGCTCGCCCCCGCTCTGCGGCACCACACGGGCACCGTTGCCGGGCAGTGCCGTCGGGTCGGCCGCCGGCCAGGCCGCCTTCGGCTCCGGGGCGGGGGCCGAGGCGTCGCCTGCCGGTGTGGAACGTGTCTGCACCGGGATCGTGGACGCCTTGCGGTCCGCCCCGGCACGCGGCTGACCCGACTCGTCCAGTCCGCGGTTGCGCCGCGAGTCCTCCGGCTCCAGGGGGATCGGGGATCCGCGCAGCGTCTCGCCGGCCGTACGGGGCAGCGTCAGCCGGAACTGCGAGCCGCCGCCCGGCTCGCCCCAGGCCTGGAGCCAGCCGCCGTGCAGCCGGGCGTCCTCGACGGCGATGGACAGGCCCAGCCCCGTACCGCCCGTCGTACGGGCCCGGGCCGGGTCCGCACGCCAGAAACGGTTGAAGACACGGGTGGCCTCGCCGGGCTTGAGGCCGACGCCGTAGTCACGCACCGCGACGGCCACCGCGCCGCCGTTCCGGCTGCCCGCCGACGCCAGCCGCACCACCACATCGCGGCCCTCACCGTGCTCGACGGCGTTGACGACGAGATTGCGGAGTATGCGCTCCACCCGGCGGGAGTCGGCCTCGGCGATCACGGGCTGCTCGGCGCCACGCACCACTACCCGGGTGCCCTTGCGCTCGGCGAGCGGTTCGGCACCCTCGATGACGCGGTGCACCACATCGCGCAGATCGACCGGCTCGGCCTCCAGCGCGGCCGCGCCGGCGTCGAACCGGCTGATCTCCAGCAGCTCCGCGAGCAGCGATTCGAAGCGGTCCAGCTGCCCGCGCAGCAGCTCGGCGGAGCGCGCGGTGGCGGGGTCGAACTCGTCCCGCACGTCATGGATGACATCGGCCGCCATCCGTACGGTCGTCAGCGGCGTACGCAGCTCGTGCGAGACGTCGGAGACGAAACGGCGCTGCATCCGGGACAGCTCCTCCAGCTGCTGGATCTTGACCTGGAGGTTCTGCGCCATCTTGTTGAAGGACTCGCCCAGCCGGGCGATGTCGTCCTCGCCGGTGACCTTCATCCGCTCCTGGAGGAGGCCGGCGGCCAGCCGCTCGGAGATCCCCGCGGCCATCCGTACGGGCGTGACGACCTGCCGCACCACCAGCCAGGCGATCGCGCCGAGCAGGATCACGACGAACACCCCGGCGGTCGCCAGCGTCCCCGTCACCAGCTTGAGCGACTCCTCTTCCTGGCTGAACGGGAAGAGGTAGTAGAGCTGGTACTGGTTGCTGTTTGCATCGTTGAGCCGCTTGCCGATGATCAGCGCCGGCACACCGTCGTCCGACCCGATGCGCTTGATCTGGGTGTACTGGCGGAACGTCCCGGACTTGGTGTCCAGCTTCCGCCGCAGCTCGGGGGGCACGCTCCGTTCGGGATCGACATCGCCGGAGGCACGCGGACCACGGGTGCCGGGGCTGGAGTCGCCGAACGGTTCATCGGAGTCGGAGCTGAGCGCCACGACGGAGAAGACGCCCTGCCCGCCACTGGCGAGCTGCTCGACCAGGCCGGTCAGCCAGGTCGCGGAGTCCTGGGTGCCACGGTTGCCGGTGCGCACGGTGTCCTCGGGCCGGGTGTCGTCGGCGCCGTCGGCCATCTTCTGGGCCACGCTGAAACCGCCCACGGCCTGGCTCTGCGCGGCCTGCGCCTTGGCCGTGAGCAGGCCGTTCCGGACCTGGCCGACCACGACGACACCGAGCAGCAGCACCACGGCCAGCGACATCAGCAGCGTGGTCGCCACCACACGGAGCTGGATATTGCGCCGCCAGAGGCGCAGGGCGGGCAGCAGCGGCCGCCGCACCCAGCGGCTGAAGAGCCGGAGCAGCGGGTGGACCGGCCCGCTCACCGCGCCATCGGGCAGCAACTGCCCGCCGCGCAGCAATCGCGCGACCAATCTCCCCGAAAAGGACATATCACCCGCCGGGTCGACGGTTCGCCCCCGCGTTCCCTCCGGGGCCGAACCGTCCCGGGTCATCTCAGCTGGGCCCGGCCTTGTAGCCGACCCCGCGCACGGTCACCACGATCTCCGGCCGCTCCGGGTCCCTCTCGACCTTGGAGCGCAGCCGCTGCACGTGGACATTGACCAGCCGGGTGTCGGCGGCGTGCCGATAGCCCCAGACCTGCTCGAGCAGCACCTCACGGGTGAACACCTGCCACGGCTTGCGTGCCAGCGCCACCAGCAGATCGAACTCGAGCGGGGTCAGCGCGATCGACTGCCCGTCGCGCTTCACCGAATGGCCCGCCACATCGATGACCAGGTCACCGATCGCCAGCTGCTCGGGCACCGGCTCCTCCGAACGCCGCAGCCGCGCCCGGATGCGGGCCACCAGCTCCTTGGGCTTGAACGGCTTGACGATGTAGTCGTCCGCGCCCGACTCGAGCCCGACCACCACATCCACCGTGTCGGTCTTGGCGGTCAGCATGACGATCGGCACTCCGGACTCGGCCCGGATCAGGCGGCACACCTCGATACCGTCCCGCCCCGGCAGCATCAGGTCGAGCAGTACAAGATCGGGCTTGGTCTCGCGGAAGGCCGCAAGGGCCTTGTCACCGTCCGACACAAACGACGGTTCAAAACCTTCGCCGCGCAGCACGATGCCAAGCATCTCTGCCAGTGCGGTGTCGTCGTCGACGACCAGGACGCGTCCCTTCATTCGGCCATCATCCCATTACCTGATCGTGACTTACTCCATCGTGACGTGGAACACACCTCTGCCAGCCCCTTCCGGGTCACCGGCGACACCACTCCGGCCTCCGTGACGATCGCCGTCACCAGCTCCGCCGGAGTGACGTCGAAGGCCGGGTTGTAGGCCTGTGCGCCCAGCGGCGCCACCGGTATGCCGGTGCCCGCCTCCATCCCGGGCCCCTGTACATGCGGCAACGAGAACTCCGTCACTTCCTGGCCCGGCCGCTGCTCCACCTCGATGTCCGACCCCTCCTCGGTCTCCAGATCCACCGTGCTCGTCGGTGCCACCACCACGAACGGAACGTGGTGATACCGCGCCAGAACCGCCAGTGGATAGCTGCCGATCTTGTTGGCCACCGAACCGTCCGCCGCGATCCGGTCCGCGCCGATCAGCACCGCATCCACCTCGCCCGCGGCGAACAGCGACCCTGCCGCACCGTCCGAGAGCACCGTGTACGCCATACCCGCCCGAGCCGCCTCATAGGCGGTCAGCCGCGCCCCCTGTAGCAGCGGCCGTGTTTCGTCCACCCACAGCCGGCGCAGCTCGCCGGCCCGATGCGCCGCCCGCGCCACCGCCAGGGCGGTGCCCTCGCCCCCGGACACCAGCGCGCCCGAATTACAGTGCGTGAGAATCCGGTGGCCGCCGCCCGGCAGCAGCTCGCCCAGCAGCGCCAGCCCGTGCTCCGCCATCCGTGCGCTGGCCTCGATGTCCTCGGCATGCACGGCCCGCGCCTCGGCCAGCGCCGCCTCCGCGGCCGCCTGAGCACCGGCCCCTTCGGCCACCGCGGCGCGGTGGGCGGCGGCCGCCCGCCGCACGCCGTAGCCCAGATTGACCGCGGTCGGGCGGGCCTGCGCCAGCGCCTCCACCGCCTCCTCCACGTCAAAGCCCCGCGCAGCGGCCAGCGCGACGCCGTAGGCACCCGCGATGCCCAGCAGCGGAGCGCCGCGTACGGCCAGCGTCCGGATCGCCTGCACCAGCGCCGGCACGTCCGTGCAGACCAGCTCGACCTCCTCCGCCGGCAGCCGGGTCTGGTCGAGGAGAACCAATACGGGCCCCTCGGGCGGCTCCTCCCAACGCAATGACGGAATGGTGAGCGCCCCGGCGCCCGACTCGGATACCTCGTACTGATCGCCCATTCCTTCAGTCTGACGCCGACCGCCCCTCGAACAGAAGGTCCCCTCGCGCTCCGGGCCCCGGTACGCAACGTCGACCGCCATGACACGATGACTGCCACCGCGGACCCCGGACCCCCGCCGCCCCGGCGGACGGGCAGCAAGAAGGAGCGACGATGAACAACTCTCCGGGCTGGGCCTCGCCCGGATCCACTCCCTCCGACGAGCCGGCCCGCGGCACACAGGAGCAGCCCCCTCAGGAAGACCGGCCCGCCCCCGGCGAGCAGTCGCCCCCACCGAACTGGTCCAAGCAACAGCCGCCCGCCGGCCAGTGGTCGGCCCCCACCGGCATCCCCGGCCAGAGCGGCCCCCACGGGAGCAGTGGCCGGGACACGGCAGGTGACCGCGCCCGTGCCTCGTCGCCCGGTCCCGGCGGTCCCGGCTGGGGCGGCCACCCCGGCAATCAGCCGCCCTGGGGCGGCGCCTGGGCCCCGGTTCCGCAGGCCGCCAAGCCCGGCGTCATTCCGCTGCGCCCGCTCGCCGTCGGCGAGATCCTCGACGGTGCGGTCGCCACCATGCGCGCCCACTGGCGCACGGTCCTCGGCATCTCGCTGATCGTCGCGGTCCTCGCGCAGACCGCCATCACCGTGGTCACCGGCATCTGGTTCCGGGGCGCCGGCCGCGACCCCTCCCTGGCGAACGACAACGTCCCGCCCCTCCGCGACACCCTGCACCAGATGGGCAATTCGCTCGCCGGCTCCGGCATCACCTCGGCGATAGGGCTGCTCGCCACGATCGTCGTCACAGGTTTGCTGACCATGGTCGTGAGCCGCGCCGTCCTGGGCCGCCCGGTGACCGCCGGGGAAGCCTGGCGCGATGCACGTACCCAACTCCCGCGCCTGCTCGGCCTGCTTGTCCTGCTGCCCCTGCTCATCACGGCGATATTCGCGGTCGGCATGGCTCCCGGTCTCCTCCTCACCGCCACCGGCACGCTGGAAGTGGGCCTGCTGCTCACCCTGCTCGGCGGGCTCGCCGCAAGCGTCGTGAGCATCTGGCTGGGGGTCCGCTACAGCCTCGCCTCCCCGGCCCTGATGCTGGAGAAGCAGGGCGTCATCGCCGCCATGCGCCGGTCGGCGAAGCTCGTCCGGGGCACCTGGTGGCGCGTGCTGGGTGTGCAGCTCCTCGCCTTCCTCCTGACCGGCATCGTCGAGTTCATCATCCAGATCCCTGCCACCGTCATCGCCTTCCTCATCGGTGGCGAGAACCTCATGGACTGGGCGAACGGCACCGGCAACACCGCCGGCTGGTCGTTCCTGATCGTGCTGGGCATCGGAGCCGTCATCAGCTCCACCATCACCTTCCCGATCAGCGCCGGCGTCACCGCGCTCCTGTACGTGGACCAGCGCATCCGCCGCGAGGCACTCGACCTCGAACTCGCCCGTGCCGCGGGCCTCCCCGGCTACGGCGCCGACGCCCCCACCCCCCGCCCTGCCGCGCCCACTCCCGCAGCCACGGACGCGACCGCCGGCAACGCGCCAACAGCAGCAGCCCCGACCTCCGCTGACGCCTCTCCCGGCAGCGCGAAGACGGAAGACGCAACACCGGACAGCCCCACCGCAGACGGCTCCCCGGCGGAGAGCAACGGCGCGACCGCCCCCGAGCCGGGCTCCGCGACCAAGGACGGCGCCACGCCGACGGACGCCGCCCCCGCGGACGCCACCCCCGCCGACGACTCCGGGCAACGCCCCAACGACGCCGCGCCGGGAAGCTGATGCGGTGACCAGAGGGGGGAACATGACCGCGCTCGGACCACTCATGGCGCGCTCCGACGACGACATACCGGTGAGGACCCCACGCATTCCTGCCCGCGAGGCGGCCGAGCGTGAACTGTCCGACCCCCGGTACCACCAGCACGACCCCAACCCGATCCAGCAGGCCCTTGATTGGCTCTGGGCGCGCGTCGACGAGCTCGTCGGCGCCGCTGCCGGCACCACCCCGGGTGGCTGGATCGGGCTTCTCGCCATCGCCGCGTTCGTCGTTCTGCTGATCGTCGCCCTCCGGTTGCGGCTCGGCGCGGTGCGCCGCACTCCCACCACGAGCGGCGCGCTCTTCGCCGAAATGCCCCGCACCGCCGCCGAACACCGCTCCGCAGCCGACCGGCACGCCGCCGAAGGCCGCTGGAACGAGGCGATCCAGGACCGCATGCGCGCCCTCGTCCTCGCCCTGGAAGAACGCACACTGCTCACCCCCGGCCCGGGCCGCACCGCCGACGAGGCCGCCGACGAGGCCGGCCGGGCCTTTCCCGCACACGCCGGCCGGCTGCGCACCGCGGCCCGCACCTTCGACGAGGTCACATACGGCGGCCGCCCCGGCACGGAACGGGCGTACACCCTCCTGGCCGGCCTCGACACCGACCTCCAGCACGCCAAGCCCGACCTGGCCATCGCCCCGACCGGGAGCCGCGGATGACTACGGCCGCCCCCGACACCCCCGCACTCGCTCCCACCGCTCGTGGTCTGTGGACCCGGTCCCGCGGGCCACTGCTCGCGCTTCTTCTGCTCGTCGTCAGCGGTGTGGTCCTCGGCGCCCTCCAGTCCGGCGAACAGCACGGCCGGCTCGATCCCCGGTCCGCGGACCGGACCGGAAGCCGGGCCCTCGCCCGACTGCTGGCCGCCGACGGCGTCTCCACCCAGGTCGTGACCACCTCTGAGGAAGCCGCCGCCGCGGCCGGCCCCGACACCACCCTGCTCGTCACCGACCCCGACGTACTGACGCAGGATCAGCTGACCGGCCTGCACACCGCGACCGCGCACACCCCCGGCCGCACCGTCCTGCTCGCCCCCGGCACCTCGTCCCTCGAAACCTTCACCCCCGGCGTCCGGATGGAACCCCCGGCCCGCATGTCGGCACGCCCGCCCGCCTGTTCCCTGCCGGACGCCCGCCGCGCGGGCACTGCCCTCCTCGGCGGCCTCCGCTACGCCACGGCAGCCGACGACGCCGACCGCTGCTACGTCAGCGGCGGCCGGCCCACCCTGCTGCGCCTGCCGGCCCCCGGAACCGGCCGCGACACCGTGCTCCTCGGCTCCGCCGATCTCCTCTACAACCAGCACCTCGCCGAGCACGGCAACGCCTCGCTGGCCCTTCAACTCCTCGGTACGCACAAGCATCTGGTCTGGTACCTCCCCTCCGTGAGCGATCCGTCATCCGCTCAGGACCAACAGCGTGGTTTCCTCGACCTCATCCCTTCCGGCTGGCGCTGGGCCCTGCTCCAACTCGCTCTCGCCGCCGTATTCGCGGCGCTGTGGCGCGCCCGCCGCCTCGGCCCCTTGGTCCAGGAAAAGCTCCCGGTGACCGTCCCTGCCGCCGAGACCACCGAGGGCCACGCCCGCCTCTACGAGCAGGCCAACGCCCGCAACCGGGCCTCCGACGTGTTGCGCTCCGCGACCCGCATGCGGCTCGCCCCCCTCATCGGCGTGTCCGCAGCGCACGCCCACACCGCTGGCGTCCTTCTGCCTGCCCTTCACGCCCACTTGACCGTCGCGCCCGGCCCCGAAGCAGACCTCCATGTCCTGCTCTTCGGCCCGGCACCCGCGGACGACAGAGCCTTGGTGCGCCTGGCCGACCAACTCGACGCACTCGAATCCTCGATCGTTTCCCAAGAGAGGCACGCCCCCCGTGAGCACCCCGACCGCTGACAGCGCCCGAACCTCCCTTGAGGACCTGCGCACCGAGATAGCCAAAGCCGTCGTAGGCCAGGACCCCACCGTCACCGGGCTGGTCGTCGCACTCCTCTGCCGCGGTCATGTGCTCCTCGAAGGCGCCCCCGGCGTCGCCAAGACCCTGCTCGTACGCGCCCTGTCGGCCGCTCTCGAACTCGACACCAAGCGCGTCCAGTTCACCCCAGACCTGATGCCGAGTGATGTCACCGGCTCACTGGTCTACGACAGCCGCAGCGCCGAGTTCTCCTTCCAGCCGGGCCCTGTCTTCACCAACCTCCTGCTCGCCGACGAGATCAACCGCACGCCTCCCAAAACCCAGGCGTCGTTGCTCGAAGCGATGGAAGAGCGGCAGGTGACCGTCGACGGCACGGCCCGTCCCCTCCCCGAGCCGTTCCTGGTGGCTGCCACCCAGAACCCCGTGGAGTACGAGGGCACTTACCCCCTCCCCGAGGCTCAGCTCGACCGCTTCCTGCTGAAGCTGACGGTGCCGCTCCCCGCCCGCCACGACGAGATAGACATCCTCACCCGCCACGCGGCCGGCTTCAGCCCCCGCGACCTCGGCGCCGCAGGTCTGCGCCCCGTCGCCTCCACCGCCGACCTCGACGCTGCCCGGGCCGCGGTCGCCAAGACCGCTGTCTCCCCTGAAGTCACCGGCTATATCGTCGATATCTGCCGTGCCACCCGCGAATCCCCCTCGCTCTCTCTCGGTGTCTCCCCCCGAGGCGCCACCGCCCTGCTCTCCACATCACGAGCCTGGGCCTGGCTGACCGGCCGCGACTATGTCACCCCTGACGACGTCAAGGCCCTCGCCCTTCCCACGCTCCGACATCGCGTCCACCTCCGACCCGAAGCGGAGATGGAAGGAGTCACCGCAGACTCCGTGATCAACGCCGTGCTCGCTCATCTCCCCGTCCCCCGCTGAGACGACACCGTGGCCCTCACCGGACGCACCGCCCTCATCTCCGCACTCGGAGCCCTCTTCGTCGGCTTCGTGCTGCCCAGCTGGCTCGGTATCCTCACCGTCCAACTCGCCTTGCTGATAGCAATCTTGTGCGATCTCGCGCTCGCCGCGCCAGTGCGAAAGCTCCATTTCACCCGAACCGGTGACACAACAGTTCGACTCACAGGCGAAGCCCACACACACCTCACGGTGACCAACCCGAGCGGCCGCACGCTGCGCGCCCAGATCCGAGACGCCTGGCCCCCCAGCTCCTTCCGCCCCGGCTCGGACTTCCCCGCATCCCGCCACACCGTGCGCGTCCCCGCCGCCGAACGCCGACGCCTCACCACGACGCTGCACCCCACCCGCCGCGGCGACCATCACGCAGTCCGCGTCACGGTCCGCTCCTACGGCCCGCTCGGCCTGGCCGCCCGCCAAGGAAGCCGGCACGTCCCATGGACGCTGCGCGTCCTGCCGCCCTTCACCAGCCGCAAGCACCTCCCCGCCAAGCTCGCCCGGCTCCGCGAACTCGACGGCCGCACCAGCATCCTGACCCGCGGCGAGGGAACCGAGTTCGACAGCCTCCGCGACTACACCCCCGGCGACGACACCCGCTCCATCGACTGGCGCGCCACCGCCCGCCGGCAGAACCTCGCAGTCCGCACCTGGCGCCCCGAACGCGACCGACGCATCCTGCTCGTCCTGGAGACCGGCCGCACCTCCGCCGGCCGCGTCGGCGACATTCCCCGTCTCGACGCCTCCATGGACGCCGCCCTGCTGCTCGGCGCCCTCGCCGCCCGCGCCGGCGACCGCGTGGACCTGCTCGCCTACGACCGCCGCATACGCGCCTCCGTACAAGGCCGTACGGCACGCGATCTTCTCCCGGCCCTGACCGACGCCCTGGCACCCCTCAAATCCGAGCTGGTCGAGGCGGACGCCCGCGGCTTGGCCGCAACGATCCACCGCCGCACCCCGCGCCGGTCCCTCATCGTGCTCTTCACCGGCCTGGACGCAGCTCCCGTGGAGGAGGCTCTCCTGCCCGTCCTCCCCAGCCTCACCCAGCGCAACGAGCTCATCATCGCGGCCGTGGCCGACCCCCGCATCGAGGAAATGGCCGCCGGCCGTCACACCCCCCAGGCCGTCTACGCGGCAGCCGCCGCGGAACAGACCCACGCCGCGCGCCGCCGCACCGCAGACCGCCTACGCCACCACGGCATCACGGTCATCGACTCCACCCCGGCCCGCCTGGCCCCGGACCTGGCCGACGCCTACCTCACCCTGAAGTCCGCCGGCCGCCTGTAACCCCTCGCTCCTCCCCACCTCTCACAGGACATGACCCCAGCAGCTACAGGCCACGAGGCACGGGGACTACAGAGCAGCAATACGAGGCGACGCCACCCCGGTAGCAGTCGCTGTGCCACCGCGGAGCCTGGCCGCCGCCCCCTGCGCTCTGAACGAAGGACCAGTAGAGGCGAAGCCCTCAGCCCCGGCTCCTTGAGCCGTGCCTCTTCCCCCTGTCCGCACCGGCCTGAGGGACACACATCCCACACCGCCACCAGCGCCGAGCTCTCCCCCCACCCATCGATCACACACACCGGCCCCCACGCGAAAATGCCCCGCCCCCGGACCGAAACCCGGAAACGAGGCACCCCGGAACGCAGAAAAGCCCCGCACCATAAGGTGCGGGGCTTCCCACAA
>NZ_JOHB01000057.1:0-28666 GCF_000719605.1 Streptomyces sp. NRRL S-1813
GGGGCGGGCCCGTGCGGGTGGGTGCGGGCTCGCGGTGTGCGGCCGCACCCACCGGCGGGGTGGCGCTGTCGGGCGGTCCCGGCCGCGCTGGAGCGGCTCCCGGCCGCCGGGGGTCCCCCCCGCGGGGGGGCGCTCCGCGAGGGGCGCTGACCTGTGGTGTGGCGTGGAGTGGGGCGCGGGGTGGAACGGGCGCGGGCCCGGGGGTGTGCGGGTGCGCGGTGGGCGGACCGGGTGGCCCGGTGCCCCGGGGCGGGCCCGTGCGGGTGGGTGCGGGCTCGCGGTGTGCGGCCGCACCCACCGGCGGGGTGGCGCTGTCGGGCGGTCCCGGCCGCGCTGGAGCGGCTCGCCTTGGCCGCCGCGTCCTCGTGGGCCTTGTCGCGGGAGGTCTCGTACAGCGGGACCAGCTCGGCCATCGCCGGGTTGCTGGGGGCCATGGTCAGCTCGGGGACGATGAAGTCGACCTCGAGTCCCAGCCCGCCGCTGAGCACGGCCTCCAGGTAGTTCTGCACGTACTCGAAGGACTCACGGGGCGTGCCCGGCGCGTACGAACCGCCGCGGCTGGCGACGACGGTGACCGGGGTGCCCTTGGCGGACGGCTGCTCGCCCGCCGTGCGCCCCATGATGATCACCTGGTCGAGCCACGCCTTGAGCGTGGAGGGGATCGTGAAGTTGTACATCGGCGCGGCTATGACGATCGCGTCGGCCTGCTCCAGCTCCTCGGCCAGCTTCACGCGCAGCGCGAAGGCCGCCTGCTGCTCGGGGGTGTGGCCGGCCGGGTCGGAGAAACCGGCGGAGGCACCGACGCCGTCGAGGTGCGGCAGCGGGTCGGCGGCCAGATCGCGGTGGATCACGGTGCCGTCGGGGTGCTGCTCCTCCCACGCCTTGCGGAAGGCCGTGGTGACCGAGCGGGAGGCGGAGCCGCCCTCGGGGAAGAGGGAGGAGTCGATGAGCAGAAGCGTGGCCATGGGGATCGGTCCTTCGGTACGCGGCCGGGCGGTGCGCGACCACTGGTTGAATTCCGTACGTCCCTATTAATAACACAGGGCCTTACTTTTCTACAGTAGCCAACATCAGGGCGGTATCCTGGCTGTATGGCGGACCATGGCGAGGCGACGTGCAGGCAGGTCGACGGCGGCATGACGCGGGTCTTCGAGCTGTTCGGGAAGCGCTGGACGGGGCTGATCGTCGCCACCCTGATGCCGGCCCCCGTGCACTTCGCCGATCTGCGGCGGGCCATCCCCGGGATCAGTGAGCGCATGCTCTCCGACCGCCTCATGGAGCTGGCGGGGACCGGCCTCCTTGTGCGCGAGGTGGATCCGGGCCCGCCGCTGCGCGTCTCCTACCGGCTGACGGAAGCCGGTCTGGCGATGGAGCCCGCGCTCAAGGAGCTGGCGCGCTGGGCGGAGACCTACCTTGCCGATGGCGGGCAGTGTCCGGAGCAGTTCCGGAAGTAGGGCGCGGGGGGCCGGGGTGGGGGCGGGGGCGCCGGTGGCTGCTTCGGTGGTCGCTTCGGTGGTGGTTCCGTGATTCGGTGGTGGTTCCGTGGGCGGGGCGGCGGCCCCTTCCGCGGCTGTTTCGGCGGCCCCCTCCGTGGCTGTCTCGGCGGTCGCTTCCGTGGCTGTTTTTCGCCGCCGCGTCGGCCGGTTTCCTATCCCAGCCGTTGCTGGGCGGCGTTGTAGCGCAGCAGATACGTGGCGAAGCGGTCGAGGTCGTCCTCGTCCCAGTCGGCCAGCCGCTCATGGAACGCCTGGCGGCGGCTGGTGGTGACGTTGGCGAGTACCTGGGCGCCCTTCTCGGTGGGGTGCAGTACCTGGACGCGGTGGTCCTCCGGGTCGACGCGGCGCTCGACGAAGCCGAGCTTCTCCAGCGCGGCGATCTGCCGGCTGACCGTGGACTTGTCCAGGAGGTAGTGCGCGGCGAGGTCCGTGGCGCGGCATCCTTGCTGGTCATCGAGGTGCGCCAGCAGGGTGTAGGAGACCAGTGACAGCTCTGGGTGCATCCGGGCGGCGGCCGCGCGGGCCCGGCGGGCAAATGCGGTCATCTCCTGCTGGATGGTCTCGACGGAGTCGTCGCGGTGGGCCACGGGTTGCCTTTCGTAGAGGTAGTTGTATAGTACAACGTGGATTGAGAGTTGTATTAGCCAACTACTGGTTGCGGCCACTAGTGGCGACAGCTGAGCCGACGAGTTGAGAAGGCCTGCCCCATGAGTACGGTCCGACGTCCCGGCCACCGGAGTGAGCAGCACGGCGGCCACCGTTCCGCGCGTTCCCCCCACTCCGCCGGGCTGCGTCACGTCCTGACGCACCTGATGACCCCGCTGCTGATGTGCATCGGGATGGGCCTGGCGTACCTGGGCGCCTTTGCGAACCCCGCGCCGCACCAGCTGCCCGTCGCGGTCGTCGGATCGGGCCACAGCGCACAGCTGCTCGCCCAGTCGATCAACGACAAGGCGGGCGGTGACCTGGAGGTCCGGACCGTCGGCGACCGGTCGGCGGCGGTCGACCGGCTCAAGCACCAGGACATCTTCGGTGCGTATGTGATCCCTGCGAAGGGTCCGACGACCGGGGCGGCGAAGGGTTCGGCCGGTGGAGCCGGTGCCGAGGGGGCGGCGGCGGGCCCGTCGAAGCCGGTGCCCGAGCTGCTGGTGGCGACCGCGGGTTCCGACACCAGCGCCTCCGTCGTACAGAAGGTCTTCACCCCGGTCGCGGCGCACCAGGGCACCCCGCTGAAGGTCACGGACGTGGCGCCGACCGCCGAGGACGACCCGACCGGTCAGGGCATCTTCTTCCTGCTGGTCGCTATCAGCATCGGCTCCTACGCCTCGGTCACGGTGATCGGCGGTGCCGGGGCCGTCCTGCCGGTCCGGTTGCGGGCGGCGCTGGCGATCGGCACGTCCTTCGTCGTCAGCCTGATCGGGACGGCGTTCGCCGGTCCGGTCTTCCACCTCGCCGACCACGGCCTCAGGGGCCTGTGGGCCATGGCCTGGCTCTACTCCGCCGGCATTCTGCTGATCGGCACCGGTCTGCACACCTTCCTCAAGCGCTGGACCACGCTCGGCGTGATGGCCCTCTTCGTGATGCTCAACTTCACCTCCTCCGGCGGGATCTTCCGCCCCGAGATGCAGAACGGATTCTTCGCGGCGCTGCACTCCTTCTGGAACGGCGCGGGCTTCGTGGAGGGCACCCGCAGCCATGTCTACTTCGACAACTACGGCCTGCCTGGGCATGTCTGGACGCTGGTGTGGTGGCTGGTCGCCGGCCTGGTGATGGTCGGTGTCGCGGCGCTGGCCGAGAAGTGGCGGCGTACCGCGGAGGCGGAGGCGGCGGCCAATGCCGCAGCGGTGGCGGCGGCCGCGGTGGCGGCGACGGTGCCGGAGCCGACGTCGAAGGGGGACAGTCAGACGACGGTGCGGTCGGCACGGGCCGCAGGGGGAGCGGGGACGGAAGCGCGTGAGGGGGCTGCGGACGTGGATGAGGCTGCGGAGGCGGATGTGGAGATGGAGATGGAGGAGGCCGTGGGCGTGTAGCGGGTGGTTCGGGGGCCGTACCCCGCGTAGTGCCTCCGACGCCTCCGATGCCTCCGACGGTCCGTTGCCTCCGTTGCCTCCGCTACGTGTTGTGCCTCTTTGTGGTTCGAGTTTGTGGTTCGAGCGGTTCCAGCGTTCCGAGCCGTCCGCGGTCCAGAGGTACCGAGGTCCGGAGATCCAGAAGTACGGAGATCCAGCAGTACGGGGATCAGGAGTACGGAGATCCGGGCGTGCTTGGTTCGGAGAGGCCGAGGTCTGGGGTCCGAAGAGTTATCCACAGGCTCTGCGGGAGGTGCCGGGGTCTCGGTAACGTCAATGCTCGTCGGCGGGCCGAGAGCGCCCGGCGGGCTGGTGAATGCAGCGGACAGGGACACAAGAACGCAGGTCGTGAAGGGGGAGGTGGCCCGCTATGCCGCGTGTGCCGTACGTACCGGGGTTTGTGAAGGCGGAGGCGCAGGGATCGTCTCCCAAGGCCGCCGGGCGGGCGTTGCGGGAGCGCGTCCCGCGTGCCGAGCAGGCCGGGCTGTCGATCGCGGCCGGGCGGCCTGATGCGGTCGCGGCGGTCGAGGAGTCCAATGCCGGCCGGCTGTCCGAGCTGACGCCGATACGGGTCGGCCGGATGGCCGCGAGCCCCTTCGCCTTCCTCCGCGGCTCCGCGGGCCTGATGGCGTATGACCTCACGGCAGGCCCCGTGACCGGCATCGGAGCCCAGATCTGCGGCGATGCCCACGCCGCCAACTTCGGACTCTACGGCGACGCCCGCGGCCAGCTCGTCATCGATCTCAACGACTTCGACGAGACCCTCTACGGGCCGTGGGAGTGGGATGTGAAGCGGCTCGCGACGTCGATGGTGCTGGCGGGCCGGGAGGCGGGCGCCGGCGAGGACGACTGTCGCAGGGCGGCGCAGGACGTGGCGGGCGCGTATCGGCGCACGATGCGGCTGCTGGCCAAGATGCCGGTGACCGAGGCGTGGAACGCGATCGCCGACGAGGCGCTGGTCTCGCATGCCGACGCCAAGGATCTCGTGGGAACGCTGGAGCTGGTTGCGGACAAGGCGCGCAAGAACACCAGCGCGCGGTTCGCGGCGAAGGCGACGGAGCGGACGGAGGACGGCGGCCGCCGGTTCGTGGACGCTCCGCCCGTGCTGCGCCGGGTGCCGGATGCGGAGGCCGCAGCCGTCGCCGCGTCCCTGACCGGCTATCTGGAGACGCTCCCCGAGGACCGGCTGCCTTTGCTGGCTCGGCACGCGGTGCACGACGTGGCCTTCCGGGTGGTCGGCACGGGCAGCGTGGGCCTGCGGTCATATGTGGTGCTGCTGCTGGACCACCGGGGCGAGCCGGTTGTCCTCCAGGTGAAGGAGGCGCGTGCCTCGGTGCTGACGTCCTTCGTGGCGAGGGCGGGCTTCCCGGTGCTGCCGGTGGTGCATGAGGGCCGCCGGGTGGTGCTCGGGCAGCGCCGGATGCAGGTGGTCAGCGACATTCTGCTGGGCTGGACGACGGTGCAGGACGCGGCGTCGCTGGGCGGCGGGGCCGTGGCGAACGGCCGGCGGGAGGGCCTGCACTTCCAGGTCCGTCAGTTCAGAAACCGCAAGGGCAGCGTGGACCCGGCGCAGCTCTCCGGCGATCAGATGGACGACTATGCCCGCATGACCGGTGCTCTCCTGGCCCGCGCCCATGCGCACAGCGCCGATCCGCGCCTTCTGGCCGGGTACTGCGGCAAGAACGAGGAGCTGGACGAGGCACTCGCGCAATTCGCGGTCGCCTACGCGGACCGCACGGAAGCGGACCATGCGGAGCTGGCCACAGCGGTGAAGAACGGGCGGATCGCGGCGGAGACGGGGGTGTGAGGGGGAGGCGCATGGCCGGGCCGCCGACCCGGCAGGAAACGAGGGAATGCGGTGGAGGGCCGGGCCCGGCGTGGGCCGTACGCTGACCGGGTGACGAACTCGCACGCGGAGAACACGCAGGACGGTCAGCACCGACCGGACGTGCCGGGCACGCCGGACGCCCCGGCCGACCCGCAGGCACCGGAAGCCCGCGGCGGAGGTCAGGGCGCCGGGCTCGGGCACGGCGGCGGCTCGGACGATCAGGCCGAGGGCCCCGAGGGGGTGGGCGCCGGCCAAGGGACTCAGGGCGATACGCCCACCGCCGAGGGCGGGGCGCACACCGAGACGGGCGCCGAGCCGGGAGCCGAAACGGGTGCCGAAACGGGCACCGAGTCGGGCCCCGCGCCGGGTGAGCAGGCGGCTCAGGACGAGGCGACCCGGCGGCTGGCGAAGGCGGTGCTGGCCGCGGAGCAGGCCCTGATCGAGTTCGAGATCGCGGTGGAGACCTTCCGGGTGGAGGTGGAGAACTTCTCCCGCCTGCACCACCAGCGGCTCGGCCCCATGTACGCGCGGCTGGACGAGCTCGACGCGCAGATCGCGGAGGCGGTGGCGGCACGTACGGGTGCTCCCGACGACATCCGTAAGGCGCAGGAGGCGCGTGCGTCGGTGCTGCCGATGCCGGAGGTCGAGGAGCTGTTCCACGGCTGGATGGGCTCGGACGGGCTGTTCCCGGAGGCACAGGCGATGCTCACCGAGCAGTCCGTGCGGCCGCCGCAGAAGGTGCGGCCCAGCGAGGAGGCCCGCAAGGTCTACCGCGACCTGGTGCGCAAGGCCCATCCGGACCTGGCGCGGGACGATGCGGAGCGGGTGCGGCGGGACGCGTTCATCGCGCGGGTCAACGCGGCGTACGGCAAGGGTGATGTGGCGGTGCTGCGGGAGCTGGCCCAGGAGTGGGAGACCGGTCCTGCGCCGGCCGAGGAGCGGCTCAGTGAGAGCGAGGAGCTCTACGCCCGGCTGGAGTGGCTGGCCGAGCGCAAGGAGCTGCTGGCTGCCATGGCCTCCGAGCTCGAGGAGAGCGCGATCGGCGCGATGATCAAGATGGCGCCGGAGGACCCGGACGCGCTCCTGGACGAGATCGCCGAGAAGCTGCTCGCCGATGTCGCGGAACGCGAGACGTACCTGGCGCAGCTGGTCGGGTAGCGTCGGATCCATGCAATTCGGTTCTGTGCCCACGGTCGGTGTCGACGCTCTCACGTCGGAGGACTTCCTCCTGGATGTGCGTGAGGACGATGAATGGGAGGCGGGGCATGCCGAGGGCGCGCTGCATATCCCGATGAGCGAATTCGTCGCCCGCTACGGTGAGTTGACCGAGGCGGCACCCGAGGACGGCAAGGTGTATGTGCTGTGCCGGGTCGGTGGGCGCTCGGCGCAGGTGGCGCAGTATCTGATCCAGCAGGGCGTCGACGCGGTGAACGTCGCCGGCGGCATGCAGGCCTGGGAGGCCGCCGGCCGCCCCGTATCGGATGGCAAGGGCGGCTCCGGGGCGGTCGTCTAGCCGGGAGCCGGGAGCCGGGAGCCGGGAGCCGGGAGCCGGGAGCCGGGAGCCGGGAGCCGCGTGGCCGGGCGGCCTGTTGGCGGGGTCTTGGTGAAGCGGACGCCCGCTGTGTCTTCCGCCTGCTTGCCTCTTGCCCCTCCCCTCAGCCCAGCAGATGTGCTGCGAGCAGGTCGCCGAGGGCCTCCTCGTGGGCGGCGGCGGGGCCGAGGGAGAGCTCCAGTTGTTTGGCCCAGGCGTGGTAGCGGTGCAGCGAGTAATCGGTGTCGGCGCCGAAGCCGCCATGAAGATGCTGGGCGGTCTGGACGACTCGGCGCACGCCCTCGGCGGCCCAGATCTTGGCGACCGCGACATCGCCGGCGGGCGGTAGCGGGCCGGCGGCATCCGTGGTGATGCGCCAGGCTGCCTGCCAGAGCGTGGCTTCCATGGCGCGCAGGTCGATGAAGCGGTCGGCGGCCTGGACCGCGACGGCCTGGAAGGTGGCCACCGGGAACCCGAACTGTTCGCGCTTGCTGGTGTAGTCGCCGGTCATGGCGAGGACGCGCTCGCCGAGGCCCAGCGCGAGTGCGCAGGTGCCGGTGGTCATAACATTGCGCAGCGACTCCCAGGCGGCTGGATCGGTGATCGTTTCCTGGGCGCTGACGCGGACGGAATCCAACCGGACCTCGGCATGGCGCTCTCCGCTGGTGGATATCTGCTCGTCGAGCCTGACGCCCGGGTGGGTGCGGGGGACGAGGGCGAGTACGGCGTGGCCTTCGGGGGTGTGGGCGGGGAGCAGGATCCGGTCGGCGACCTGGGCCCAGGGGACGGCCGTCTGGGCGCCGTCGAGGATCCAGTCGGCACCCTCTTGGCGGGCATCCACGGCGAGTTCGGCCGGTTCGTGCCCCGTGCGGCCGGCGGCGGCGACGGTCACGACGAGGTCCCCGGCGGCAATCCGGGTGAGCACCTGCGCACGCAGCTCGTCGGCCGCGTAATTCTGGAGGGTGAGCGCGGCGGCGCCTGACTCCAGCAGCGGTACCCGCGCCAGCACCTTGGCCGACTCGCGGAGCACGAGGCAGAGCGCGATCGGGTCCAGGCCCGCGCCGCCGTACTCGGATGAGATCGGCAGGCTCAGCAGATCGGCGTCGGCGAGCTTGCGCCACAGCGCGCGGTCGAAGTCGTCGGCGACCGCACAGGGGGTGAGCGCCGGGCTGGGCACGCTGTCCGGAGCGACCCCCGAGAAGACGGCCCTCGCCGCTTCGACGGCGGCCTGCTGCTCCTCGGTGAAGGTGAAGTCCATTGCTCTGTCCTCCCACGCGGCGCCTCGAACTGACGATGCGTCAAGGTAGAACAGGTTCCAGGAATTGGGAATGGCGGCAACGGCGGAAAGGACGGAAAGGGGAGGGAGTTGGGGGAGTGGGGGGCCGAGTGAGTTGCGGAGGACGGGGGAGCAGGTGGAGCGGGGTGGGCACGGGCACGGTGCGGCTGCGGTCGCAGCTGTGGGGCCGGCTCGGCGTCCACTGCCGGTTCGTCCGGCGCAGCGACCGGCAGCGGGCCGCCTACGGACCCGGTCCCGGCAGGGAGCCGGGCCGCCACCGGGCGGCCACCGGGCCGCCACCGGGCGGCCACCGGGCCGCGAACGGGCCGCGAACGGGCCGCGATCGGGTGGAGACCGGGGTGGTGTTGCCGGCTGGCTTGTCGGGCCGGGCGCCGCCCGGAGCGGTGCTATCGGTCGAAGTCCAGCTCGACCTTCTCCGTGACCGGGTGGGACTGGCAGGCCAGGACGTACCCCGCGTCGACCTCTTCGGCTTCCAGGGCGAAGTTGCGGTCCATGCGGATCTCGCCCGAGACCAGGAAGGCGCGGCAGGTGCCGCAGACGCCGCCCTTGCAGGCGTACGGGGCGTCTGCGCGGTTGCGCAGGACCGCTTCGAGCAGCGACTCGCTGTCGTGGACCGGCCAGCTGCCGGAGCGGCCGTCGAGAGTGGCGGTCACGGTGCTGTGCGCGGGGGCGGAGGCTGCGGGGGCGGTCGGGGTGCCGTTGTCGACGTGGAAGATTTCCTCGTGGATGTGGGTGCGGGGCACGTTGAGCGCGCGCAGAGCGCGTTCGGCGCCCTGGACCAGGCCGTAGGGGCCGCAGAGGTACCAGCCGTCGATGGAGCCGATCTTCAGCAGCGCGGGCAGGAGGGAGCGGAGCCGGGTCTCGTCCAGCCGGCCGGAGGGCAGGCCGGCCTGTTGTTCCTCGCGGGAGAGGGCGTGGATGAGCTGGAAGCGCTGGGGATGGCGGTCCTTGAGGTCGGCCACCTCCTCCAGGAACATCGTCGATGCCGCCGTGCGATCGCTGCGGATGAGGCAGAAGTGGGCGTCCGGCTGCCGCTCGAGCAGGGTGGAGGCGATGGACAGCACGGGGGTGATGCCGCTGCCGCCGACGATGCCGACGAAATGGCCGGAGCGTGGTTCGAGGGTGAACCGGCCGGCCGGGGCCATGACCTCCACCCTGTCGCCGACGGCCAGCTCTTTGAGCGCGTAGGTCGAGAAGGCGCCGTCCTCGACGAGGCGGATGCCCACGCGCAATACGGGCTGGTCGGTGGCCGGGGTGCAGATGGAGTACGTGCGGCGGATCTCCTGGCCGCCGACCGATCTGCGCAGCGCGATGTGCTGTCCGGGGGTGTGCCGGAAGGTCGTGCGCAGCTCGGGCGGGACCTCGAAGGTGACGGCCACCGCGTCGTCCGTGAGCCGCTCGATCTCCCGGACCTGGAGCGGGTGGAACATCACAACTCCTTGAAGTGGTCGAAGGGTTCGCGGCAGGACTCGCAACGGCGCAGTGCCTTGCATGCCGTGGAGGAGAACCGGCTCAGCAGGGTGGTGTCGGTCGATCCGCAGTTCGGGCAGCGGATGGTGAGGTCGACGGCGACCGGTCCGCCGGCCGGACCCGTGGGGCGTGGGGGTGCGATCCCGAATTCGGCGAGCTTGCGGCGGCCTTCGGCGGTGATCGCGTCCGTGGTCCACGGCGGGCTGAGGACCGTACGGACCTCGACCTCGGGTATGCCGTGTTCGTGCAGCACCTGCTCGATGTCGGCCGACATCGCCTCGATGGCCGGGCAGCCGGTGTAGGTGGGGGTGAGCCGCACCTCGACCCGGCCGGGGGCCGTGAGCTGTACCCCGCGCAGCACGCCCAGTTCGGCGAGGGTGAGCACCGGCAGCTCGGGGTCGGGAACGGAGCCGGCCAGCGCCAGCAGTTGCTCTTCGAGGGCGGTGGTGGTCACCATGTCGCCCCCGGGTGGCTGCGGTGGAGGTGCTGCATCTCGGCGAGCAGCAGTCCGAACGACTCGGTGTGCAGGCCCTGCCGGCCCCCGCCGGCCGTCCAGGCGCCGTGCCGGGGGCCTTCGGGGACGGTGAGGGTGGCTTCTTCCAGGGTGGTGGTGATGCGCGCGGTCCAGCTGTCGTGCAGGGCCGGCCAGGGCACCGTCTCCAGCCCTTCCACCGGCTCGAACAGTTCGCCGGTGAAGCGCCAGAGGGCATCGACGGCGCGCTGCATCCGGGCACGGCTCTCGTCGGTGCCGTCGCCCAGGCGCAGCGTCCACTGATGGGCGTGGTCGCGGTGGTAGGCGACCTCCTTGACGGCCTTCCCGGCCAGCGGCGCCAACTCGCTCTCCGTTGCGGCGAGATGGCCGAACAGCAGCTCCTGGTAGGTGGAGAAGTAGAGCTGGCGGGCGATGGTGTGGGCGAAGTCGCCGTTGAGCTGCTCGACGAGCTGGAGGTTGCGGAACTGCCGTTCCTCGCGCAGATAGGCCAGCTCGTCCTCATCACCGGCCAGGGAGAGCAGCACACGGGCCTGACCGAGCAGGTCCAGCGCGATATTGGCCAGCGCGACCTCCTCCTCCAGGACCGGGGCGTGGCCGGCCCACTCGCCCAGGCGGTGGGAGAGGATCAGCGCGTCGTCCCCGAGGGGCAGGGCCGGGGTGGCGGTGACGTTCATCAAAGGTGATGCACCCCGTCCGGGATCTCGTAGAAGGTCGGGTGGCGGTAGGGCTTGTCACCGGCCGGCTCGAAGAAGGCGTCCTTCTCGTCCGGCGAGGAGGCAGTGATCTGCGCGGAGGGCACCACCCAGAGGGAGACGCCCTCCGAGCGGCGGGTGTAGAGGTCGCGGGCGTTGCGCAGCGCCATCTCGGCGTCCGGCGCATGCAGGCTGCCGGCGTGGGTGTGCGAGAGGCCGCGGCGGCTGCGGACGAAGACCTCCCACAGGGGCCAGTCGGTGGGCCCGGCGGCCGTCCCTGCGGCGGCCGCGGGGGCTTCGGCGGGGCGTGGTGTCGTCATCGGGTGGCCTTCCCGTGCTTGGCCGCGTGTGCGGCGGCTGCTTCGCGCACCCAGGCGCCTTCCTCATGCGCCTGCCGTCGGCGGCTGATCCGCTGTTCGTTGCAGGGGCCGTTGCCCTTGAGCACCTCGCGGAACTCGGCCCAGTCGATCGGGCCGAAGTCCCAGTGGCCGCGCTCGTCGTTCCACGTCAGGTCCGGGTCGGGGAGGGTGAGCCCGAGGGCCTCGGCCTGGGGGACGCAGATGTCCACGAAGCGCTGGCGCAGCTCGTCGTTGGAGTGCCGCTTGATCTTCCAGGCCATGGACTGCGCGGAGTGCGACGACTCGTCGTCCGGCGGGCCGAACATCATCAGCGACGGCCACCACCAGCGGTTCACCGCGTCCTGTGCCATGGCGTGCTGGGCGTCGGTGCCGCGGCTGAGGGTCAGCAGGAGTTCGTAGCCCTGTCGCTGGTGGAAGGACTCCTCCTTGCAGATGCGGACCATCGCGCGGGCGTAGGGGCCGTACGAACACCGGCACAGCGGAACTTGGTTGGTGATCGCCGCGCCGTCCACCAGCCAGCCGACGGCTCCGACATCGGCCCAGGTCAGGGTCGGGTAGTTGAAGATCGAGGAGTACTTCTGGCGGCCGGAGTGCAGCTTGTCGAGCAGCTCGTCGCGGCCGGTGCCCAGGGTCTCGGCGGCGCTGTAGAGATACAGGCCGTGACCGGCTTCGTCCTGCACCTTCGCCATCAAGATCGCCTTGCGGCGCAGGGACGGCGCCCGGGTGATCCAGTTGCCCTCCGGCTGCATGCCGATGATCTCGGAGTGGGCGTGCTGCGCTATCTGGCGCACGAGTGTCGAGCGGTAGGCGTCCGGCATCCAGTCCCGCGGCTCGATGCGCTCGTCCGCGGCCACGGTGGCGTCGAATACGGCCTCGCGAGCCGTCTCTTCCGGCGCGATCGTCGTCATGTGGTGCCCCCTCGCTCCCGACCGACCGATCGTTCGGTTCAATGGTGAGTGGGCGGACCGCAGGTGTCAAGCCTGTGGATAACCAGGGGAAGGGTGTGCCCGGTGCGGCCGCGTAGGTACGGTTCCGAAGCGGAGTCAGCCGCATGGATTCTTGGAACGGGGCGGGAATGCAGTCATACGGGGACGAATCGCGGCCATTGTCCGCGCTCTCGCTGCCCTCGCGGATCGTCATAGGGGTGGCGGCCTGTGCCATCGCAGTCATCGTCGCGATTCATCTCGCCATGATGTTCCTGCATGTCGCGCCGTCGAACACGCTCAGTAAGCAGCAGGGCGCCCTGATCAGCGACTACGTCTATCCCGAGTACGAACAGAACTGGAAGCTGTTCGCACCCAATCCCCTCCAGCAGAACATCGCGGTCCAGGTCCGTGCACAGCAGCGCACCGAGGACGGCACCGTGCGGACCACCGGCTGGACCGGTCTGACCGCCCGCGACGGCCAGGCGATCCTCCACAACCCGCTGCCCAGCCACACCCAGCAGAACCAGCTGCGCCGCGGCTGGGAGCTCTTCCTCAACACCCACAATGCGCAGAACCGCCCCGTCGGCCTGCGCGGTGAGCTGTCCGAGCGCTATATCCGGCGGATCGTGATGCTCCGGATGGACGGCGAGTGGACGAAGGGCGGCGGCCGGGTCGAGCAGATCCAGGTCCGCTCGCAGACGACGGCGGTCCGCCCGCCGCCGTGGAGCTCGGAGAAGATCAGCGAGAAGCCCGTTTACCGCGTGCTGCCCTGGTGGCAGGTCACCGCAGACGACCTGCCCAAGGGGGCGAAGAACCAGTGACTTCACCGACGCCCCACCAGCCTCAGCAGACCCCGGGCGCACAGCAGTCCGCGCATACGCCGGAGTCGGCCGAGGTGCCTCAGCAGGCGCAGGCACCGCAGACGCCCCAGGAGCCCGCCCCCTACGAAGAGACCCGTATCGAGCGGGCCATCGGACGCGGCTTCGGGCGGGTCACCAGCCGCGCGCTGGCCCCGTACCAGACCGCGGTGATCCGGATCGGCTTCTCGGCGACCTGGCTGCTGTTCCTGCTGCGCGAATGGCCGCACCGCGCGGTGCTCTACGGGCCCGACAGCCCCTGGAGCCTGGACATGGCGCGCCGGCTCCTGGACGGCAACCACGCCTTCTCCGTCCTGCCCTGGTCCGACAGCCGCGGCTGGTTCGAGTGCGTGTACCTCGTCGCCATCGTGGCCAGCGCCCTGCTGATGCTCGGCTGGCGCACCCGCACCATGTCGGTGCTCTTCATGGTGGGCGTGATCTCGCTTCAGAACCGCAGCATCTTCATAGGGGACGGCGGCGACAACGTCATCCACCTGATGTCGATGTATCTCGTGCTGACCCGGTGCGGGCAGGTCTGGTCTCTGGACGCACGCCGTGCGAAGCGGGCAGCGGCCGCCGCATCCGCGTCCGGTGGGGACGAGAGCGGCGGCACCCCTACCGCTTCCCGCGATCTCCCCGGCATCATCCTGTGGGCCGTGCTCGGCCTCGGCCTGGCCGTGGCCCAGCTGAGCGGCAACTACGGCCTCGACTGGTCCGAGGGCGGCCCGGTCCCGCACATCGGCTGGAGCCTGGTGCTGTGGGGCCTGTGGCTGACGCACGGAGTGTGGTGGGCGGTGCAGCGGTACGCGCCCGGCGAGCCGCGCATCGTCCTGGACACCCTCGCCAAGCTCGCCCACAACGGCGCACTTCTGGTGATCATGATCGAGGTCTGCCTGATCTACGCCACGGCCGGCTGGTACAAGATCCAGGGCTCACGCTGGCAGGACGGCACCGCGGTCTATTACCCGATGCACCTGGACTACTTCTCCCCCTGGCCGGCGCTGTCCGAGCTGCTGGGCAGCAACGGGGTGATCGTCATGCTGATCACCTACGGGACGGTGATCGTGCAGGTCGCCTTCCCGTTCACGCTCTTCAACCGCCGGCTCAAGAATGTGCTGCTGGTCGCGATGATCTGCGAGCACCTCTCGATCGCGTTCCTGCTCGGGCTGCCGTTCTTCTCGCTCGCGATGGTCGCCGCTGACGCGGTCTTCCTGCCGACGAACTTCCTGACCTGGCTCTCCGCCCGCGTCTCCGGCCTGCGCAAACGGCTCTTCTCGCGCGGCGGTCCGGACCGGCCGGCCGAGGGTGCCGGGGACGGCGAGCCGGAGGCCCGTACGGAGCACGGCGGCGGTGGCCATACGCTCGTGGGGTGAGCAGCGAGAAAACCGCCCCCGCCGAGCCCCTCCAGTACGACGAGGGGTACGGGACCCAGATCGGCGTCGGACCGCACCCGGAACCCTGGCCGCAGGACGACCGTCTGGACCCCGAGCTGCTCGCGAACGGCGACCGCCGCAATGTGGTCGACCACTACCGCTACTGGAAGCGCGAGGCGATCGTCGCCGACCTCGACACCCGCCGCCATGACTTCCATGTGGCCGTCGAGAACTGGGGGCATGACTTCAACATCGGCTCGGTCGTGCGGACCGCGAACGCGTTCCTGGCCAAGGAGATCCATATCGTCGGGCAGCGCCGCTGGAACCGGCGCGGCGCGATGGTGACCGACCGCTACCAGCACGTCCGCCACCACCCGGACACCGCGGACCTCACCGCCTGGGCCGCGGCCGAGGAGCTGCCGATCATCGGGATCGACAACCTCCCCGGTTCCGTGCCGCTGGAGACGACCGAGCTACCGCGGCGATGTGTGCTGCTGTTCGGCCAGGAGGGGCCGGGGCTGACCGAGGAGGCGCGTCGGCATGCCTCGCTGACCTGCTCGATCGCGCAGTTCGGCTCGACCCGCTCGATCAATGCGGGGGCCGCGGCCGCCATCGCGATGCATGCCTGGATCGGCCGCCATGCGCGGATCGGGGGGCCGGACGGCCTCTGACGGCGCACATGCCCCGTCGGCCGCCTGGCGCGGGGCCCAGGAGCACGTCCCGGGCCCCGGCACCCGCACCGGTCATGCCTGCCGTCGCACCTCCACCGTGCGGAAGCGGTTGGCCACGAAGGCGCCGTCGCACAGCGCGGCATTGGCCGCCGGGTTGCCGCCCGAGCCATGGAAGTCCGAGAACGCTGCGGTCTGGTTCACATAGACCCCGCCGGTCAGGTTCAGCGACAGCTGGGCGCACTCCTCCAGGCAGGCCTCCTCCACCAGCTGCTCGACCTCGGCGGAGGTGGTGTACGCGCCGACCGTCATGGCGCCCTTCTCGCGGACCGTGCGCCGCAGCAGATCCACTGCGTCGGCCGCGGAATCTACGGCCACCGCGAAGGACACCGGGCCGAAGCACTCCGACAGATAGGCCGCCTCGGAGTCCGGCTTGGCACCGTCCAGCTTGACGATCACCGGCGTCCGGACCGTGGCCCCGGGGAACTCGGGGTTGGCCACCTCACGGGAGGCCAGTGCCACCTCGCCGAGCCCGGCAGCCGCGTCGATCCGCTCCTTGACCTGCGGATTGACGATGGCGCCCAGGAGCGCGTTGGCCCGCGCATCGTCGCCCAGCAGCCCGTTCACCGCGGCCGCGAGATCGCTGACGACCTCGTCGTACGACTTCGGCCCGGCGTCCGTGGTGATGCCGTCGCGCGGGATCAGCAGATTCTGCGGGGTGGTGCACATCTGGCCGCTGTAGAGCGACAGGGAGAAGGCGAGGTTGCTCAGCATGCCCTTGTAGTCATCGGTGGAGTCGATGACGACGGTGTTGACGCCGGCCTTCTCCGTGAAGACCTGCGCCTGCCGGGCGTGCGTCTCCAGCCAGTCGCCGAAGGCGGTCGAGCCGGTGTAGTCGATGATGCGGACCTCGGGACGGACGGCCAGTGTCTTGGCCAGCCCCTCGCCCGGCTTGTCCACGGCCAGGCACACCAGGTCGGCGGGGAAACCGGCCTCGGTGAGCACCTCGCGGGCCACCTGGACGGTCAGCGCCAGCGGGAGCACGGCGCGCGGATGCGGCTTGACCAGCACGGGGTTGCCGGTCGCCAGAGAGGCGAACAAGCCCGGATAGCCGTTCCACGTAGGGAAGGTGTTGCAGCCGATCATCAGGGCGACGCCGCGCGGTACGGCCGTGAAGCTCTTGGACAGTTCGAGCGGGTCGCGCTTGCCCTGCGGCTTGGACCAGGGCGCCTGCTCCGGGGTACGGACCTGCTCGGCGTACGCATACGCCACAGCCTCCAGGCCGCGGTCCTGGGCATGGGGTCCGCCCGCCTGGAACGCCATCATGAAGGCCTGGCCGCTGGTGTGCATCACGGCCTGCGCGAACTCGTGGGTCCGCGCGCTGATCCGGGCCAGGATCTCCAGGCACACCGCCGCGCGCGCCTCAGGACCGGCGTCCCGCCAGGCGGGGAGTGCGGCGCGCATGGCCGGCAGCAGCACGTCCACGTCCGGATGCGGATAGCTGATGTCGAGCTTCAGGCCGTATGGCGAGACTTCCTCGGCCGTCCAGTCGTCCGTGCCGGGCTGGTCGAGCTCGAACCGCCGGCCGCGCAGTGCCTCGAAGGCGGCCAGCCCGTCGGGCGCGGCACTCTCGCCGTACGCCTTCGGGTGCTCGGGGTGCGGGGACCAGTACGCGCGGGTGCGGATCGCCTCCAGCGTCTGGTCGAGGGTCGGGCGGTGCTTCGCGATCAACTGCGCTGTGGTCGGACGCGCTGCGGTCATTTCGGCGGCCATCGATGACCAACTCCTCGTCGAGCTGGGCGGAGAGCGGATAGGGGCTGGGAGTGGACAGGGCAACGGAGTTAGAGTAACCGAACGATCGGTCGGGGCAAGAGGGCCCGGCCAGCCTGTGGAAAAGTCGGTCGGAGAGGATCAGCTGGCATGACGGCTCTCGCAACCAGCAGCACCGTGGCAGTGGTGGGCACCGGCACCATGGGACAGGGCATCGCGCAGGTGGCGCTGGTCGCCGGTCATCGCGTACGCCTCTATGACACCGCCGCCGGGCGCGCCGGACAAGCCGCTGAGGCGATCGGGGGCCGGCTGGACCGGCTGGTCGAAAAGGGCCGGATCTCGGCGGCCGAGCGGGACGCCGCCCGCGAGCGCCTCTCCCCCGCCACCGCTCTCGCGGAGCTGGCCGACGCCGCACTGGTCATCGAGGCGATCCTGGAGCAACTCCCCGCCAAACAGGAGCTGTTCACCGCCCTGGAGGACTTCGTGGCGGCGGACTGCCTCCTGGCCACCAACACCTCCTCGCTGTCCGTGACCGCGGTCGCGGGGCGGCTGCGCCATCCCGGCCGCTGCGTGGGCATGCACTTCTTCAATCCCGCGCCGCTGCTCCCCCTGGTCGAGGTGATCAGCGGCTTCGCCACCGACGAGTCCGCCGCCACGACCGCGTACGAGACCGCCGCGGCCTGGGGCAAGCAGCCGGTGCGCTGCACGGACACCCCCGGTTTTGTCGTCAACCGCATCGCCCGCCCCTTCTACGCCGAAGCTCTGCGTGCCTACGAGGAACGGGTCGCCGACCCGGCCACCATCGATGCGGTGCTGCGCGACGGTGCCGGCTTCAAGATGGGGCCCTTCGAGCTGACCGACCTCATCGGGCAGGACGTGAACGAGGCGGTCACCCACTCCGTATGGCAGGCCTTCTTCCAGGACCCGAAGTTCACCCCCTCCCTGGCGCAGCGCCGGCTGGTCGAGTCCGGGCTGCACGGCCGTAAGGCAGGCCGCGGCTGGTTCGACTACTCCGAGGGCGCCCGGCGGCCCGAACCGCGGACCGCGGAGCCCTGTCCGGCGCCCGAATCCGTCGGCCTGCACGCGAAGCTGCCCGGCCCCGCGGTGGTGCTGCACGAGCTCATCGAGGAGGCGGGCATCAAGGTCACCCGCGACCGGACACCGGGGGAGTCGGAGGGCTTCCTCCGGCTGCCCGGTGGGGCCTGTCTGGGGCTGACCAACGGCTATCCGGCGACGTCCGACGTCTACGGGAAGTACATCCGCTTCGACCTCTCCCTGGACTACCGCGCCGCGACCCGGATCGCCCTGGCGGCCTCGGAGGCGGTTTCCGAGGCCGACCTCGCGGAGGCCGTCGGGCTGTTCCAGGCGATGGGCAAGCAGGTCAGCGTGATCGAGGACGTACCGGGGATGATCGTCGCCCGGACGGTCGCGATGATCATCGACTTTGCGGTGGACGCCGCGGCCCGCGGGGTCGCGAGCCCCGAGGACATCGACACGGCCATGCGGCTGGGCGTGAACTATCCCGGCGGCCCCATGGAGTGGGCCGAGCGGCTCGGCGCCCCATGGGTGTGGGATCTGCTGGACTCGATGCATCACCAGAACGCCGGTGGACGCTACGTACCGTCCTGGGCGCTGCGGCGCCGTGCAGACCTCGAGAAATAGGTGCTCTAATCATGACCATGGCCAAGCGCGACACCTATACGCCCGATTCGCTGCTCGCGGTCGCCGTCGAGGTGTTCATCGAGCGCGGCTACGACGGCACGTCCATGGAGCACCTCTCCAAGGCGGCGGGCATCTCCAAGTCCTCGATCTACCACCATGTCCGCAGCAAGGAAGAGCTGCTGCACCGCGCCATAAGCCGGGCCCTGGACGGGCTGTTCGGTGTGCTGGACGAGCCGGGCGCCGTCCAGGGGCGGGCGATCGAGCGGCTGGAGCATGTCACCCGCCGCGTGGCCGAGGTGCTGATGGACGAACTCCCTTACGTGACGCTGCTGTTGCGGGTGCGCGGAAACACGGACACCGAGCGCTGGGCCATGGGGCGCCGCCGGGAGTTCGACCACGAGGTCTCGGATCTGCTCAAGCAGGCAGCCGCCGCCGGCGACCTCCGGGACGACGTGGACATCCGGCTGGCCACCCGGCTGCTCTTCGGCATGATCAACTCGATTGTCGAGTGGTACCGGCCGGGGCGCGGTGGCGCGGTGAGCCGTGACGAGGTCGCCGAGGCCGTGGTGCGTACGGCGTTCGCGGGGCTGCGCAAGGCCTGATCCGCGCTCGCGCCGACCTGCGTGGAACCGACCGGGCGGACCCTGGTCCGGGCGCTGATCCGGCCCCTGAGCCGGTCGCTGATCCGGGTGTCCCTGAGGTGTCCGCGCCCCGCGGGGGCTTTCTCCGCCACCCGCCGCAGGGTCATCCCTCCTCGGGGCCGAGGTCGGTCTCCTCGAAGACCAGCAGGGTGCGGGTGCTGAGCACTTCCGGTATCGACTGGATACGGGTGAGGACCAGTTCCCGCAGCTCGCGGTTGTCCTTGGTGTGGACCAGCAGCAGCACATCGAAGTCGCCGCTGACCAGTGCGATGTGGGTGGCCCCCGGCAGCGCCGTGAGCTGTTTGCGCACCGTCCGCCAGGAGTTCTGCACGATCTTCAGCGTGATGTAGGCGGAGGCGCCCTGACCCGCGCGTTCCTGATCGATGAGGGCGCTGAAGCCGCGGATCACGCCGTCGTCGATCAGCCGGTTGATCCGCGCGTAGGCATTGGCGCGTGAGACATGCACCCGCTCGGCCACGGAGCGTATCGACGCCCTGCCGTCGGTCTGGAGCATGCGCAGGATCGAACGGTCGATGGTGTCGAGCGGGCGCGCGGCCGGCGATGGCGGGGTGGGTGCCGCGGGTGGCTGCCCGCCGGAATTGGCCATCTGTTCGTCCGGCATATGGTCCCGCCTCCCCTTTGTGGACGCCCTGGCTTCATCTCAAGCTGTGGAGAACCGTTTGTCCACAGGCTGAGCCCGCCTGTAGCCAAAATGCATCAGCGACCGAACAATCGGTAGGGCAGGGCGCACCCGCCCTGGCCGATTCCATCCTGCCCACCCGCCGTCCGCCCACCACCCACATGAGGCGCATCGCGCCACCCCTTCGATCCGAGGAGGTGCTCGACATGACGGTCCTTGAGCAGCCCGGCAGCAGCAGGAGCAAGAGCAGCCTGGCCGGCCCGCCGCCCGCCTGGCGGCCGCGCGTCGATCCCGCGCCCCTCCTGCCCGACGAGGAGCCGTACCGCCTCCTGGGTACGGACGCCGCGGCCAAGCTCGACTCCGGACTGCTGACCCGGCTGTACACCCAGCTGGTGCGCGGCCGCCGGTACAACGCCCAGGCCACGGCCCTGACCCGGCAGGGACGCCTGGCGGTCTACCCGTCCTCCACCGGACAGGAGGCCTGCGAGATCGCCGCGGCGCTCGCCCTCGAAGACCGGGACTGGCTCTTCCCCAGCTATCGCGACACCCTCGCCGCCGTGGCCCGCGGCCTCGACCCCGTACAGGCGCTGACCCTGCTGCGCGGCGACTGGCACAACGGATACGACCCGCACGAGCACCGCATCGCCCCCCTGTGCACCCCGCTCGCCACGCAGCTCCCGCATGCCGTGGGCCTGGCGCACGCCGCCCGCCTCAAGGGCGACGAGGTGGTGGCGCTGGCCATGGTGGGCGACGGAGGCACGAGCGAGGGCGACTTCCACGAGGCGCTGAACTTCGCGGCGGTCTGGCAGGTACCGGTGGTCTTCCTCGTCCAGAACAACGGCTTCGCGATCTCGGTGCCGCTGGCCAAGCAGACCGCCGCGCCCTCCCTCGCCCACAAGGCGGTCGGATACGGCATGCCCGGCCGACTGGTCGACGGCAATGACGCGCCCGCCATGCACGAGGTGCTCACCGACGCCGTGCAACGGGCCCGCAGGGGCGGCGGCCCCACCCTGATCGAGGCCGTCACCTACCGCATCGAGGCGCACACCAACGCCGACGACGCCACCCGCTACCGCAGCGACGCCGAGGTCGAGACCTGGCGGGCGCACGACCCGATAGTCCTTCTGGAGCACGAGCTGGCAGCCCGCGATCTGCTGACCGACGCATTCGTCGGTGCCACCCGGGACGGCGCCGAGCAGCTGGCGGCCGACCTCCGGGAGCGGATGAACACCGACCCGGAGCTGGACCCGATGGACCTGTTCACGCACGTATTCGCCGAGCAGACCAGCCAACTGCGCGCCCAGGCGGCACAGTTGCGCGCCGAGCTGGACGCCGAGGCCGACGGACACACCGAGCACGCAGCGGGCGCCGACGGCTCCGCCGAGGAGGCCAGGCCATGACGACCACCGCTCCGGCGACCGCGCGCAAGCCCGCCACCATGGCGCAGGCGCTGACCCGCGCGCTGCGCGACGCCATGGCCGACGACCCGTCCGTCCATGTCATGGGCGAGGACGTCGGCGCCCTGGGCGGCGTCTTCCGGGTCACCGACGGCCTCGCCAAGGAGTTCGGCGAGGACCGCTGCACCGACACCGCGCTCGCCGAGGCAGGCATCCTGGGCACCGCCGTCGGCATGGCGATGTACGGGCTGCGGCCGGTCGTCGAGATGCAGTTCGACGCCTTCGCCTACCCGGCGTTCGAGCAGCTGATCAGCCATGTCGCCCGCATGCGCAACCGCACCCGCGGCGCGCTGACGATGCCGCTGACCATCCGCATCCCGTACGGCGGCGGCATCGGCGGGGTCGAGCACCACAGCGACTCCTCCGAGGCGTACTACCTCGCCACCCCCGGGCTCCAGGTCGCCACCCCGGCGACCGTCGAGGACGCCTACGGGCTGCTGCGCGCGGCCATCGCCTCCGACGACCCCGTCGTCTTCCTGGAGCCCAAGCGGCTCTACTGGTCCAAGGCCGACTGGTCGCCCGACGCCCCCACCGAGGTCGCGCCCCTGGGCCGGGCCGCGGTCCGGCGCCGCGGCAGCAGCGCCACGCTGATCACCTACGGTCCGTCGCTCCCGGTCTGCTTGGAGGCCGCCGAGGCCGCCCGCTCCGAGGGCTGGGACCTGGAAGTGGTCGATCTGCGCTCGCTGATGCCGTTCGACGACGACACGGTCTGCGCGTCGGTGCGGCGGACCGGGCGGGCCGTGGTCGTGCACGAGTCCAACGGGTTCGGCGGTCCCGGAGGGGAGATCGCCGCACGGATCACCGAGCGTTGCTTCCACCACCTGGAGGCGCCGGTGCTGCGCGTCGCCGGCTTCGACATCCCGTATCCGCCGCCCATGCTGGAACGGCACCATCTGCCGGGCGTGGACCGGATTCTGGACACCGTAGCCCGCCTCCAGTGGGAGTCGGACTGGACCGAGGGACGTGGTGAGTGATGGCCGTGGTCCGCGAATTCACCCTGCCCGACCTGGGGGAAGGCCTCACCGAGGCGACGATCGTGCACTGGATGGTCGAGGTCGGCGAGGTGGTGGCCATCGACCAGCCGGTGGTGGAGGTCGAGACCGCCAAGGCGATGGTGGAGGTGCCGTGCCCGTATGGGGGCGTGGTGACCGCCCGCTTCGGCGAGGAGGGGGAAGAAGTCCCGGTGGGGGCACCGCTGGTGACGGTCGCGGTGGGGGCCGTGCCCGATGATCTGGCGGGGCTCGGCCCCGGGACGGGGCCGGGCGCCGGGGCAGGTGCGCCCGGCGGTGCACCCGATGCCGGGGCTTCGGCACCGCCTTCCGGTGGGGCCTCCGGCCCGGCCCCGGAGGGACCGGAGGATGCCGGGTCAGGGAATGTGCTCGTCGGCTACGGCACGAGCGCGGCGGCCGCGCGGCGGCGCCGGATCCGGCCGGGGAGCGGCGCGGGGCCCAGGGCGGGAGTGCCGCGGCGGCCCGGAGAGACGGCGGACGGATCGGCCGGGACCGGCGCGGTCGACGGTGCGCCCGGTGGCGCAGGGGCGGCTGAGGCCGGGGCGGCGACTGTTGGGGCAGTCGGTGTCACCGGAGCAGCCGGGGCCACGGGGGTGGACAGTTCGGCCAGGACGGCTGGGGCGAACGGTTCGGCCGGGCCCGGTGCGGTGGATGCCGGTAGTCGTACGGTGGCGGTCATCTCCCCGCTGGTGCGTCGGATGGCGCGGGAAAACGGGCTGGATCTACGGGAGCTGACCGGGTCCGGGCGGGATGGGCTGATTCTCCGTACGGACGTCGAGTGCGCGATCCGGGCCCGGCAGGAGCGGGAGACGATGGTGACTGCCGGGGCGGTTGCCACGGTTGGTGCCCATGGGGCGGGCGGTGCCGACCGGATGCTCGGTGCCGGTGTGACGGGCGTGGCGGGGGCCACGACCGGCGGAGCCGTGAAGGCCACCGGGTCCACGCGAGCCGTTGCCACGGCGGGCGAGGAGCGGATCCCGTTGAAGGGGATGCTCGGTGCGGCCGCCGAGAAGTTCAGCCGCAGCCGGCGGGAGATTCCGGAGGCGACCTGCTGGGTCGAAGCCGATGCCACCGAACTCCTCGCCGCCCGTAGAGCCATGAATGTGCCGGGTGCTCCCAAGGTGTCGCTGCTGGCGCTGCTGGCCCGGATCACCACGGCCGCGCTCGCACGCTTCCCCGAGCTCAACGCCACCGTCGACACCAAGGCCCAGGAGATCGTCCGGCTGCCCGCCGTCCATCTGGGCTTTGCGGCGCAGACCGACCGCGGCCTGGTCGTGCCGGTCGTGCGGGACGCTCATGCCCGTACGGTCGAGGAGCTGTCCGCCGAGATCACCCGGCTCACCGAAACCGCCAGGGCCGGCGGGCTCTCCCTGGCCGAGCTGACGCATGGCACCTTCACCCTCAACAACTACGGCGTCTTCGGCGTGGACGGCTCCACGCCGATCATCAACCACCCCGAGGCGGCGATGCTCGGCGTCGGCCGGATAGCCGCCAAACCCTGGGTGCACGAAGGGGAGTTGGCCGTCCGGCAGGTCGTGCAGCTCTCGTTCACCTTCGATCACCGGGTGTGCGACGGCGGCACCGCCGGCGGTTTCCTGCGGTTCGTGGCCGACTGCGTGGAACAGCCCGCGGTGTTGCTTCGGGCGCTGTGACGGCAGGGAGGCCGGCGACACGGCGCGGCCGGTGAGTCCCGTGGCAGCCGTTACGGGTGGGAAAAGAGCACAGCCCCACCCGTTGCGGTTGTGTGCGCTGTGGCGGAGCTGACATCGGCCGCAGTTCCGGCAGCGGTGTGATCCCGTTCTCCCCGGCGATACTCAAGACGTGGACGACCTCACCGACTACGACACCATCGTGCTGGCCGGAGGCGCGGCCCGGCGGCTCGGCGGAGCGGACAAGCCCTCCCTGTCCGTCGGCGGCCGTCCCCTCTTGGACCGGGTGCTCGCTGCCTGCCCCGATGCGGCGATCACTGTCGTCGTCGGCCCGCGGCGCCCGGCCACCCGCGCTGTCGTCCACGCCCTCGAGGACCCGCCGGGCGGCGGTCCGCTCGCCGCACTGGACGCCGGCCTGCGGCACACCACCGCCCCGACCGTGCTCGTCCTCTCCGCCGACCTCCCGTTCCTGACCGCTGCGACCGTCCGGTGCCTCCTGGAAGCGGCGACGCGAACGGACGGCGCCGCCGCGCCGGGCGGCGGTTCTGTGCCTCACGTGGGCCGCGCGCCCCGCGACGGCGGCACCCCCCGCGACGGCGCGATGCTCCAGGACGCGTCGGGGCGGGATCAGCCGCTGGTGGCCGCCTATCGGGCCGAGCCGCTGCGCCGTGAGCTGGCGCGGGTGCGGGCCGAGCACGGCACCCTGGCAGGTCTGCCGCTGCGTGCCCTGATGGCCGGGTTGCTGCTCGAACGGGTCCCGGACGCCACGACCACGGCATCCTTCGACTGCGACACCTGGGAAGACATCAGCGCGGCACGCGCCCGTATCAGGGAGCATGGAAACGTGTTGGACGAATGGATCACCGCAGTCAAGGCCGAACTGGGCATCGAGCTCGATGTCGACACGGCGGCGCTTCTCGATCTCGCGCGGGACGCGGCGCACGGCGTGGCCCGGCCGGCTGCGCCGCTGACCACCTTCCTGATCGGTTATGCGGCCGGCCAACAGGGCCGTGACGTGCAGGAACTGACCGACCGGGCCGCCGCGCTGGCCAACCGCTGGGCAGCCGAGGGCGCGGCGGACGCCGACGCCACGGGTGCCGAAACGAAGCCCGCGGAATGACCGACGGCGAGTTCGACGGCGAGTACGACGGCGCGTTCGGCGGGGAGCCCGGCGGCACGGGCGGTACGGCGGGCCCGACCTGGGGCGAGCCGGCGGGCGAGGGACGTGGCGATCCGTTCGACGAGGCGCTCGCGCTGGCCAACGCGGCCGCACCGGTGCGCGTCCGGCCCGAAACCGGGGCCGGGGCCGGGCCCACGACCGTGCGGGTGCCGTACGCCACCCGCGAGACGGCGGCACCCCACTCCTCCACCCCCGGAGGCGGCGGCGACGTCCCCTACACGCCGGACGACCCCTTCTCCCTGGACGACCCCGCCGCCTGCGGGAACAGCCACTCCAGCACCCCTCGCTCCTCCCGGTCTCCCGGGCACTCCGGCTCCTCCGACTCTTCCGGCCCCGAAGACCCACCGGCCCCCACCGCCTCCGGTCCCCGGCCCACCCCGGCCGCCCTCCCCTGGCACATCGCCCGGGACATCGCCGAGCGCGCCGTACCCGGCCCGCCCGCGGCCGAGACCTCGGCGCTCGGTGACGCGCTCGGCCGAACGCTCGCCGCGCCCCTCACCGCGCTCACCGACCTCCCGTCGTTCGACACCTCGGCGATGGACGGCTGGGCGGTGTCCGGCCCGGGACCGTGGCGGCTCGACCACCCCGCCGGTGCACCCGAGGCCGGCCCCCCGCCCGGCATCCTTGCCGGTCATGCGCCTACCGAGGTGCTGCACGACGGCCATGCCATCCCCATTGCCACCGGCGCGCGCGTCCCGCCCGGCGCCACCGCCGTGCTGCGCAGCGAGCACGGTGAGGTCCGAGAGCTGAGTGACGGCGGCAGTCGCCTGTACGCACCGCAGCCCGCGCCGCCCGGCCAGGACATCCGGCCGCGGGGCCAGGAGTGCCGCCGCGGCGACCAACTGCTGCCCGTCGGCGCCTTGGTGACCCCCGCCGTTCTCGGCCTGGCCGCCGCGGCCGGCTACGACGAGCTGACCGCCTACCGCCGGCCTCGCGCCGAAGTTCTGGTCCTGGGCGATGAGTTGCTGGACCACGGCCTGCCCCAGGACGGCCGGATCCGGGACGCGCTCGGCCCGATGCTCGCCCCCTGGCTGCATGCGCTGGGCGTCGAGGCGGCCACGCCGCGCCATCTCGCCGACGACGCCGACACCCTGTACGCCGCCGTCGCGGAGTCCACCGCCGACGTGGTGATCACTACGGGCGGGACGGCGTCGGGCCCGGTCGACCATGTGCACCCGACCCTGCGCCGGCTGGGCGCCGAGGTGCTGGTGGACGGCGTGGCGGTACGCCCCGGGCATCCCATGCTGCTCGCCCGTCTGGCCCCGCACCGGCATCTGGTCGGCCTGCCCGGCAACCCCCTCGCCGCCGTCTCCGGCCTGGTCACGCTCGCCGAACCGCTGCTCCGTACGCTCGCCGCCCGCCCTCCTGCCGCGCCGTACCGTACGCCGCTGGCCGCCCCCGTCCATGGGCATCCGCAGGACACCCGGCTCGTTCCGGTGGCGTACCGAGAGGACGAACGGCACGGTCTGATGGCGGCGCCGCTGCACTTCCACGGCCCTGCCATGCTGCGCGGGATCGCCGCCGCCGATGCGCTGGCCGTCGTCCCGCCCGGTGGCGCGGAGCGCGGCACCGAGCTCGAACTCCTGGAACTGCCCTGGTCAGCGGGCTGGTCACCGGTTTCGTCGACGGGCTGGACCGCCCCCGGGGGCGCGTAGGACGACCCCGTGCGCTAGGGCCTGTTCTGCGTTGAGATCACGGTGGGGGAGAGCCACTGGCTGACACTGCCTGGAACCGGGCCTCTGCCTGACCAAGAACGACTACCTTCCGTCGGTCACATTTCTCTGTCGCGATCCGTCAGGGCAGTGACAGCAACATGAAAGCCCGAAGGAGACGGCGATGGATACATGTTCGATTACGGCAGAGGCCCCGATGGTTCCGCGGATGTCCGAGGACCCCGCGGAGCTCGTCCCCGAGCTGGCGGAGGTCTCGGCGGCGCTGTTCAAGGTCACCGGCAACGGTTCAGTACCGCGCTCCACGATCGGCCTGGTCCAGCTGCGTGCAGGTCAGATCGTCGGCAGCACCTACCTGACCGTTCTGCACACGGACTTCCTGCGCAAGGCCGGGCAGTCGGAGGAGCGGATCACGTCTGTGGCGTCCTGGCAGGACTCGCCGTACTTCACTGGTGCCGAGCGTGCCGCGCTGGCACTTGTGGAAGCCGTGCTTCAGCCGTCCGCAGACGGCGAGAGGGTTTCCAACGAGCTGTATGCGCAGGCAGCCGAGCACTATGAGGCCAAGGCGCTCACCACGCTGATGTTCGCGATCGGCCAGGTCAACTTCTTCATCCCCGTAGCGCTCATCGCCAAGCCGGTGCCCGGCCGGTCGTTCACCGACCCGTGGAAGTGAGGCCACCCGGGCAAGGCTCGATGTTCGGGACCCGAACGAGCCAACCCGCAGACGCGCCGAGCGCGCCCAGGAGTTGAGTCACGAAGTGGCTGGGAGGCTTCGTATCCACAGGATGGCTCCGCGGAGGTGGAGTCCGGCGAGGTAGCTTTCGGGTGTCTTGTCGTAGCGGGTGGCGAGTCCCCGCCATTCCTTGATCTTGTTGATGCAGCGTTCGACCGTGTTGCGGTCCTTGTAGAGCGTGGTGTCGTGACCGACCGGACGGCCACCGCTGGATCCCTTCTTCCTGCGGTTGGCTGCCTGGTCGGCCTTCTCCGGAATCACCGCCCGGATCTTCCGTCTGCGCAGGTAGGAGCGGTTGGCGCGGGAGGAGTACGCCTTGTCACCGGCGACCGCGTCCGGTCGGGTCCGCGGGCGGCCGGCCGGTCCGCACAGCTTGATCTTCTCGACGACCGGGACGAAGTGAGGGCTGTCGGCGGCCTGCCCCGGGGTGAGCACGAAGGACAGCGGCCGGCAGCGCCGGTCGGCCGCGAGGTGGACCTTGCTGGTCATACCGCCCCGGGAACGCCCCAGTTCGGCGGCCCGGAGACGGGCCTTGCGGCGCCTGCGCAGCGTACGGCGCCGCTGGCGGTCAGCTTCCTCCTCGTCGTGGAGGGGAACGGCTACTGGGTCGTTTTGTCGCTTTGCTGCATCCCCTTTTCCTCTTCCACGGCCTTCTCCAGGTCCTCAAGCAGCTGCGGGTCGACTGCCATTCCGGCCGCGTGGTGATGCGCACGAGCAACCGTGGAGTCCACGCTGACCAGGCCGAGATCGACAGCGTCGCGTGCCGCCGCCTCGGAGATCATCGCTTCCATCAGCTCCTGGAAGACCCCGGCGGAAGCCCACATCCGGAACCGGTCGTAGATCGTCGACCAGTATCCGTACTGGTGCGGAACGTCGCGCCAGGGGCTCCCCGTGCGGAACCTCCACATCACCGCATTGAAGTAGCTGCGCAGGTCAGGGATCGGCCCGCGCTCGCCCAACGGCAGGTGCGGCTCGATTAACTCCCACTCGGCATCGCTCAGGTCACCACGCGTCACAAAGCGTTTCTACAGCAGCCGGAAGCCCCCCCCGGCGCCAAGCAACCCGTCTGTGATCTCAACTCAGAACGGGCCCTAGTTGTATTGCCCTGTGAGGTTGGGGACGCGGCTGGCGGGTGGTTTGCCTGCGAGCGCGGTGTGTCCGCGGTGGTGATTGTAGGTATGCAGCCATTGCGGGA
>NZ_JOHB01000058.1:0-19286 GCF_000719605.1 Streptomyces sp. NRRL S-1813
AAGAGCAAAGGCGGAGCGCAGCGGAGCGTAAAGCGAAGCAGTCCACACACCAGGCCCCGGAGGTCCGTCACCGCACCCACAGCCCCGCGCAGCGGACCCCGCCCGCCGCAGGCGCAACGGCGAACAACCCCCACGGCGGCAAAGCCAAAAACGTGGGGAGCATCAACCCCCATAGCTCCGCAGGAAAATCGCCTCTGCCAACGACAGCCGCTCAAGTTCCTGTGGTGAAACGCTCTCGTTGACCGCGTGGATCTGGGCCTCCGGCTCGCTCAGGCCGATCAGCAGGATCTCGGCGTCCGGGTAGAGCCCGGCCAGCGTGTTGCACAGCGGGATCGAGCCGCCCATGCCGGAGGTCTGCATCTCCGCGCCGTCGTACGCCTCGCGCAGCGCCGCCGCCATCGAGGCATACGCCGGACTGCTGGTGTCCGCGCGGAACGGCTGGCCCTGTCCGACCTGCTCGACCGCGACCCGCGCACCCCACGGGGCGGCGCTCTCCAGATGTGCGGCCAGCAGCTTCGTCGCCTCGGCCGCGTCGGTGCCCGGCGGCACCCGCAGGCTCACCAGCGCACGGGCGCCGGCCTGCACGGACGGGGTGGCGCCGACCACCGGCGGGCAGTCGATGCCGAGGACCGTGACGGCCGGACGCGCCCAGATCCGGTCCGCGACCGAACCGTTGCCCACCAGCCCGACACCGTCGAGGACCTTGGCGTCCTTGCGGAAGTCCTCCTCCGGGTACTGCAATCCCTCCCAGGAGGCGTCCGCGGCCAGCCCCTGCACCGTCGTCGAACCGTCCTCGGCGCGCAGCGAGTCCAGGATCCGGATCAGCGCCGCCAGCGCGTCGGGGGCCGCACCGCCGAACTGGCCGGAGTGCAGATTGCCCTCCAGGGTGTCGACCTGGACCCGTACGAGCGTCATCCCGCGCAGCGTCGCGGTCACCGTGGGCAGTCCGACCCGGAAGTTGCCGGTGTCGCCGATGACGATGGCATCGGCGGCCAGCAGCTCGGGGTGGGCCTCGGCGTAGCGCTCCAGACCACCGGTGCCCTGCTCCTCCGAACCCTCCACGATCACCTTGACGTTGACCGGGATGCCGCCGTGCTCCTTGAGCGCGCGCAGCGCCGTGAGATGCATGATCAGGCCGCCCTTGCAGTCCGCGGCACCGCGGCCGTACCAGCGGCCGTCGCGCTCGGTCAGCTCGAACGGCGGGGAGACCCAGGAGGCCTCGTCCAGCGGCGGCTGCACGTCGTAGTGGGCATACAGCAGGACCGTCGGGGCGCCGGCCGGGCCGGGCAGGAAGCCGTATACGGACTGGGTGCCGTCGGGGGTGTCCAGCAGCGCCACGTCCTGGAAGCCGTCCGCCCGCAGCGCCTCGACGATCCAGCGGGCGGCCGCCTCGCACTCACTCTTGGGGAACTGGGCAGGATCCGCCACCGACTTGAAGGCCACCAGATCGGCCAGCTCGGTCCTGGCGCGGGGCTGAAGCGCGGCGACGGTACGTGCGAGCGGGCTGTCAGACATGGAACGCTCCTTGTGGGCGCGACGTTGTGCGTACGGGCGGTCCGGCCTCGTGAGCCGGACAGGCCGGACGTACGGGCATCAGTGCCCCCGATCTTCCCACAGGCCTCTTGAGCAACAGCGGCCCGTAGGATGCGGGCGGTACGCGCAGCCAGCATCGAACAGGAGCATAAGCACAGGTGAGCAGCGAGCGGGCAGCCGAGGACAACCAGCAGGTGTGGGACGTCGTGGTGGTGGGCGCCGGGCCCGGGGGCGCCTCGGCCGCGCATGCCGCGGCCTGTACAGGACGCCGGGTGCTGCTCCTGGAGAAGGCGCAACTCCCGCGCTACAAGACCTGTGGCGGCGGCATCATCGGCCCCTCACGGGATTCGCTGCCGCCCGGCTTCGACCTCCCGCTGCGCGACCGGATCCATGCGGTGACGTTCTCGCTGAACGGCAAGCTGGCCCGCACCCGCCGCTCCAAGAACATGCTGTTCGGGCTGATCAACCGGCCCGACTTCGACGCCCGGCTGGTCGAGTCGGCCGAGGACGCGGGCGCGACGGTCCGTACGGGCGTCACGGTCTCGCGGGTGGATCAGCACGGCGCCGAGGTGCCCGACCGGCGGACCGTCGCGGTGGTGCTGGGCGACGGCGAGGTGGTGCTGGCGCGCGCCGTGGTCGGCGCGGACGGCAGCGCGGGCCGGATAGGAGCCCATGTCGGGGTCAAGCTCGACCAGGTCGACCTGGGCCTGGAGGCGGAGATTCCGGTACCGGCGCCGGTCGCCGAGGACTGGGCGGGCCGGGTGCTCATCGACTGGGGCCCGATCCCCGGCAGCTACGGCTGGGTCTTCCCCAAGGGCGACACCCTCACCGTCGGCGTCATCTCCGCGCGCGGCGAGGGCGCGGCGACCAAGCGCTATCTGGACGACTTCATCGGCCGGCTGGGCCTGGCCGGCTTCGAGCCGAGCATCTCGTCCGGGCATCTGACGCGCTGCCGTGCCGATGACTCCCCGCTGTCCCGCGGCCGGGTGCTGGTGTGCGGCGACGCGGCCGGGCTGCTGGAGCCGTGGACGCGGGAGGGCATCTCCTTCGCGCTGCGGTCCGGGCGGCTCGCGGGGGAGTGGGCGGTACGGGTCGCCGAGGCCCATGACGCCGTGGACGCCCGCCGTCAGGCCCTCAATTACGCCTTCGCCATCAAGGCGGGTCTCGGCGTGGAGATGGGCGTGGGGCGCCAGATGCTCAAGGTCTTCTCCCGCCGCCCCGGCCTGCTGCACGCCGCGATCACCGGCTTCCGTCCCGCCTGGCAGGCCTTTGCGAAGATCACCCGCGGGACGACGACGCTGGCCGAGCTCGTCCGCACCCATGGGATGGCGCGACGGGCGCTGGAGGCGATGGACCGGGGCTGAGGCGGACGCCGTCCGGTGGGTGAGCGGCCAGGGGTGCCGGCCTACGGGCGTCCCTGGCGCGGCGGCCCGCGAGCCGTGCGCCGTACCGGCCCGTACTCCCGGGGGAGTACGGCGGATCACCGCGCAGGGCTGACGCCGCCGGGCTCCGCCGCGGTCTAGCGTGACGGTATGGAGAACGCACGGCCGCCGTGGGCGCGGCGCTGCCTCGGCCCGGTGTGGGAGCGGTGGCTGTCGGCCTCGCCGGAGGAACCGCGGGGGTGGCCCGGCACCCGGCTGCCCTGGCTCTCGACGCTCGCCGCGGTGGTGATCGTTACGGCCGGGTCGGGCTTCGCCGGGCACAAGCAGCCGGAGCGCGTCCCGGTGGACTCCGTCGCCCGCGCGCTGCTGATCGCCGGCACGGCCCTGCTGCTCTTCCGGCACCGCTACCCGCGCGCCGTCGCCCTCGGCACCGCCGCGGCCACCGCCGTCTACCTGGTGGCCGGCTACCCGTTCGGACCGGTCTTCCTCACCCTGGCCCTCGGCGCCTTCGGGGCGATCGTCGCCGGGCACCGTACGGTCGCCTGGTGCGCGCTGGGCGGTGTGTGGATCTCCCATCTCCTGGTCGCCCACTGGCTCTACCCCTGGCTGCCGCCAGCGCACGACGGGCCCGCCCCCTGGGAGCAGGAGTTCTTCGTCACCGCCTGGGCGGTGGCCGTGGTGGCCCTCTCCGAGCTGGTACGGGTGCGCCGCGAGCAGCTCGCGAAGGCACGGGCCGAGCGGGCCGCCGCGAAACGCCGCCGGGCGGACGAGGAGCGGCTGCGGATCGCCCGCGAGCTGCACGACGTCCTCGCCCACAGCATCTCCGTCATCAACGTCCAGGCGGGCGTGGGCCTGGCGCTGCTCGACAGCGACCCGGAGCAGGCCCGGACCGCGCTGACCACCATCAAGGGCGCGAGCAAGGAAGCGCTCGGCGAGGTCCGCCAGGTCCTCGACACCCTGCGTGCCCCCGGCAACGCTCCGCGCTCCCCGGCTCCCGGACTGGACCGGCTGCCCGAACTCACCGAGCAGGCAAGGAGCGCCGGCCTCGCCGTGGAGGTCACCACCGAGGGCACCCGGGCCGCCCTGCCGCCCGGCACCGACCTCGCCGCCTTCCGCATCGTCCAGGAAGCGCTCACCAACATCGTCCGGCACTCCGGCTCGCGCACCGCCCGGGTGCTGCTCCACCACGCCCCCGGGGCACTGGAGATCCGGGTCGACGACGACGGCCCGGCGACCTCCGTCACGGACGGGGCGACGGGCGGCGGCAACGGTCTGGTCGGGATGCGGGAGCGGGCCGCCGCACTCGGCGGCAGCGTGGAGGCCGGTCCGCGCCCGGACGGCGGCTTCCGGGTCCGGGCCCGTATCCCGCTGGCCGGGACCCAGGACCGGGCCCCGGATGCGGATACGGTGACCCCGACCGCCACCGAGGAGGAGTCGTGATCCGGGTACTGCTCGCCGACGACCAGCTGCTGGTCCGGGCCGGTTTCAAGGTGCTGCTGGACGCCCAGCCGGATATCGAGGTGGTCGCCGAGGCCGCGGACGGGCAGCAGGCGCTGGCCGCGGTCCGCGAACACCGTCCGGACATCGTGCTGATGGACATCCGGATGCCGGTGGTGGACGGCCTGGTCGCCACCCGCCGGATCACCGAGGACCCGCGGCTGCCGGACGTCAAGGTCGTCATGCTGACCACCTTCGAACTGGACGAGTACGTCTTCGAGGCGATCCGCTCCGGGGCCTCCGGCTTCCTGGTCAAGGACACCGAACCGGAGGAGTTGCTACGGGCGGTGCGCGCGGTCGTGGCCGGCGACGCCCTGCTCTCGCCCGGTGTCACCCGCCGTCTCATCGCCGAGTTCGCGGCCCGTTCCAAGGAACCGGCCGCGGCGGACGCCCTGTCCGAACTGACCGAGCGGGAGCGTGAGGTGATGGCGCTGGTCGGCCTCGGCCTGTCCAACGAGGAGATCGCCCGCCGTCTGGTCGTCAGCCCGCTCACCGCCAAGACCCATGTCAGCCGCACGATGGTCAAACTGGGTGCCCGTGACCGCGCCCAACTGGTCGTGCTCGCCTATGAGTCGGGGTTGGTCCGGCCCGGCTGGCTGGGCTGAATCCAGACGACGTCCTGGACGGACGGGCCGGCAGCCGGCCGGCGGGGCATGCGTCGCAGCACCCGCACCACCCGGACACCGCACAGCATGCCGCCCACGGCGCCGCTCACCGCGAGCCACGGTCCGCTCCACGCGTCCGGCAGCCCGGCCCACAGGATTGCGCTGCTCAGCACCCCGAAGCCGACGCCGCCCACGAATGCGCCGCTGACCAGCGCAAACATGATCTCGACGGTAACGGCGTCACGCTCGGCCCGGGTACGAGTGCCTGACATACGGCCACTCTTCCAGGACTCCCGTCCCGTGCGCCATGCCGCGCACCCGGCCCGCATGCTCAGACGCCGGCGCGCTCCCGCCACAGACGGGACAGCGTCTCATCACCGGTGATCGTCATCGCGTCCCACGGCAGACGGTTCCACAGCGCGAGGTACAGCTCCTCGGCCGGGCCCTCGATCGTGCAGTCCGCGGGCTTTGCGTCCTCCGGTCCGCCGGCGCCGTGATGACGCACCGTCTGCGGCGGGGCGTCGGAGAGCGACACGGTCCACTCGGCGCCGGGCGCGTTCGTGGCACGCAGCCGCAGCGTCCGGGGGACGTCCGTACGGATCCGGCTGCGGTCGCGGGAGTGGAAGCCCGTGAGGAGTTCATCGATCCCGTCGGCGGCGAAGGCGGACGGGAGGGGGGTGAGGGAGGCGCCGAGCGCCTGCTGGGCGTCCACGCGGTGCACCGACGTTTCGTGCGCCTGGCGGCGGGCCCAGAACGCCAGCGGGGACGGGGCGGGCAGAAACGTCCAGGCGGACAGGTCCTGCGGGGCGGAATGCAGCGCCAGGACGAGGTGGTGATGGCCTTCGCGCAGCCAGGCCACGAGTTCGTCGTCGGCCAGAGCCGGGGCCTCGGGGGGACGGCTGGGCTGCTGCACACCCTGTGTCACGAACTCCGTCGCCCAGCGGTGGACCTGGCCGATGTGCGTGACCAGATCCCGCATCTGCCACTCGGGACAGGCCGGAATACGGGCATCCGGACCCGCCTCCTCGGCGGCGTCGGCGAGCAGGCTGCCGTCCAGTCGCAGCGTTTCGACGAACTCAGTGATCTCCATGGTCAAGAGTGTGCCAGCCGGTACTGACAACGGACCCTCGCGGGTCCGGGCGGCATCCGCGCACGAGCGTGCCCTCTCCGCGCACGCCCACAGCGGTGTGCGTACGCGGGGCACGTCGGCTCCTCAGGGGCGCCCGGTGTGGTGTGCCCCGCGGGTGGCGTAGGCGATGCCCGCCGCGACGGCGGCGAGCAGGGCGAGGGTGGTCAGCGCGACGGGCAGGCCGACCGCCTCGGCGAGGAAACCGATGGCGGGCGGTCCGAGCAGCATGCCGCCGTAGCCGACCGTGGAGGCCACGGCGACCCCGTCCGGGCCACCGGTCTCGCCGGCCCTGGCAATGGCGATGGGGAAGATGTTGGCAAGCCCCAGGCCTGCCACGGCGAAGCCGGCGCAGGCCGTCCAGGCGGTGGGGGCCAGCGCGCCGAGCAGCAGGCCGGCGGTCGCCGTCGTACCGCCCGCGATCAGCGCCCGCGCCGCGCCGAAGCGCTGTACGACCGTGGTCCCGGTCAGCCGTCCGATGGTCATCGCCAGCGCGAACACCGCATATCCGGCGGCGGCCGTACCGGGCCCGGCGGCCAGGTCCTGGGAGAGGTGCAGCGCGCCCCAGTCGGCCATGGCCCCCTCGCCGTACGCGGTGCACAGCGCGATCAGCCCGAAGACCAGCACCAGGCGTCGGCCACGGCCCGCGCCCCGCGGCCGGGTCTCCGCCGCCGCCGGCAGCTGCTCGGGCACGGCCGGCGCCCGGTGTGCGCGCAACGCGCGCCCCGCAACGGCCGTCACCAGCAGTCCGATCGCGGCGAGCAGCAGCAGATGGACGGTGGGGGACAGGCTGCCGGCGATCAGTCCGCCGAGCCCCGCGCCGAGCATGCCGCCGAGGCTGAAGGCGGCGTGGAAGGACGGCATCACGGGGCGTCGCAGCGTGCTGATGAGGTCGACCGCGGCGCTGTTCATCGCGACGTTGAGCGAGCCGTATGCGGCGCCGAAGACCAGCAGGACCAGTCCCAGCGCGGTCGCCGAGTGGGTCAGGGGCGGCAGCACGATGCTCAGTGCCATGGCGGCGGCGGAGGCGGTCGTCACGGCCGCGCTGCCGAACCGCCGGCACAGCCGCCCGGTGATCATCATGAAGGCGACCGCGCCGGCCGACACGCCGAGCAGAGCAAGCCCGAGCGCGCCCGCGCCGGCACCGGTCTGCGCCTTGATCGCGGGGATGCGGACGACCCACCCGGCGAAGAGGAAGCCGTCCATGGCGAAGAATGCGGTGAGGGCGATACGGAGGCGGACGAGGTGCGGACCGGCGGGGGCGGGGACCTGCCGGTCCCTCGTGAGGGCCATCCGTATTTTGTTTAGCGTCGGCACAAAGCCAGAATAGGGGTGTGACCCAGACTCGGACAACCAGGCTGGAGCGGGGCCGTGGCGCCCTCGGACCCGCACTGGAGCTCGTACACACCGGACGCGCGCCCACCCGTGCCGTCCTGACCTCCGAACTCGGCGTGACCCGCGCGACCGCGGGTGCGGTGGCCGCCGAGCTCGAAGCACTCGGCCTGATCACCGTCGACTCCCGGCCGACCGCCTCGGCCGGCTCCCAGGGGCGGCCCTCCCACCGGCTGTCCGTCGCCGAACGGGGACCGGTCGTGCTCGCCGCGCAGATCCACGCCGACGGGTTCCGTGTCGCGCTGGTCGGCCTCGGGGGCCGCATCGTGGCGACCTCGACCGGCTGTGGCACCATCCCCGCCGACCCGGCGCATGTCCTCGCCGATGCCGTCGCGGCCGGCGCGGAGCTGCTGCGCGAGACCGGACGGCGCTGCCTCGGCGCCGGTCTCGCGGTGCCCTCCGCGGTCGCCGAACCGGACGGCGAGGCCCTCAACCCGCTCCACCTCGCCTGGCCTTCGGGCGCTCCCGTACGCGCGCTCTTCCTGCGCTCGCTGGCCGATGCCGGCATCCCGGGAGTCACCGAGAAGATCGGTTTCACCGGCAACGACGTGAACCTCATGGCGCTCGCCGAACACCGGCACGGCGCCGGCCGGGGCGCCCGCGATCTGCTCTGTGTGGCGTCCGGCCACCGGGGTGTCGGCGGGGCGCTGGTGCTCGACGGCCGTCTGCACAGCGGCAGTTCGGGCCTGGCGCTGGAGGTGGGTCATCTGACGGTCAAGCCCGAGGGGGCGCCCTGTCACTGCGGCAGCCGAGGCTGCCTGGACGTCGAGGCGGACCCGCTCGCCTTCCTCACCGCCGCGGGCCGCGAACCGGGCCCCGAGGTCTCCCTGCTCCAGCAGTCCGCCGAGCTGCTGCGCGACGAGTACACCGATCCGGGCATCCGCGCTGCTGCCGATCTCCTCATCGACCGCCTCGGGCTCGGCCTCGCCGGTCTCGTCAACATCCTCAACCCCGACCGCATCGTCCTCGGCGGGCTGCACCGCGCCCTCCTGGAGGCCGATCCGGAACGGCTGCGCGCGGTGGTCGCCGACCGCAGCCTGTGGGGCCGCAGCGGCGGGGTGCCGATCCTGCCGTGCAGCCTCGACCACAACAGCCTGGTCGGCGCGGCGGAGCTGGCCTGGCAGCCGGTGCTGGACGATCCGCTGGTCGTGCTGGACCGGTGACGGATGGCGGCCTGCCGTGCCTGAGGGCGGGGAACCGGGGGAGCCGGGGCGGTCGGCAAGACCCCGGAACGGGGCTCCATCACCGGGCAGAACCCCAGCTCGGGACGCCGTTACCGCACTGTTCGCCCATCGCAGGCTCACTGTCATCGCTTCGTCATGAAGTGGGTGACGTCATGTCACATGGTCCCGGCAGTATGGCGCTGCACCGACATGGACGTACTCCGGGATCACCCAGCCCGGTCACGTGGTTCAAGCGGCTGACGCCCGCGTAGAACGCCCCGCTCGGCGCCCCTGCACACCCAGGCAGTCGGGCGCCCTGCGACACCCATGCGGTACAGCGGCGCTGTCGGCCGGTCCGGGCGCGAGAGGGATGAGTTCGCCCTGCCCTCGCTCTTCACGTCCCCAACAGGGAGTCGTGGGGAGGGATTTCGGCCGCCGATAACGCTGTGCTGCGTGCGGCGGCGGTGCACCGTCTGCCGGTCACCAGAGCTGATAGGGCTCAGCCGTCCGGCGGCACTCCCGTGTGCCCTGCCCGCCTACCAGTAACAGCGTCGACCACCGCAGCCCGCACGCCAATTGTTCAGGCACCTTGAAAAGGCAGTGATCAGAAATGAGATGGGCTTCCACCTTCACCGCGGCGGCCATAGGGGCTGGAGCGGTTGCCGGAACCGTCGCAGCGGCCACACCTTCCGTCGCGGCACCGCAGAGCACACGGGCGGTCGCCCCGACGGTGCACTGCACGTCCAAGGATCAAGCGCTGGCCGAGAAGCTGTCGAGCGATATATCCAAGGCGCTGGCAGGCCGGAAGAGCATGGCCTCGCTCTCCTTCTACGACCGGCCCACCGGGACCACGTGCACCTCCGACGCTGCCAAGAAGTACGACTCGGCCAGCGTGGTGAAGACGATAATTCTCGGGGCCTTGCTGTATCAGAAGGGCGGCACCCTCACCGAGGCGGAAGATGCCCTCGCGCGTAAGATGATCACCGCTTCCGACAATGCATCCGCGACCACGCTGTGGAAGCAGTTGTCCGATCTGAAGGATCCCGCGAAGCCAAACCCTGTCCGGATCCAGGAATTTCTCGACAAGGCCGGGATGGACAACACCGTCCTCGACAAGGAAGGGTCCTGGGGCCTCACCCAGGTCACCGCGAGTGACCAGGAAAAGCTGCTGCGCATCTTCTCGGGTGACGACGACTCGGTGCTGGGGAGCAAGGCTCGCTCTTACGCACTCGAGCTCATGAATCAGGTGCAGAGCACCCAGCGATGGGGGGCCACGGCCGGCGCTCCGCTCGACTCCGTGATCCATGTGAAGAACGGCTGGCTACAGCGTAGCCAGAACCCTGACGTCGATTCCTTCGACAGAGGGGACTGGAAGGTGAACAGCATGGCGGTCCTCACGGAGAACGGCTACGACTCCGGTCTGGTCGTACTCACCGAGAACAACAGAGTTCCCGAAGGGCGCCCCGCAAACGAGGGGTGGGATTACGGGATCGAAACGATAGAGACCATTTCTCGAACCATTTACCGGGACGTTCACCCCGACGCTGAAAGCTACGTTCCCAGCAGGCCGGCTCTTGCGGCGGCCAAGCCCCCGGCAGCAGGGTAGAACGACGGCGCGAAGCCCGCACCGTCCGGCCGGCAAGGTTTCTTCGGATCATTTCCTGGAGCTTGACTCAAGGTATTCGAAGGTCCGCTCTTCCTGTCCCGGACCGCCGGCGGCTCCCGGCCCACTCTGCGGCCGGGAGCCGCCTCGCCGCGCGGTTCACGGCGAGCAGACGTGGCCACACCCAGCACCCCCTGATGCGCTTCGCCAGGAGCGCCTCGAACCACGCGGACCCACTCCGGACCCATACGGACGTTCCCCTCCACGCCCGGCCTCCTCAGGTCAGCCCCGGCTGACCTCTGCGGTCGGTGAGCCTCGCTCCCGGCCCTTCCGCCTCCGGAACCACCGCTTCCCCGCCCGCTGCGGACACGCCCTAAGCTGCGGCCATGATTCCCGAAGCGGTGGCCCGCAGCCCGTACGTCAGCCTGGTCACGTACCGCAGGAACGGCACCTCGGTGGCCACCCCCGTATGGGCGGTGGCCGAGGGGGCGGAACTCCTGGTGTGGACACGGGACGACAGCTGGAAGGTGAAGCGGCTGCGCCACGACGGGCGGGTGACCGTCACGCCGTGCGATGTCCGCGGCCGGATCGCCGAGGGCGCCCAGACCGTCGAGGGCACCGGCCGGCTCCTGGAAGGAGCCGCCGGGCTGGGGCGGGTGCGCAAGGCGATGGCGCGCAAATACGGGCTGCGGTTCCGGCTGATGGACGGGGTCGGCGCGCTGGTGCGCGGGGGCAAGCGGCCGCATGTGGGGATCTCCGTCACGCTGTAGGTGCCCGGCCCGGTCCTCGGTCTGTGTACGGGGCCCGCGGCCAGTCGGCGGCGAAGGCGCGCGCCGGGTTGGCCGTCAGGAACCGGGTCACCAGGTCGGCTCCCAGGGCGAGTTCGAGGCGTTCCCGGTGGCGGCGCAGCAGATAGGGCATGCCGGGGCCGCCGTTGACCGATCTGGCGCCGGCCGTCGTGGTGTCGCCGCCCAGCAGGATCCGCTCGCCGTGGCCCGCATCGGCGAGCGCGGCCAGCGCATCGGGCAGCCGCCAGTCGGTCGCATGGTGGGCCCGCGAGGGACCGTCGAAGGCGAGGTACGCGCCGGCTTCGGCGGCCTTCCGGTGCACCACGAGGTCCGGCGAGCGGTTGAGATGACTGAGGATCACCCTGTCCGGCGGGACCCCCCACTCGCCGCAGAGCAGGTCGAGCACGTCCAGCGCGCCGGTGCCCAGTTCCAGATGGACTCCGATGACGGCACCGGTCGCCCGCTGGGCCTCGGCGGCCGCGGCCATGGTGTGCCGGGCGTGCGGGTCCAGACCGTGGAAGCCGCCGGCAACCTTGATCATCCCGGCCCGGATGCCGGTGCCGCCGATCCCTTCGGTCAGCTCGGAGACGAACAGCCCGGCCAGATCCGCGCGGACCCGCTCCAGCACCTCGGGGGTGTAGTGGGCAGCCTGGTGCAGCCCGGTGGCGGCCACGATCCGCACCCCCGACTCCCTTTCCAGCCGCGGGAGTTCGCCGGCAACCCGGCCCATGCCGTACGGCGTCCACTGGATCACCGCCGCGCCGCCCGCCGCGCGAAAGGCGCTCAGCTCGGCGGCTGCGGCCCCGGCGTCGTCCAGCTCCTGGCCCGGCAACTGGGGGCTGCGCAGGAAGAGATGGTCGTGCGCATCGCAGATGCCGAGGTCGGCGGGGGAGATGTCGCCGAGGACCGTACGGATGGCGGGAGCCGCGGTCCCGGCCGTGGGAGACGGGCTCACCACTGTCGCCCCGAGCCCAGCCCGCCGGTGCCCGGGGCGGACAGATGCAGCACCTGGTGGCGGGCGCCCGCGGACTCGGGGGCGGCGTGCGCCCAGAGGGTGAAGTGGACGAGTTCCCACAGTCGTGGATCGAAGCCCAGCGCGGTGGTGTGCACCCCGTCCGTCGTGGCCAACTCCTCGTGTCCGGCTACCGCATGCGCGAGGACGGTGGCCGGATCGGCGTCCTCGGCGAGGGTTTCGGTCCGCCGGGTGAACGTGCGGGGGAGGGTGCCGGCCGCCGGCCCCGGCCGGTGGAACAGCCCTTGCCAGTGCTGGACGACCGGCGGGCCGAAGTCGCGGACCACGCCGCGGAATCCGTCACCGAGGAGGAAGCGGTTCATGGCCTCCGGATCGGCCCAGAGATAGAACGGCGCGTACTGGTTGACCGGTGAGCCGTCGACCCCGCGCTCCCGGATTCCGTACGCCTTGAGGCCGAGCCCGGCGAAGTCGTCCAGGAGGTGGCCTTTCGACTTCACCCGGTGCCGGATGATCTGCATGTCGTAGTCGGCGGGCAGAGTGATCGCGTACTGCATGGCGTGCATGAGGGGCTCCGTACGGTGCGGGTGAGGGCGCTCAGTCGGTGGTGCCTGTAGCGGGCGTGACCTGTGCGGCGAGCAGGGACAGCAGGCCCCGTACGGCCGCGTCGAAGGGGGCGGTGTCATCGGCCGCGCGGGCCAGCACGTACCCGCCCTGGACGGCCGCCGCGACGGTCGCCGCGGCGGCCGCCGGGTCCAGCTCGGCGGCCAGTTCGCCGCGGCGCCGCCCCTCGTCCAGGACCTCGGTGATCCGACCCTGGAGCCAGCCGAACATCTCGTCCAGCGGCTGCCGCAGCTCGGGGCTGCGCACCACGTCGCGGTCCTGCGTCATCCGGCCGATCGGACAGCCGCGCAGCACCTGCCGCTCGCGCAGCAGATAGCCCGCGACCCGTTCGTACGCCGTACCGGGAGCGCTCAGGCACTCCTCGGCGACCGCCTTCATGTCCTCGGCGGTGCGCCGGACCGCCGCCAGCGCGAGCGCGGACTTGCCGGCGAAGTGGTGGTACATGCTGCCCTGGCCGACGCCCGCACGTTCCAGGATCGCCTTGGGGCTGGTGCCGACGTATCCGCGCTCCCACAGGAGCTCCTGGGTGCTCCGCACCAGGCGGTCCCGTGTGCCGAGCGTGTCGTCGGCGCCGGGTGGTTCCTGCGTGCCGAGCCGTTCCTGAGTGCTCATGATCGCACTGTACATACCAGTAGTTACAAAGATCAAGAGGGGTCCGGCGCAGGGTGCGCCCGGGCCGCTGGAGCAGACGCGGACTGCCGCGTACTTCCGGCGGCGTACGGACAGAGCCGCTGGCGGTACGACGACCGGCGGCCCCCATAGGACGAAGCTCGAAGAGGACTCGCAGAAGACCGGAACCACCCGGTCTTCCCGGCCGGGCCGCCCCTCCGGTCTCGCCCATCCCGTCCATCCCACCCGTCTCACCGAGGAGCTGATCGCGATGTTCGAGCTTGCCGAACCCTGGACCGGCGGCGGCCCGGGCCCCTGGATCCTGTTCGTCCCCGTCCTGTGGGCGCTGGTCGTCGTCGGCGTGGTGACCCTGCTGCGCCGCACCGCCCGGGGCCGGGGCGGGCCCGGCGGGCAGATCCGCGGTCCGCAGTACTCCGCCCGTACCGACGCACCCTCACCCCTCGCCGTACTCGGCCGGCGCTTCGCCGCGGGCGAGATCGACGAGGAGGAGTACTGGCGCCGGCTCTCCGTACTGGAGGAGCACTTCGGCACCGGCTCCAAGGGGAGCGCGGCATGACCGCCGCCGGCGCCACCGCAACTGCGCCCGCCGCGCCCGCCCTGGGCGTCGTCGACGCCGTCGAGGTCTACGACCCGCACGTCCGCCAGTACTGACGTCCCTTCTCGTCCCGCACGACGACACCGAGACGGGCCAGTTCCGCGCGAAGCTCTCGCGTGTCATCGTCGGACGGCCCCTTCTTCTCCAGGGCCCCTTGGCGGGCCTTGAGGAAGGCGTTGGCGGCGTCCGGCAGTTCGGGAGCGTCCGGGGACCCAGCGGCGGAACTCGCCCTTGTGCGGATCGGCGGCCGCCCACGCGTAGCCGTGCTCGGTGAAAGCGTCGGCAAGGCGGCCGCCGTTCACCTCGCACTCCTCGCGGGCGAGTTCCCCGCCGTCGTGGCCGAGCAGGACCAGATGCTTGCCGTCCCGGCAGGCTGTGGCGATGGCGTCGCGCCGGAACGTCTGGCTGCGGCCCTTGCGGGTGAGCACCACGCACTTGTCGGTCAGGTGAATGCCCAGCCCACCAGAAGGAGCCATCGGTGAGGACAGTCGATCCGGCCAAACACCGAGCCCGGCGGCGGCACATCGTCAACGCCGCCACCGAGCTCTTCGCCGCCCAAGGCTTCGAGCGCACCACCACAGCGGAAATCTGCAAGGCCGCGGGCATGAGCGCGGGCAACCTGTTTCACTACTTCCGCAGCAAGCGCGCGATCTTCCATGCCGTCTTCGTGGACGACGAGCCCGAAGACGGCGTCACCACCAAATCCGAGCGCCTCGCCGCCGCTCGTGCCGCTGACGACCCGTGGACCGCGCTGCTCGACACCGTCGACCTCCTCGCAGGCCCCGCCACGGAGCCACTGGCCCCGGCCCTCGTGATGGAGGCGATGATCCAGGCCCACCGCGACCCCGAACTCGAAGCGCTGCTGAGCCGTGACAACGACGAGGAGCGGTCCACCATCACCACCCTGCTCCGGAAGGCGTCCGCGAGCGGGCAGATCGACCCCGCCCTGGACCCGGACGACACCGCGGCCTGGGTCATGGCACTCATCGCCGCCCTCTACACCAGCGCCGCCACCAAGCCCTCGTTCAGTCCGGCCGATCAAATCCCCACGCTGCGCCTGATCCTCCACCGTTTCCTGCGCCCCCACGTCACCCCGGTACCGGAGGGGCCAAGGCCGTAGGCGGGACGCCCGGCGCACCCAAGGCCGTAGGCGGGACGCCCGGCGCACAGCGAGTGCGCACGGGAGGGAGATGCGACCTGGAGGGGCGGCCGGCAGCGACTACGGGAGCAGGCGCGGAGCCCCACGCCCAGCCGGACGCCAGCCGGCCGGACGTCCTCACGCGGGTCCGGTGACGTGTGTGTCGCCGAGGGCGGCGCGTATGCCGACCGTCTCGCCGGCCGATCGCCTCGTCAGTCGACCATCTCGTCGGCAGACCGCCTCGTCAGCCCACCCTCGTGCCCCGTATCCGGGGGCGCGGACCGGCTGCCGTGCCGGTGTCGTCCCGCGGCGGGGGCTCCCGGAAGCCACGGACCGTACAGACCTCTTCGGGGGCGGTGGTCAGGGCCGGAAGAGTGAACCACACGACCTTGCCGCTGCCGTCGGGGCGCATCCCCCAGCTCTCGCTGAGCGCCGCGATCAGGGCCAGGCCGCGACCACAGGTGTCCCAGCTGTCGGCGACCCGGATCCGGGGCAGCCGGGGGTCCTCGTCGTGCACCGAGACCGTCAACTGATCCAGGAGGACGCACAGTTCCACGGTGCACTGTTTGCTGGGACGGGCGTGCCGGTGCACGTTGGCGAGGAGTTCGGTCACGCCGAGCGCCGCAGGGTCTATCAGGGCGTCGAGACGCCAGTACCGCAGCTGCGCGGAGACGATTCTGCGCACATGTCCGATGCGAGCCGGGACGGCTTGGAGCTCCACCGTGCAGTGCCTGCTGGGCTGCCTGATCACGACCGCGACTCCCTGATGAGGCCGGGCGCCCCTCTCACCGGGCAGGGGCGAAGATCGGATCCAGCGATGCCGACTGCACCACAGCGTCACCGCTGGTGAACCCTCAGTGATACGAGTCCAGGGTCATGCAGCCGGTGCCCGCCCGCAACCGCACCTCGCCGTCCGGAGGAGCCGTCAGGGGTGCGGCGGACGCGCCGCCTCCAGGGCCTTGAAGAACAGCTCCGGGGTGCCCAGGGTGAGCGAATAGCGGTGGCCGTTGAGCGTGGCGAGTGCCCGGTCCCGCGCCGCGAACAGCGGTTTATGCGCCTGTACGGCCTGTAGCGGGGCGCTGTCGATCTCCGTGCCGTAGCTGGTCAGCAGCGCCAGTCTGCCGTCTCTGATGACGACCTGTCCGGCGCGGGTCAACGACCGCAGCCACCGCTCGATCCGTACGCCGGTCGCGTTGAACTCGGCCTCCGCCATGCCGGCACCTCCTCGGTGAGACGGGCAGCTGCCCTCCACCGCCCCTTGGAGGGAAGTCTGCCGGTGCGGCGCCCGGTGCACCAGTGCCCCAGGGCGTGCACGGCGCGCAACAGCCCGGCCCCACGACCTCCTTGGGGTATCCCAAAGTGATGTTTATGCAGGTGAGAAGGGTGCGGCGGGTGGCTATAGTCGGAATCGGCCCGCCGTTGTGCGCGGGCTTCCGAACCCTGAGGAGCGCGCCGGTGAGCACCGCACAGCAGCCGCAGAGCCGGCCCGACCACGAGGCCGGGACGCCGATGCCGACCGTCGATGTCGACCATACGGATCCGGCCTACCGAAGCTGGCTCAAAGAAGCAGTCCGCAAGGTCCAGGCGGATGCCAACCGCACCGCCGACACCCACCTCCTGCGCTTCCCGCTGCCCGAGAAGTGGGGCATCGACCTCTACCTCAAGGACGAGTCGACACACCCCACCGGAAGCCTCAAGCACCGGCTGGCCCGCTCGCTGTTCCTCTACGGGCTGTGCAACGGCTGGATCCGCCCCGGGAAGCCCGTCATCGAGTCCTCCAGCGGCTCCACGGCCGTGTCCGAGGCGTACTTCGCCTCGCTGATCGGGGTGCCGTTCATCGCGGTGATGCCGGCCACCACCAGCCGCGAGAAGACCCGGCTGATCGAGTTCCACGGCGGCAGCTGCCATCTGGTGCAGGACCCGCGGACCGTCTACGAGGTCTCCGCCCGGCTGGCCGCCGAGTCCGGCGGCCATTACATGGACCAGTTCACCTACGCGGAACGGGCCACCGACTGGCGCGGCAACAACAACATCGCCGAGTCGATCTACGAGCAGCTGCGGCTCGAACGCTATCCCGAGCCCGCCTGGATCGTGGCGACCGCGGGCACCGGCGGCACCTCCGCGACCATCGCCCGCTACGTCCACTACATGCAGTACGACACCCGTGTCTGTGTCCCCGACCCGGAGAACTCCTGTTTCTTCGACGGCTGGCTCACCGGCGACGCGCAGACCGACTGCGCCACCGCCTCCCGCATCGAGGGCATCGGGCGGCCCCGTATGGAACCGAGCTTCGTACCCGGCGCGATAGACCGGATGATGAAGGTGCCCGACGCGGCCAGCATCGCCGCCGTACGCGCCCTGGAGGCCGCGATCGGCCGCAAGGCGGGCGGCTCGACCGGCACGGGGCTGTGGAGTGCCTTGAAGATCGTCGCGGAGATGGTCGCCGAGGGCCGCCGGGGATCGATCGTGACCCTGCTGTGCGACCCCGGCGACCGCTACCTCGACAAGTACTACTCCGATGACTGGCTGGCCTCCCAGGGCCTGGACATCACGCCCTACGCACGCACCCTCGAGGAGTTCCTGGCCACCGGCTCCTGGCCGGCCTGAGCCCTTGGGCCGGCCCGCGCGGCGCGGCCCCGCCTCAGGCTTTCGCGAGCCTGCGGTCCAGGGCCCGCGCCGAGTCCCGGAAGGCGCGGCCCAGGCCGGGCCTGGCCAGCGTCAGCAGAAAGCGGAACGGCGCCGGGCCGTCCGCCGCGAACGTCCACCGCAGCCGGGTGCCGCCGCTCGTCGGCGTCAGCCGCCAGTCCTCCACCAGGGCGCGCATGCCGGGGGCGTTGGTGGTGTCGACCCGGTAGGCGTAGCGCAGGCCGGGATCGGCCGCCAGGACCGTCTCCGTGAAGCGGGTGCCGCCGGTCAGCCGCACCTCCCGGCCCTTGCCGTCGTGCGTCGAAGCCGACCGCACCACGCCCGTGAACCAGCACGGCCAGCCCGCCACATCGTCCGCCAGCGCGGCATACACCGCCTCCGGCGGCGCGGCGACCTCCGCGGCGAACACCAGCCGCAGCGGGGCGGATTCGGCGAAGTCGAGCTCGACGGGGCGGAGTCGGCGTGCCATGGGACGAGCACCCCCTACGGGACGGGCGGCGGGCCTGGGCGGCTCACCATAGCTGGCGACCCGTCAGATGTCTGCGTCGTCACGCCGTTCGCCCGCCACCACCAGCTCGGGCGGCAGCTCGGCGAACTCCGCTCGCGCCTCGGCGGACAGCCCGGCATCCGTCACCAGCACCTCCACCTGATCCAGCGTGGCGAACGAACTCAGGCCGACCGTGCCCCACTTGGTGTGATCGGCGACCACCACCACCCGGCGCGCGGAGCGCACGAAATGCCGGTTGGTCTCCGCCTCCGCCAGGTTCGGTGTCGACAGCCCCGCCTCCACCGATATGCCGTGCACCCCGAGGAAGAGCACATCGAAGTGCAGCGACCGGATCGCGGCATCCGCCACCGGGCCCACCAGAGTGTCCGAAGGCGTACGCACCCCGCCGGTCAGCACCACGGTCGCGGCGCCCGCGCGGGGGCCCGTGCCGCCGCTGGCCGCCGCCCGCTGCGCGCCGTAGAACACATCGGCCACCCGCACCGAATTCGTCACGACCGTCAGATCCGGCACATCCAGCAGCTGCTGCGCCAGCGCGAACGCGGTCGTGCCGCCCGCCAGCGCGATCGCGCTTCCCGGCGCCGCCATCTCGGCCGCCGCCTTGGCGATGTCCTCCTTGGCGCTCAGCTCCAGCGCCGACTTCGCCTCGAAACCCGGCTCGTGCGCGCTCGGCTCGCTGACCGGCACCGCGCCGCCGTGCACCTTCTCCACCATGCCCTGACGGGCCAGTGCGTCCAGATCGCGACGGACCGTCATGTCCGACACGTTCAGCTTGCGGGTGAGTTCATTGACCCGCACCCCGCCGCGCCGCCTGATCTCGTCGAGAATCAGGGCACGCCGCTGCTCCGCGAGGAGGTTCTGGTTGTCGCTCACCCCGGCCCGTCCCTTCCGCCCCGGCTTGCTGTGTCGGGTCGTACGCGCTGGCTTCCGCCTGCGATCACTGGTGCCCTCATCCTCGCACGAGGCGCTGACAGTGATGCTGGTGACGGGAGAAGTGTTTGCTGGTGGAGGTGGTGTGGGGCGGCCCGCTGGTTGCTCCCCCGCCCCCTCCCCCCTCTCCCCCTTCGGGGGAGGGGGCGGGGGTGGGTG
>NZ_JOHB01000059.1:0-19189 GCF_000719605.1 Streptomyces sp. NRRL S-1813
CCTTCCTGCAACAACCCTGGCTTCGGAACTCCACCACCGCACCGTCCTGCGAACTGCAACTGCGGGTACTGCTGCCCGGCAGTTCGTCTCTGCCAGGCCGTGCTGATCTCGGCTACGAGAGAAACCATAACTACGCCACAGCCCAATGTCTACTCCAGCCAACATAGATTTCTGCGTGTCCGACGGTGAGGTAATCGAGCCCTGGCGGGTTTGAAGGCGATGGGCGGGGCACAAGCGGCGGGTAAGCAGGACCGGGCATTGACGAGCCAGAAACCAGGGGAACCTGATGGACACGATGTGCGTCGACGCCCCGACCATCCGCTCCGCGACCGCCGTCGCCGACGCGCGCGAGACCACCCGGGCCTTCCTCGAAGCCCTCCGGCAGCCGGCCGTCGACTCAGAAGCGGCCGACACCGCCGTCCTGGTCGTCTCCGAACTCGTCACCAACGCCCTACGCCACGGCGGCGGCACCTACACCCTCCGCCTGACCGCCCGCCCCGACCTCATCGAGGTGGCAGTCGACGACCCCAGCCCGCAGGCGCCGCGCATGCGCACCCCCGACCTGAACGGCGGCACCGGAGGCTTTGGCTGGGCCATGGTCAACCGCCTCGCCCGCGCCACCGCGGTGACCCGCCGACCGTCCGGGGGCAAGACCGTAAGCGCCCTTCTCGCCCGGTAGCGCCAAAGCGGCGCTACCGACTGCGCTCACCAGTTCCGGGGGCACTGCCGATCACCCTCACCAGACAGTCGGATCGCTTCCCGGGTCAGCCTTCTTCCGCGCCTGGGCACGCTCACATTCCGCGGTGAGGAAGTGCCCCTTCACCTCCCGGCGCGAGGGTGCGGCGTGGTTGGCTCTGTCCACGAGAGCGGACAGCATTTGTTCATCGCTTCGGGAGGCAGACGGTGGCGGGTGCGAATCGAACGTCCACCAGTTACAACAGCACCTGCATCGGACTGTCGGGTACTCACCGGCACTTGAGACGGGCAGCCGAGCCATGACCACCTGGCTGTCTCCGTTGCGCAAGTGCCGCTGGACGGGGCTCAGAGGCTCTTTCGCATGAGAAAGCACATCGTCTCGTGGCGACGGATCGATCCGTCGGGTCCTTCCTCGTCCCAAGCGTCCGGTTCGCGGCCGTATGCGACGTAGCCCAGGCGCTCGTACAGGGCGCGTGCCCGGGGGTTGTCCTCCTCCACAGCGAGTTCGGCCCTGCGCAGCCCGCGGTGCCGGATCCGCTGTTCGGCAGCGCGGACGAGCAGCGTTCCGAAGCCGCGGGATTGCAGCGCCGGCAACACGGCGAGCTGCCACAAGGTTCCGGCTTCTTTGGAGACCTGATAGTCGATGCCGCCGATCGCCACCGGCAGGTTCACAGGAGTGCATACAGCCAGGTAGTCCACCTCGCCCGCCGCAGCGCGCGCCAGCTCTCGCTCCACATGGCGTAGGTGGATGGCCGAGCCGGACCAGGTGCACGCCGGCAAATCCTGAGGCAGCAGATCGCGCACGGTGACAGGCATGGTGACGGTGGCGTAGGGCAAGTCGTCTTCAGTGCTCACGACCTGAAGCATGCGACCTCGCAGATGGCACGACAACGGATTTCTCCTGGCTTGGTGCCGTGCGCACCGCGTCGACCGGGCTCGCTGCCGTGCGCTGTCGTTCCTCGTGAACATCGAACATGCCGTGGCTGGAGTGCCTCCCGAAACCCTGAACAAGTGCTGTCGAAGCTGGTCAACAAAGCCACGTGGTGGAAGCGCGAGCGGAATCGAGGTGTCGACGAGGGGCAGCGGGTACTGACAAGCAGCGGCTGCGCTCGCGTCGCCGAACTCAAGGGCCACGAGGTGATTGCGGGTTCCTACCAGTAGCTGTAGCCAGCTGCTGCCGCGGCGCTCAGGGCTCTGAGTCGGACGGCGAGTGTGAGGCCGCCGTGAGCTGGCATCAGCCAGCTCACGGCGGCCTCAACTGCTACTGCCGAGCTCCGGCAGCGTTCCGCCGGCCGATCAGCGTCACCACTGCGGTGGCTGCGCCGGCAACTGTGGAGAAGCCGCCAGCCACTTGCCACACCCGCTCCAGCGACGGGTAGGTCAGCGCCAGTACTCCGCAGCCCACCGCGGCCACGAACAGGGCCGCTGCCACTGCGCCCGCCCTGCGCCAGGAGCGCCGCGTGGTCGGTGCGTCCGGCGGCACGGGCACCGGCCCGGCTGCGGGCACCGAGGCGACCGCGTACGCCGTTGCAGAGCCTGCGTACGAGAACGCGTAGGCGGTGACTGGGTCACAGGGCGGGGGGCGTCTACGGGCGGCTGAAAGGCCGCGGGCAGTGCGAACGGCACCGGGGCGGGTGCCGGGGGGCGCGCCAGGGTGGTCTGTGCGGGAACCTGATGGTCAGTCGGGATCGTCGTCATCGTTGGGTCTCTCTCGGTCGGGGTGCGCTGTGCACCGGCGCCGCGCCCCTTTGGCGCGATCAAGGCCACCATCCGGCGCCGGCTACCCCTGGATCCAGTTTTCGCGAATCCGCCAAAATCCCACGTCAGGGCGCGGGTTGAGCAGAATTTGCGAGCAGTGGACCGCAGGGATAAGCGGTGCTACGGCAGGTGAACGGCTGCACCATGCAGGGGCGTCCAGGTCCGGCTTGGGGCCCAGCCCGACGGGGATGAGCATCGTCGGCGCGAACCACGGCGAGACCAGTTTGGCGCCGTGCCCCTTCGACACCTCCTTCATCCAGAGTTTCTGCAGCTGGGCGACCGCGCTGATGACCTGCGCCAGGGGTTTGGGGAGGAAGTTCTCCACGATCTGCAAGACCAGATCGCGGATCTCCTGGAGCCCCTCGATCGCCTCCTGGTTGCAGTGCAGCTCGAACCCCCACCACTTCGTGTGGAATTCGACCTCGATACCCATCGCTTCCAGGTCCTTGCGCGCCTGCTCCGCCTGCTGCACCACCTCCGGCGTCGGAACGAACGCTGCGACGGCTGCCGGCATGCTGCCGTCGGTCTCGTTGGTCTTATCGTCGGCCATGGGTTTCCCCTCCCTGTCGCGCACGGCACCAGCCACGCCGGGCCCGCCCCGGCGCTGCCTCGTCCCGCAAAGGGTCCCGGGGCGCGACCCCAGCATTCAACGGATGGTGACGGCTCGCATGCAGATAGCGAGAGGAACGCCTCATACCGCCCGACCTGACGGAACCCCCGTTATGCGCTTGGTGAGGTTGTCGACCGAGGCGATGTTGATCACGGCTTCGGAGCTGGCGGGGAGGGTCTCGTAGCCGCGGGCCAGACGCCGACGGATCATGATCCATCCCAGGCTCCGCTCGACGACTGAAGTCGATGTGTACGGCGACCGGCCGGCCGTCCGCCGCGAAGCGGCCGTACACCGGGTAGCCGTTGTCGCTGTAGCCGGACTGATCGGCCACGACGATGGCGAGTTTCTTGTCGGAGGTCAGGTGGACGCGCGTACCCGCAGGGTCACCGGCGTAACGACGTCGTCCGCCGGGACGCGATGGGCGATGAGGTCCAAAAGCAGGTCGACGGCGGCCCGGGCTTGCTGGTCCGGGTGCTGGTCGAGGGCTGTGATGGCGGGGGAGGCCGTCAGGGTGGAGCGGTCGTCGGTGTCCTGAGCGACACGCACCGCGGTCGGTACGGCACAGCCTTCCGCGGCGGCGCCTGCCGCGATGGTCGCGCCGAATCCTTCGAACATCCCCACGATCGCGTCCGGCGGCTCGGCGGCCGTCAAAGCGGTGGCCGTCGCCCGGCGCACGTCCTCGTAGAGGCTCTCGCGGGAGAACAGCTTCTCGCCCGCGATGATGTGACGCACCGTTACGTCGCGTCCGGCGGACCACTGGCGTGCGTGGGCCACGGTGTCATGGACGTGCTGCCATTCCACCGGCGCGGACAGCAGGAGTATCCGGCGCGATCCGCGCTGCGCCAGGTGGGTGAGCAGGGCGGCGGCCCCGCCGAGGGCGTCCGGGTGGACCGCCGGCACGTCCAGGTGCAGGGGGTCCCGCCCGACCGACACATGGGGGATGCGAGCGCGCTCCAGGAGCGCGAACCGGGGGTCGTCGTGGACGGGGTCGAGTACCACCACGCCGTCCACGGCGTGACGGCCGAGCTCCTCGGTCGTCGTGAAACCGGGCAGAACGGCGACCGCGTACTGGCGATCGAGGGCCCGCTGTGAGGACGCCACCACCACCTGCGCGTACCACTGCGAGTCGAGGAGCTCGCCCGGAGGGAGCGCGGCGAGCTGCGGCAGCGAGAGGCCGATGGTGTAGCTGCGGCCCGAGGCGAGACCGCGGGCGGTACGGCTGGGTACGTAGCCGAGCCTGTCCGCAACGGCACGTACGTGGTCCCGGGTCCGGGCATCGACGCGGCCTTTGCCGTTCAGTACGTGCGACACGGTGGTCAGCGAGACTCCGGCCTCGGTGGCGACGTCCTGGATCGTGGTCCTGGTGCCCGCGGGCCGCTGCCCCGGCCGGGCCTTCCGCTGATTCGCCATGATCGCATCATAAGCGCCCATCGCTGCCGCTCCATTGACTTTGCCAAAGCGCTTTGGCAAGGTTCCGTTCCATCGCGCATCGGACCTGGACAGGAGCCGTCATGACCACGGACACCACAGCGGGACCTGCCCTGCATACCGGTGCCCTCGGCGCCCGGCATGTCGTCTTCTTCGTCGTTGCCGCGGCCGCTCCGCTGGGGTTCTCGGTGGGCGCCCTGCCGCTGGCGATAGGGCGCGGCGGCGTCGGCACCGCGGGCATGTTCCTGGTGTGCGGGGCGATATTCACGGTCTTGGCCGTGGGCTATGTCGCGATGGCCCGCCGTATCCGCAGTGCTGGCGGGCTGTATCTGTTCGTGGCCGAAGGCATCGGCCGCCCACTCGGACTCGGTGTGGCCTTCGTCGCCGTCCTGTCCTATGGCGCCGCCGCGACGGGAGCCGTCGGCCTCTTCGCGGTCTTCGCGCGGAACACGGTCGACGACCTCTTCCATGTCTCGACGCCATGGCTGCTGTGGGCCCTGATCGCGACCGCCGCCATGGCCGTGCTCGGTCTGCTGCGCGTCGAGCTCAACGCCCGCGTCCTCGGCGTCGTGATCGTGGGCGAGCTGGCGATTCTCGTGATCGTCGCGCTCGCTGTCACCGCACGCGGGGGCGCCCATGGTCTGTCTGCAGCCGCGTTCTCGCCCGGGGAGGTTTTCGGGCCCCGCGCAGGGGTGATGCTCGCGGCGGCCGTCGCTGCCTTCGGCGGATTCGAGTCGACGGTCCTGTTCTCCGAGGAGGTCCGTGACCCGGCCCGCACCATCCGGCGCGCCACCTTCGCCGCGATCGCCGTCCTCGCTGTCTTCTACGCCTTCATCACCTGGTCCATCGTCCAGGCGTTCGGCGACGCCGGCGCAGTCACCGTGGGGAGCACTGATCCCACGGGCATGATGTTCACCGCCGCACGGGACTTCGCCGGCGGGTGGGTGGCCACGACCATGCAGGTGCTGGTCGTCACCAGCTGGTTCGCGTCCATCCTGGCCTTCCACAACGCCGCCTCGCGGTATGTGTTCGCGCTGGGCCGTGACGGCGTCCTGCCCAAGGCGGCCGGAGCGGCCCACCCGCGCCTGGGATCGCCCTGGGTGGCCAGCGCCGGGCACTCCCTGCTGACCCTCGCCGCGGTCTTGGCATGCGCCGCAAGCGGGAGCGATCCCTACGAGGTCCTCTTCGTCCTGGGCAGCGCACCGGCCGTGATCGGGTTGCCCCTCATGAACCTCCTGGCCGCGTTCGGAATCTTCACCTACTTCCTGCGCAACCGGCACGGTCTGCCCGCCTGGCAGGTCCTGCTGTGCCCGCTCCTGGCCGGCCTCGCACTGCTGGCCGCGAACTGGCTGATCATCGCCAACACCCCCCAGCTCACCGGACGCGACGACAGCAGCAGCGTCCTTCTGCCGCTGCTCGTCCTCGCGGCGCTCGTCGCAGGGTGCGTCCGCGGCGCCTGGCTGTGGTGGCGGCAACCGGCCGTCTATGCCGCGATCGGGCAGACCGATCCGCTCACCTGACCCATCCAACCCGCCGCCCCGAGCGGTCGGCGCACCACAAGGAGAGACCCATGACCTACGACCCGTTCGCCCGCGGCGCCCACCCCGTCGGCGTCCTCAGCGACGAGTGGACCGACACCGAACGCCAGCGGACCCTGCCTGTCGAGATCTGGTATCCGGCGCACGAGCGTCACCGTGGCCATGACCTCGACCCGGCGTACTGGGACACCTTCAACCCCGGATGGGCCGCCGAGAGCCAGGTGGGCCCGACCGACGTCGTCCACCAGGCCGCCGTCCGCGACGCGGACTGGGCCGCCGGGTCCACCGAGCGCCCTCTGATCGTGCTGATCCACGGCTATGCGGGCTTCCGCCGCGAAGCCACCTTCCTCGGCACCCACCTCGCCAGCCACGGCTACGTCGTCGTCTCACCCGACGTCGTCGGCAGCACCTTCCAGGACGTGAACGCCTTCCTCACCGCCCAGGACCCGTCCGGCGGTGAGTCGGACGACGACAACGCGCACCTGCGCACGATCGCCCAGAATCGCAAGCAGGACATACCGTTCCTGATCAACACCGCGACGGCGACCCTGCCCGTGCGCCCGCACAGGGTCGGTGTGACCGGAGCGAGCTACGGCGGCTGGTCCTCGATCGTCGCGCCCGCCGTGGACGACCGGGTCACCGCCGTCGTCCCGATGTGCCCCGCGGGAGGCGACTCCCCGGTGGCCGAACCCGACAACGGCTTCGTCACCGAGCTCGATCTCGACTGGCACAACGATGCCGCCACCCTCGTACTCGCCGCCGACCGGGACTCATTGCTGCCCCTGTACGGCCAGCTCGCCCTGTTCCGCTCGCTGCCCGCCACACGCAAGCGCATGGTCGTCCTCGCCCGTGCCGACCACAACCACTTCGTCGACGACATCGAGACCGGCCAGGCGTGGCTGAAGGAGTTCACCGAGGGCCTCGCCGCTCTCTTCCCGGACGGCCCCGGCGACTGGACCCGTATCGCCCGGTCCGTCGAGCCCATGGAGCGCCTCGTTTCGGGGGACAAGGCCAAGCTGGCCTGGCAGGGCCTGGTCACGGCCCACTTCGACGCCCATCTCACCGACGATCCCGGCGCCAGGGCGTTCGTCTCCGCCGACCCCGACGCCGTGCTCGCCGCACGGGGCATCGACACCTACACGATCGAACTCGGCTCCACCGGGCCTGCTGTGGCCGCGGCCGGGGGCTCGGTGCGATGAGCGACGAGCAGCAGCTCGGTGCTCTTGTCGAGCGTGCCTATGCCGCCCTCGCCTTCGAGCCGGGCGGCGAGCCCGACTGGCAGAAGTTCAACGCCGTCTTCGACCCGGCCGCGGTCCTCGCCCTGCGTATCTTCCCCGACGACCGTGACATATCAGTGCTTGGGCTGGCCGCATACGCCGAGGCGCAGATGCGCAACGGCCTGCGTGAAGAGGGCTACTCCGAGACGCCCGGCCGCCGTGGCGTCGACATCGTCGGTGACGTCGCCCTCGTACGCCAGGAGTTCACGATGAATTTCGCGAACACCCCCACCGTCCAGGCCGTCGACCTCTTCTCGTGTGCTCGCGTCGGCCGCGCATGGACCGTGATCAGCGTCCTGAGCGACATGCGGCGCGGTGCCGACCGGACATGACTGCGGCCTCCTCCCCCGTGACGAGGGGGAGGCCGTAGTGCCCGGGGTGACGGCCTCAGCGCTGTAGGCGCCGTAACCCTCCACCGAACCCGGCCTGTTCACCCAGCCCCACCCATAACCATGCCCACAGGCCCCCGACCAGCGAGCCTCACCCAACGTCAAACGAAAAGGACATCAACTCGCGAATAGCCCTCTCAGACTCGTTAGACCGGGCGTAGCCGCGGCGGCCGCCGTGCCCGTCATGACCGCCGGCGGGTATTCGGACAGCGGCGACGACTCGTCCCGCGCCTCCGAGTCCGCACCCCCGTCCGCCGTCCGCCGTCCGCCGTCCGCACCACCGCGAGCGCCTCGCCGTCCGGCTCACCATCCACCGCGCCACCGTCGCCATCCGGGCCACCAGGGAGTCCGGCCCGATCCTCGCCGACGGAACGGGCCGGACGCTGTATCTCTTCGAAGCCGACAAGGGCGGCAAGCCAACCTGCTCGATACGGCCCCCGCAGCAACGGCGCGAAACACATTGCTCGGTTGCCCTCGAAGCTCGTCCGTTGCGCCTGGGCCACGGGTACCCGTCGAGCGTCTACAGCGGGTCAGCGTGCGGTGCGGGTGTGACGTCGGGTCGGTTCAGCGGATGAAGTCGACCTCTGGGTAGTGGCGCGAGGGGCCGTCGAGCAGGTGGCTGTTCCGATGGCGCAGGTGCTTGTCGAAGAAGGCGGCGACGTAGGTGCGTTGGACCTCGATGGAGCGGTTGGGGTCGATCGTGCCGAGTGCCTGCTGCATTACTTCCGGGGTTATCCCGAATGCGCCCGGTGCCTGGGGGAACAGGACCTGGTTGTCGACGAAGGAGTTGTGCCCGGAGCCGCGCAGCTTCAGGTCGAGCCGCTCCCCGTGCAGGTTTTCCCAGAGCCGCGCCCAGCTCGGGTCGCTGTTGCGGTTGTGGTGCTCGGAACTGAACAGCATGTAGGGGCGGTCAAGCCGCTGGTGTTCCGACGAGCCGAAGAGCTGGCCGTCCAGGTTCACGCCGGCGTCGATCCTGGAGTCCGCGTGCATGGCAGCGGCCACTGATCCGCCGCCGAGAGAAGCACCGAACATCCCGATGCGTTTCGTACTCACGGCCTGGGTCAGCCCGTGGGGGAGCAGCTTGTGTTCCACATCCGGGTTGTGGCCGCGGGCGATCTCGGCCAGCTGGTTGATGACGAAGTGGGTGTCCGCCGCCCGGACGTCGATCAAGTCGCGCGATTTGGTGCCTGGCGGCAGCATGCTCACCTCATGTCGCCCGCCAGGGAACACCACATCGTTGGTGTCGTGGGTGTGGTCGATGGTGACGACCAAGTAGCCGCGGCTGGCCAGGTCCTGAACCAGTGCCGTGCCCGTCGCACGGTTCCCACGCCCGCCGGGCGAGTACAGCAGCACCGGCAGCTTGCCGGACTTGCGATCCACCGGGGCGCCGGTGTGCCCGGCAGTGGTGGGCAGGGTCACCCCGCCCGGCAGCACCTGCTGGCTGACCGGGAGCTGCGCGGCGGGATAGCGGCTGGTGTGCGTGGCCGGATACCACAGCGAGACCATCAACTCGCGCTGCTGCCCGGGCACCCACGGATCCGTGCGTTTCGCGTCGCGCAGGTGGAGGTCGACGGTTCCGACGCCATGGCGCCCGGTCGGGGCGGGCAGAGTCAGCTGGCCCGGGGCCGGCGCCGCGTCCAAGGCTGTGGCCTGGCCCGGGGCCGGCGCCGCGTCCAAGGCTGTGGCCTGGCCCGGGGCCGGCGCCGCGTCCAAGGCCGCCGCCTGGCCCGGGGGTTGCGCCGCGTCCAAGGCCGCCGCCTGGTCCGGGGCTTGCGCCGGGTCATCCAAGGCAGCTGCCGCGGTCATGGGCGTACCAGTGCTCTTCCCGGCGGCGACAGCCGGCGCGACTCCGGCGCCCAGGATGACGGCCAGCGCCCCAGTGGTGCCGGCGACCCGGGCTCGTAACGGGCTGTGACGCCTTCGTGCGTGTTTCATGGGCAGTCCTTCTCCATGAGGGCGAACACCGCGTGACCGGCGGTCGGTTGGCGCTCATCGTAATAGGTGATTTGCCATTGCCAAGCCAAGACCCCTTGTTTATGCGGAGAGTTCTTATTACCGCACAGTTGGTGATGTGACGCCGTCGGTACTTTCTGAAGTTGTGCGGCGTCGGTCTCGTGCCCTGCGCCGTCGTCGGCCGTACGGCCGGCCTTTCCCGAGGATCCGTCTGCACGTGGCTCGGCCTTCGACACGTGGAATGCACCGCGGAGTTGAGCATGTCGAGTGCCAACGCAGGATACGTACGGGAGACCTGCCCTGGCGTGCGGATGCCAGTGGTCAGCGCCCTGCGTTCGACACCCTCGTGACCAGTTGCAGCGGCACGGAATGCGACGTCGGAGCGGGCAGCAGGAACCGGCGATTAGCTCTGGAGGAACGCCTCGACGGTGCGAGCGCGCCGGTATTCGGGCTCGCCGAGTTCCGACAGGGGCGTTGGCGAATTCGCCGCCACCGGGATGAGGCGGAGGTCCAGAAGTGGCCATTTCCTCGGTCGATTTGAGTGCAGAGGTTCCGTATGGTCCGTATGCAGGGAAGCGTCGCGACCGAAAATGGGATTATCTTGTGAACGCAGCTCGATACTGGTCGAGTTGCCCCCCGTTCATCCCCCCACGTGCCGAGAGGAGGCTGCCCTGCACCCGGTTGCTCACGCGCCCCGTCGACACCGTGCGCGACGCCGCGCCGACATGCCTCTGCTCGGAGGTGTCCGTCCGCCGATCGCCGCACTGCTCTGCGCGCTGCTGGCAGTTGCCGTCTTTCCCACACTCGGCGTCGGCGCCGTTCATGAGCAGGAGGTCCCCCAGGCGGTACGCGACGCGGAACGCCGGATCGCCGAGGATGCCGCGGACTCGTTCAGAACGTCCGCCGACGTCAGGGCCAGGACAGTGCGTCGTTCCGCCGCGTCGGTCAGGGCCCCCGCGAGCGGTACTCCGAAGGCGACGCTGCGGTCCCTCCTTCCGACCGGTCCCCCGGTCCGGGGCGGTGTGCTGCTCGCCCCGCACACTGGCAAGCCGCTCGCGGCCGGCGGTGAAACGGTGCCGCTGACCGGGGTGGACGCAGCGGCCCTGGCGCGGTCCCCTGCCGCCAACCTCCCGCCCCGGCTGGTCACTTCGGGCCGCGCCGGACCGCGACTGTTGTTCTTCGCCCGGGTGGCTGTCTCTGCTCCGGACCGGAACCAGGACGGCAAGCCGGACCACGCGGGGGAACAGGGCGATGGTGCACGCGAATTCCTGCTGGTCGTCTCGGAAAAGGTCGCGGCCCTCGCGGTCCACGGAGACGGGCGCACCGCTCAACTGGTGGGCCGGAACGGAAAGGTGCTTGCCACCACGGCCGCCACTGGCAAGCCCCTGACACTCGACGCCAAGGACCGCACCCTGCCCTCCGCTGCCGCGGACGCCGGTCTGCACACCGGTGACGCCTCCGGCAGCATGCTCGGCAACAGTCACGACGGGCTGCGCAGGGTCGCGGGTTGGGCATCGGTCGCCGCGATGGACGGCAAAGACGACGCCTTCGGGCCGGGACTGACGATTCTCACGCTCAGGGATGTGACTCCGGCGAAGGGCGGAGCCGACCACACAGGGTTCGCCATCGTGGCTGCGGGCGCATTGGTGGTGATCGCCGTGCTGGTCGCTCTGGTGCTGTGGGTCACCGTGCAGCGTCCGCTGCTGCGGCTGCACCTGTCCGCTGCCCGGCTGGCCAAGGGCGCCGGCGAAATGCCCGCAGTACGCGCGGAGTTGGCGCAGCCGGTGGCAGCCGGTGCGTTCGGCGAGCCCGGCAGGGTCGGCCGGGCGCTGGAGTCGATACGCCGCCAACTGCTCGGCCAGACGGGACCGGAGCCTGTGCGGCCGGTGCGGCGCCGCCCCGGTGCCCGGGCTCTGGTCCTCATCTGCACACTCGTGATCGCCGCGTGGGGAGTGCCGCTGCTGTTCCTGCTCAATCGCGTACCGGGCGCCCAGGCCGTACCGGCAGCCGCCGTCGCCGACCAGCAGGCACGCACCGAAGCCACCGCTGACCGAGTACGGCAGTCCCTCGGCCAGAGCCACGCCGACCTCGCGGCGACGGCATCAGCCATCGCCGGTGCGCCACGGGAGCGGGCGGCGCAGGTTCTGCGACGTGAACACGCCGACCATCCCACGTACCGATCGCTGTACATGCTGGACCACACCGGTGCCATCGTGCTGCGAGCGGGCAAGGAGCCGCTGCGCACCCTCGCCCGTCCCACCGGCGACGGAATCACCCAGGTCAATACGTCAGGCAAGATCCCCGCGATCGCCGCCTACGTCCAGATCCCGACGGCCAAGAACGCCAAGAACGCCGATAAAGGCGGGGACACCGCCTCGGCCGTAGTCGTCGCAGAGATCGGCGTTGACGCGCTGAACGACCTGGTTGCCCGGCCGGGGCTCGGCAGAGTGTGGCTGACCGACGAGCACCACAGAGTGCTCGCGGCAAGCGTCGGCTTTCAAGCCTTCCAATCGCTTCCCAGCCGCGCCCTCACCCGTCTGGTGGCCAAGACCGACGCGGCACCCGGCGGCGCGGGCAGCCCGGCATCGGCCGTCCTCCACGCGGGGACCGCGCCGGGCGCGGGCCCGTCGGTCGCGGCCGCCGCGCCACTGGCACAGACGGGGCCGGCCGCCGGCCTCGGCTGGCGGGTGGTCTCCGCCGAACCCGCCGCAGCGCTCAAACTGGCGGCATATCAGGTCCAGTCACGCACCATGCTGGCCGGGCTGCTCGCCCTGGCCGCGGGGGGCGCCTGCCTGAGCTGGCTGCACATCGTGGTGGTCAGACCGCTGCGCACCCTCACCAGATGCGCGGAGCGGCTGGCCGACGGTGACCGCCGCACCGTGCTGTACCCGGTCCACCACGACGAGTGCGGTTCGGTCACTCGCAGTCTGGAACTGCTCCGGCAGGCGCTGGTGGAGCGGGACCGCGGCGGCGGGCGAGCTTACCTTGCCTCTGTCCCTGCCCCATCGTTCCAGCGCGGCAGCGCACCGTAGCAGTGAAGGATCAACCGACGTGCTTTTCCTCTATGTTGTCCTGCTGCTGAGCTGTGCCGTGCTGCTGGTCGCCGGCGTGCTGGAGCAGCGGCGCCACTACGCCGCGCTGGCACAGATCCCCACGCGGGTGCTGGTCAACGGCATTCGCGGCAAGAGCTCGATCACCCGGCTGTGCGCGGGGGCGCTGCGGGGCGGTGGCCTGGTCACCGTGGCCAAGACCACCGGCACCGCTGCCCGGTTCATCCACCCGGATGCCACAGAGGAGCCGGTGTACCGGAAGTTCGGCATCGCGAACGTCGTCGAGCAGATCGGCATCGTCCGGCGCGCGGCGGCCTACCGGCCGGATGCTCTGGTGATCGAGTGCATGGCGGTGATGCCCGCACTTCAAGAGGTCAACCAGGAGAAGCTGATCCGCTCCACCATCGGCGTGCTGTGCAACGTCCGCGAGGACCACCTCGCCGAAATGGGTCCGACGCTGGACGATGTGGCCCGCTCGCTGTCCCGGTCGATGCCGGTCGGCGGGGTCTGTGTCACCGCCGAGCAGGAGCGGCTGCACATCCTCAAGGAGGAGGCGGACAAGCGGAGGTGCCGCCTGATCGCGGTCGATCCGGCATCGGTCACCGACGAGGAGCTGCGCGAGTTCAGCTGGTTCACCTTCAAGGAGAACGTCGCCATCGCGCTGGCAGTGGCCGAACTGCTCGGCGTGGAGCGGGCCACCGCCCTGCGCGGCATGTGGGACGCGCCACCGGACCCCGGCGTGCTCTCCGTCGAGCGCTACCGCACACCGGACGGCAAACGGCTGCGCTTCGCCAATGTCTTCGCCGCCAACGACCCCGAGTCGACGTTGATGAACGTCCGTCAGCTGGAGGAGCTCGGTGCGATCCGCCGCCCGCTGAACGTGGTCATCAACTGCCGCCCGGACCGGGTCGAACGCAATGGGCAGATGGGAGCGATCGTCCCCGACCTGGCCCCGGACACGGTCTTTCTCATCGGTCATCCGACCAAGAGCGCCCGCGACGGCATCCCGTCGGGCTGGTCGTCGGGTCGGGTGGTGGACCTGGGCGGCGACCGGAGCGACGCGCAGGAGCTGACCCGCGCCCTCCTCGCCGAACTGGCCCCGGATTCCTCGCTGGTGGCCGTCGGCAATATCCACGGCCAGGGCGAGCTGTTGCTGGAGCACCTCAGCAGGCTGCCCTCGGACGACGCCGACGAGCCACTTCCGGTCGCGCACCCGCCCGAGCCGGAGCCGTACAGCTGGGTGGCGTCGCTGAACGACCCGACGTCCGGGCCGCATCTCCCGAGCCCCGGCGCTGCCCATGCCCACGCGCTGTACCAGCCGACAAGGAACCCGCTGTGATCCCCGTCAACGTCACTCCGCAGACCATCGCGCTGGGGATAGCCCTCGGACTGGTCTTCTCACTGGTCTGCTATCTGACCACCAACCTCTCCCCCGGCGGCATGATCACCCCCGGTTGGCTCGCGCTGACCCTCGTCACCGATGTGGTCCGGGCCGCGATGGTGATCGGCGTCACGGCGCTCACCTTCGTCGCGACCAAGGTCCTTCAGCGTCATGCAATCCTTTACGGGAAGCGGCTCTTCGCCGCCGTGGTGCTGTCCGCAGTGCTGCTCCAGACCACGGTGCTGCTCGCGCTCCAGCACGAGTTCCCGCTCCTTTACACCACCCAGACACTGGGCTTCATCGTGCCCGGCCTCATCGCCTATCAGTTGGTCCGCCAACCGCTGGCCGCCACCGTGATCTCCACCACCGCGGTGACCCTCGGCACGTATGTGGTGCTCGTTGCCGGGCTGCTGCTGGGGGCACTGCCCATCGGCTGAACGAGCCGCACGCATCCGCCGTACCCATCCGCGCCTAGAGGAGGTCACCATGGGCACCAACCCCACCCCGCCCGGCAGCCCCAGTCGCCGTCAGATCCTGGCCTGCGCCGCCGGTCTGGCCTCCGCAAGTGCGGTCACTGCATACGCATGGCACCGCTTCCGGAGCGGCGTACCGGGCGGTGGCTTCTCGGTCCCCGCCGGCGGCTACCGCTTCGAGCGCCGCGCCGCGCCTGCCCGTACGGTGGTTCGCGCCGCCGACGACCGCGTGCTGGCCACCTTCACCGACGGTGCCCGCACCGCGCTGCTGACCGGCCCGACCCGTACCTGGAGCGAGCCGCGCACCACCGGCGCGGTGGTGCGCAGCGACGCCTGGGTACGGCTGATGGGCGGTGCATGGAGTCAGGACAAGGAGCGAACCCGCTGGTTCCGGGAGTGGTTCCCCAAGGCCCTGGCCGACCGCAGTCCGGACGTCCTCGCCGTGGCCTTCCAGTACGGCGACGGGGCGCACGATCTGCGCACCGCATCGGGTCTGCGCTACGCCGGCAAGGCTCACTTCGGGCCGCTCGTTCCCGGACAGTCGCCGACATCCTTCGACTACCGCGATGAGAAGTCCGACTTCTACGACTACCTCGGCACTCCCTGGACCTTCCCGGACGGCATCCGCAAGCACCCGGAGAAGGAGCGCTACGGGGACGTGGACTGCTCCGGCTTCATGCGCCTGGTCTGGGGCTACCGCATGGGCTACCCCATGCACGCCACCAACAGCCCGGGGGCCGGCCTGCCCCGCCGCGCCTACGCCATCGCCTCCCGGGCCCCCGGCGTGCTGCTGATCCCGAACACCGGCCGGCCACCTGCCGACATCAGCCTGCTGCTCCCCGGCGACCTCGTCTTCTTCGCCATCGACATCGGCAGCCCGCGCGACATCGACCACGTCGGCATGTACCTGGGTCCGGACACGGACGGGCGCCCGCGCTTCTACTCCAGCCGCTCGCGGGCCAACGGGCCCACCATGGGCGACCTGGCCGGCCGCGCGACGCTCGACGGCCATGGCTTCTACGCCCAAGGGCTCCGCATGGCCCGCCGCCTGTGAAGCCCACGTACCCAGCCCGCCGCCCCAGGAGAGACCCCGCCATGGCCACCACCCCCCTCACCCGGGACGCCACCGACCGGCACCACCCCTCGCAGGGCATCAGACGCGCCCACGCCAAGCGCAGTCAGCGGACCGCCGTCAGTCAGGAGTGCTACGCCCTGCTGCTGATCCTGGCAGTCGCCGCGGTGCTCTACACCTGGGCCATCGACCGTGCCGCGGTGCACCCGTACTACACCGCGGCCGTGCGGTCGATGGCGGCGAACTGGCACGCCTTCGTCTTCGGCGGGCTCGACCCGAGCGGCTCGGTCACCCTGGACAAGATCCCCGGTGCGCTGTGGCCACAGGCCCTTTCCGTCAGGCTCCTCGGACCGTACAACTGGGCGGCGGTACTGCCGCAGGTGCTGGAGGGGGTACTCGCTGTCTGGGCGCTGCACCGGATCGTCCGTGCCTGGGCCGGCCCCTTGGCAGGGCTGCTCGCCGCGCTGGTACTCACCCTCACTCCGGTCACCGTCGCGCTCAACCGGCACAACATCCCCGACACCCTGCTCGTTCTGCTGCTGGTCCTCGCGGCAGGATCGCTGCAGAAGGCCGTCCGCACCGGGAGACTGCTGCCGCTGCTCGTTTGCGGGACATGGGTGGGCCTGGCCTTCCAGACCAAGATGCTCCAAGCGTGGCTCGTCCTGCCGGTCTTCGCCGCGGTGTACCAACTGGCAGCACCTGGTTCCCGATGGGACCGGGCCCGGCGGTTGCTGCTCGCCGGGATCACCGCACTCGTCGTCTCCTGCTCCTGGCTGCTGCTGGTATGGGTCACCCCCGCCGCGAACCGTCCCTACATCGACGGGACCAGCAACAACAGCCCCTTCACCCTGGTCTTCGGCTACAACGGGCTGAGCCGCTTCGGCAACGACCCGCACGCGCTGGGCGCCGTCGCCGGCACCGCCGCCAGCCGCACCACCGGTAACACGGGTTGGACCATGGTGGTCAACCAGAGCGTGGGCCCGCAGATCGCCTGGCTCCTGCCGCTCGCCGTACTGGTCTTGGCGCTGGGCGTGTGGTGGCGCGCCGGACAGCCGCGCACCGACGGGCCGCGAACAGGGTTCCTGCTCTGGGGCGGCTGGCTGGCGGTTCACATCGTGGTCTTCAGCAACTCCAACGGCAACCACGGCTACTACATGACCGTACTTGCCCCGGCCCTCGCCGCGCTGGCCGGTGGCGGAATCGCCCTCCTGTGGGCCGAGTACCGCGCCGGTGGCCGACGTCGGGCGGCGCTGCCCGTCGCTGTCGGGCTCACGGCACTGTGGGCCGCGGCAATTGACGGCCCGCACAGCGAATTCGCGCCCTGGCTGCTGCCGGTGGTGCTGATGCTCGGCCTGTGCGGGACCGTCGGCCTGTGGACCAGCGGACCACACACCACACGACGGGCGATGCACAGCCTCCTGGCAGCGTCCCTGACAGCCGTACTGCTCGCGCCGGCCGTCTGGGCCGCCTCCTGCCTGAACCCGCGCTACCCCGGCTCACCGATAGAGCCACTGGCCGGACCGGTCGGCCCCGGCTACCAAGATGCGCACCACCACCGGGCCAAGGTCCGACGAAACCCCTTGAACGAACCGTCCGGACGGGACAGCGCACTGCTGAACTACCTCTCCGCGCACCGTTCCGGGGAGAAGTACCTGCTCGCCACCCAAGCCGCCTACGGCGCCTCGCCCCTGCTGCGCGCCACCCCCCAACCCCTACTGGTCATGGGCGGCTTTACCGGCCTGACCCCCTATCCGACCGCACCACGGCTCAGGGACCTGGTCTCCGCCCACCAACTGCGCTACGCCCTCCTCACCACGCGCCGCCCGTCGACACCGGCGTCGGTCTGGGTGAAGAGAAGCTGCACCCCCGTCTCCCCCAAGGCCTACGGTCAGCTCTCGGACGGAAGCTTCACCCTCTACGACTGCGCTGGAGGCAAATGACCTCCTGAACACGGCGAGTTCCGCGGCCCACACACTCACGGATCGCGACGGCTCCCGTACGCAGGCGGCTGCACCGCCACTCCGCATTCGGGACGGGCGACGGCTTCGCACACTCGTTGATGGGGCGTCACCTGCGTCGGTCAGTACAAGGGTTACGTAGCGCCGCCTGTTGGCCGCCGAGCGCGGAGGCGACCGGCACGCCGTAGAGGGCTCCGCCGGCCATGCCGTACACCTCGGCGGAGGAGCGGATCCGCGGCAGGATGGCGGCCGGGATATCCATGGCGGCGAGGAGGCGCTCGTCCCACTCCAGGGTGTGCAGGTTCATGAGCATGGTGCGCGAGGCGTTGGTGACGTCGGTGACGTGGACGCCGCAGGAAGGGCCGCCGGTGAGGTTCCAGATGACCCAGGAGTCCATGGTCCGAAAGAGGATCTCGGCGCGCTCGCGCAGGCCGGCGACGTTGTCCAGCAGCCAGCGGATCTTGGGGCCGGAGAAGTAGGAGGTCAGCGGCAGGCCGGTCGCGTGGCGGAACCGGTCCTGGCCGACGTTGCCGCCGAGCTCCTTGCACAGCGCGTCGGTGCGGGTGTCCTGCCGGACAGCCTCGCAGCCGACAAGGCCTACAGCAACAGGTCGTGCCGCGAGTACCTGCGGCGACGCGGTATCCGGCACATGATCCCGGAGAAGACTGACAGCCAGGCCGCCCGCCGGCCGCAAAGGATCACGCGGCGGACGGCCGCCCGGCTTCGACCAGGACCGCTACAAGAAGCGCAACACCGTCGAACGAGCGATCAACCGCCTGAAAGTGCGACACGAAGTCGCACACGTTATGTGGGAAAGCCACGAAGGAAGGAGAGATGTGCTGACCCCGGATTAGTGTCCGTATCCGTTCCCGCACTCACATGCGTCGCCGGTAACGGCGGGGTGTGAAGCTGAGTGTTCAAGCCCAAGAGTTTCCCGACCACCGGGGAACAACAGGCGAGGGAAAGGCTGGACGGGTGAACCGCGTGAACCCTCGTTGATGTCTCGTAAGGTTGAAGCTGCCTGGTGGTTTGCAATCAGCAGCTACAGAACCCGACACTGAGAGGCGTCAGGCGACTTCCGGAGATTTGAGACCGGAAAGAGGACACCGCCGGTTCCGGGATAGAGGGGGCACCCCTCCCAGTCGCAACTTACGTGTGTGGAACGTGGAAACCCCGATGGAGTCCGGGTACTCGGCCCGGTAAGCCAACCGCAAGGAAGGCCCAACTCTCCAGCGGGAACAGGATGGTCCCAGAAGCGAATGCCGGTAGATCGAAAGATCAGAGGAAAGCTGGAGGTGACCTTCACGCCTCCGGCCATAACTCGCCGGATACGGGTCCCGGTGACCCGCCCTGAAAGGGGGCTCACGTGGACCAGGTGAGCCTTTGCAGTATCCCGAGTAAAGCAGCCAGAACCTGGCGGACAAGTTAGACGCGAAGGAGGAACTCACAGTTGGAGTTATCCAAGCCTGTTCGGACTTCCACAGCGAACGGACCCCAGGGCGGATATCTCGACTGGCACAGCATCAACTGGGCCGGAGTCGAGGATTCACTCGGACCGATGAGGGAACCCCTCAGGGCGGAGTGATCAGTCCTTTGTTGCTCAACA
>NZ_JOHB01000060.1:0-15176 GCF_000719605.1 Streptomyces sp. NRRL S-1813
CCCCTCTTCCAGACCATGCTCGTCCTCCAGAACAACGCCGAGGGCACCCTCGACCTCCCCGGCACCACCATCACCCCCCACCCCCTCGACACCGCCCCCACCAAATTCGACCTCGACTTCACCTTCACCGAACGGCACGGCGCCGACGGCAGCCCCGGCGGTGTCGACGGCCTGTTGCACTACTCGGCCGACCTGTTCGAACGTGCCACCGCCGAGGCCCTGACCCAGCGGCTGCTGCGCCTCCTCACCACCGCCGGCGCCGCCCCGGACACTCCCATCGGAGCGATGGAACTGCTCTCCCCGCAGGAGCGGGTCCGCATCCTCTCCCGGTGGAACGACACCGCTCTTCCGCTGCCGGACGACCGGCCGGTGCACGAGATCTTCGAGGAGCAGGTACGGAACAGCCCCGATGCCACCGCGGTGGTCGACGCCGACGGCACCCTGACCTTCCGTGAGCTGAACGCGCGTGCGAACCGGCTGGCGTGGCTGCTGATCAGCCAGGGCATCCGGCCGGAACAGCGAGTGGCCACCTTGCTCCCACGGGCCGGCGAGCACATCGTCGCGCTGCTGGCCGCGTTCAAAGCGGGCTGCTGCTACGTGCCCATGGACCCGGAGTACCCCGAGGACCGGATCGCCCTGATGCTGGCGGACGCCGCGCCGTCCTTCCTGCTGACCGACAGGGAGAACGTGACCCGGCTCCGGCCGGGGACCGAACCCTCTCTTGAGGTGCTGGTTCTCGACGACCCCGCCACGCGTCAGTCCCTCAGCCGGTACGCGCCGGTCGACCCGCACCCTGCGGACCGGCCCGTACCGCTGCGCCCGGACCATCTCGCCTATGTCATCTACACCTCGGGTTCGACGGGCCGGCCGAAGGGGGTGGCCGTGGAGCACCGCAATCTCAGCAACCTGTTCCACGCCCACTTCGCGGTGTTCGCGCCTCAGGTGGCGGCCGCCGGGGACCACCGGTTCCGTGCCCTGGTGACCGGACCGCTGACCTTCGACTCCTCCTGGGAACCGGTCCTGTGGCTGCTGGGCGGCCATGAACTGCACCTCGTGCACGACGAGGTCCGCCGCGACCCGGAGGCGATGGCCGAGTACATCGGCGCCGCGGGCATCGACTACATGGAGATCTCGCCGACGTACTGCCGGCAGCTGATGACGGCGGGCATGCTGTCCGCAGGGCAGCCCTCGCAACCGCGCATCGTCGAGCTCGGCGGCGAGGCCGTAGACCAGGCGCTGTGGAGCGAACTCCGCGCCACCTCCGGGACCGAGGGTTTCAACACCTACGGCCCGACGGAGTGCACGGTGTACGTCTCGCACGGCGCGGCGGCCGATCACGAGCGCCCGCTGATCGGCCGGCCGATCGGCAACAACCGTATGTACGTGCTCGACGCGGGCCTGCGGCCCCTGCCCGCCGGGGTGGTCGGCGAGCTGTATCTGGCCGGGGCGGGTACGGCCCGCGGCTACCTGGGCCGGCCGGGGCTCACGGCACAGCGGTTCGTGGCCTGCCCGTTCGGAGCGCCGGGGGAGCGCATGTACCGGACCGGGGATCTTGCGCGCTGGAGCGCCGACGGTGTCCTGGAATACGTGGGCCGCACCGACGACCAGGTGAAGGTCCGCGGCTTCCGGATCGAACCCGGCGAGGTGGAGTCGGTGCTAGCCGGACACGACGCGGTCCGCCAGGTGAGCGTGATCGTCCGGGAGGACCGGCCGGGGGAGCGCAAGCTGGTGGCCTATGTGGTTCCCACGGAGCAGGACCGGGCGGACGCCCGGGAGCTGCGCCGCCTCGCCACGTCGTCGCTGCCCCGCCACATGGTGCCGTCGTCGATCCTGTTCCTGGATGCCCTGCCGCTGACCTCGCGCGGAAAGCTCGACCGGCGGAGGCTGCCGGCACCGGGTGACGGGACGGCGGAGCACCGCCAAGGCCCGCGAACGGTGCGCGAGGAGCTGCTGTGCGGGCTGTTCGCCGAGGTCCTCGGGGTGCCCGAAGTGGGCATCGACGACGACTTCTTCGCCCTGGGCGGCCACTCGATGCTCGCCACCCGGCTGATCGCCAGGGCGCGTTCGGTGCTGGGCGCCGAGCTGGGCATCAGAACCCTGTTCGATGCCCCGACCGTCGCCGGACTCGCCGACCGGCTCTCGCAGGACACGCCCGACGACTCCCTCGCCGTCCTGCTCCCGCTGCGCTCCGTACGCCGGGCGGCCACGCCGTCCCGCACACGGGGCGCCACACCCCCCGAGCCGCTCTTCTGCGTCCACCCGGCGGCCGGAATCAGCTGGGTGTACTCCGGGCTGCTCCGCCACCTGGCACCCGACCAGCCCGTGTACGGCCTCCAGGCACACGGGCTCACCGAGCCCGATGCGGCTCCGGAAAGCATGACGGAGATGGTGGAGGCCTACCTCGCGCAGATCAGGTCGCTACAGCCGGACGGCCCCTGCTCGCTCCTCGGCTGGTCCTTCGGCGGGGTGGTCGCCCATGAGATGGCGGTACGGCTCCAGGAGGCCGGACAGCAGGTCAACTCGCTCGTACTGATGGACAGTTACCCGTCGAGCGTGACCGTCGACGGCCACGGCAAGGGAAGGGCGAAGAAGAGCGGACCCGGGACGGACGGGAACGATGCACAGGACGCGGGAGAACTGAGGCAGGCCCTGTTCGACTCCCTCGGGCACCAGGCGGACTCCACGGCCGGCCCGCTCGCCCTGCTCGGGGAACAGGGCCTGGCGGCCATGGTCCGGGTGTTCGCCCGCAACAGTCGCCTCCAGAGCGGATTCGTTCCGCGCTCGTTCCGGGGTGATGTGCTGTTCTTCGAGGCCACCGAGGGCTGGGCCCCGGGCATGCGGCTGCCGCAGGCGTGGCGGCCCCACGTGACGGGCCGGCTCGCCGTCACGCCCGTACCTGGCACGCACGGCGAGCTCACCCGCCCCGAGCAGCTCGCGCAGATCGGCCCGGTGCTGGCCAACTGGCTGGCCGGGCACAGGGAGTGAGGTCGCACACGGCGCAGCTGATCGCGTCCCGCCCGGACACCCAGCGGTGTCCGGGCGGGACGAGGTCAGTGACCGACGGCAGCCCGGGAACCCGTATGGAGACCGAGAACCCGGTACAGTTCCGCGGCCTTCTCCAGATGATCCGCCGCTTCCCCGTCCTCTTGCTCGGCCCGGACGGCCTGAAGGGACCTGCCGAGAGCCTGGTGGCTGCGCGCCATCAGCAAGTGTTCCTGGGCGAGTTGAGCGCCTTGCAGGGCCTGCCGCGCATGGTCGACGGCGGCATGGGTGTCCCCGGTCAGCAGGAGTGCCTCGGCGAGCCGGTACAGGCACTCGGTCTCGTTCCTGGCATGGCCGCTGGTCCGGGTGCGTTGCAACACCTGGCGGTAGAGCGCGGCCGCCTGTGCGGGTCGGCCGCCGTACAACAGGGTGTCTGCCTCCGTCGTCATCACCCGGATCAGCCACTTCACGTCATTGCCGCAGGTCAGCAGACCGGCCAGCTCCCGGCACTGCTCGCGGATCCGGGCCAGGTTCCTCCTGCCGTCGGGGTCCTGGGCGCGGATCTGGAGCAGGAGGGTGCGCCGCCGTGTGACCAGCCCCTGGTCGCCGGTGACCACCGCCATCTCCACCGACCGCTCCGCATGGGCGCGGGCCGAGGTGAAGTCGGCGCGCATGGCATCGAGTTGGGCCAGCATGGCATGGGTGAAGAGAACCGTCAGGAAGGGCCGGTGGCCATCGGCGGGTGCGGGAGAATCACCGAAGATCTCCAGCGCCTTGAGCAGGTGCGCCCGTGAGCGGTCGAGGCAGTCGAGCGAGGAGTGCTTCTTGAGGATCACCCCGGCCGCGTAATGAGCCGTGCCCACCACGTCCTCGTCGCAGTATGCCACCGCGGACCGCACCAGAGCGGTGGCCGCCGGCGCCAGTGTCCCGAGGGGCACGGTCTCCTCGAAGCAGGGGGCCAGCATCAGCCCGTCGACGGCGAGTGCCACCGCCTCCGGGTCTCCGCTGCCGGCCACCTGCTCCGCCACCGCGGCCACGGTGGGCAGCGCGCCCCGTATCCACCGCATCGCCTCCTGACCGGTCCCCACATCCTCACCCGCCGACCGCCGGGGTCGCAGCTCAGCGGTCAGCCGGCCGCCGAGCGGCTGGGTCGCCAGGACCGCTCCGGCGACACTGGCACACAGGAAGTCGGCCGCCCGGCGCATCACTTGGCGGCGCTCCTCCTCGGTCAGCGCCACTCGGGCCGTCGCCCGCGCGTACGCCCCGACCAGATCGTGGTAGCGGTAGCGGCCCGGTGCGCGGGTTTCCAGGAGTACCGCGTCGACCAGGGCTTCCAGTACGTCCTCCGCCTCCCGCTCCGGCAGTTCGAGAACCGCGGCGGCACCCTTCACACCGAACTCGACGCAGTGCGGAAGGGACAATGCCAGAAATGCCCGGGCCCGCTGCGGGGAGAGCTGGGCGTACGACTGCTCGAACACCGCCTCGACCGTCAGCTCACCCACCCGCAGTTCGCCGAGCAGTCTGGCCTGGTCGGACATCCGGGACAGCAGTGTGGCGACGGGCCAGGACGGCCGGAGCGCGAGCCGAGCGCCGATCGCCCGCAGCGCCAGCGGCAGATAGCCGCTGGCGGCGGCGAGTGCCGCGACGGCGTCCGGCTCCTCCTCGATCCGCCGGATACCGGCCACCTTGCCGATCAGCTCCACGGAATCGTGGGGTTCGAGGCCCTTCAGTGACACCTTGACGGCGGCCGGCAGCGCCGCCAGCGCACGGGCGGTGACCAGTACCGCGCACTGGTCGGCGCCGGGCAGCAGCGGTTCGACCTGGGCGACGCCGGCGGCGTTGTCCAGCACCACCAGCACGGCACGGTCCGACAGCAGGGTGCGGAACAGCGCCGCGCGGTCGCTCACCGAAGCCGGCAGGCGCTCATGCGGCACGCCCAGTGCGGTCAGGAAACCGGCCAGAATGTCGGCCGGGTCACCAGGGGCTCCGCACGGTGCGCGCAGTTCGGCGTACAACTGGCCGTCGGGGAAGGACCCCGTGACCGCATGCGCGGTGCGCAGCGCCAGTGCGGTCTTGCCGACGCCGCCCATCCCTGTGATGACCGCGACGGGGTGTGCGGCATGCCCGCTGAGCGCGGCGACCAGCGTGCAGACCTCCTCGTGCCGCCCGGTGAAGTCGCACGGTACGGCCGGCAACTGGGCGGGCACCCCCAGCGCGGGGACGGGCGACCGCACCTGCACGTCGGCCGGGGCGGCAGCGACGCTCGCCGTATCAGGAACCGCTAACAGAGTCCGGTCACCCGCCAGAACCGCGGCGTGCAGCTCGTCGAGGGCGGGGCCCGTATCGATGCCCATCTCGTCCGCGAGTACCTGGCGGGCGTGATCGTAGGCCAGCAGCGCATCGGCGCTCCGCCCCGACCGGTACAGGGCCAGCATCAGCGCACCGTGCAGCCGCTCCCGGTACGGATAGGCCTCCAGGGCGCACAGGATCTCCGGCACCACCTCCTCGTGCCGCCCGCACGCCAGCGACAGCTCCAGGTGGTGCTCCGTTGCCGAGGCCCGCTGTTCGGCCAGCGCCCGGCGCTGTTCCTGTGCGTAGGGCCCGGGGAGCCCGGCCAGCGCCGGGCCCTGCCACATACCGAGCGCCCCCTTCAGGACGGATGCGGCGTAGGCGGCATCGCCCTGCGCGGCCGCACGCCTGGCCCGCAGCGTAAGTTGGCCGAACAGCAGGGCGTCGACACGCTCGGCCGGCAGTCGCAGGATGTAGCCGTCCGCCATGGTCCCGATGACCGTGGCCCCACCGTCTCCACCTGCCGCGGCGCCACCCTCCCCGCCCGCGGCGTGCGCACGGTCGAGGTAGGTCCGCAGCCGATGGACGTAGTTCACGATCACTCGGCGGGCGGAGGCAGGCGGATCATCGTCGTACAGACCGTCCACCAGCTGGTCGATGGTCACCAGGGTCCCCGCACGGAGCGCCAGCGCCGCCAGCACGGCCTGTGGGCCCGGCGCTCCGGGCCGTCCTGCCGTTCCGTCAGCCGAAACATGTTCGACGGGACCGAGCAGCCGGAGGTGGGCCACTCCGTGTAGTGCGGGTAAGTGTGACATTGCTCCTGTATACCAACTAACCGATAGAAAACCGGTGTTGCCGTGCCGGGGCGCATGAACAGGGCTGAATGCCCACCGAAAACCGTTGTCGCGGATCACTACGGCACCGGCTGACGCCCCACACAGCGGGGAGGAGACCCGACGGTGGTCACCTTGCCGAAGCCGGCCTGCGAGCCGGAACCGGAAGCGCCGTGTCCGGTGCCGGTGGACGCCTGGGACGACCTGATGTGCGCATGTTGAGGTTCCCCCGTGTGATCGTGCGGGCCTCGCGGAGTCGCTTTCCCGCTGTGACACCAGCCTGGCCGGGCCCGCTGGCGTTTGGCTCACGCCCGGCTGATGTCCCGCTAACGACCCGGCGCCCGGTTCCGCCTCGTCGGCACCGATCGGGGTGTGGGCCCGCCTTCCTTGAACCGGATCGGTGTGCACCAGGCTGCTAGGGCCTGTCGGATGACGACTCTGCGAGTGCTCCGACCTCGGCGTCGGCACTGTTGTAGTCCACCACCGCGTCGAGGTACTCGCCGATCGCGTCACGGTTGCGGGTCAGGCACCGGATGCGGTCGGTCATCCTGTCCCGTTCGTGTGTCAGCGTGGCGATCATTTCCGGTGTGGCATCGGGGAAGTAGATGGCCCGGGGTTTGTCGAGGCAGGGCAGGATCTGCTTGATGATGCGCGTCGGCAGTCCGGCGTTGAGCAGCCCTCTGATCTGTAGGACCCGGTCAACGAAGCGTTCGTCGTAGTCACGGTAGCCGTTCGCACTGCGACCGGCGGCGATCAGGCCCTGTTCCTCGTAGTAGCGCAACAGCCGGCGGGGGGTGCCGGTGCGGTCCGACAGTTCTCCGATGCGCATATGGCCCACCTCACATATCACCGCATTGACGTTCTCATCAATGTGAGGGTTCGACGATACACATGCACCGCATCCCGCAGGGCCCCACCGAATCCCACAGGTGCCCATCGCAGCGCTGAACGCCAGTGCCCAACCCCACTGCGCAACCGCAGTGTTCAACCGTCACGAGATGAGAACTGATGGACAATCAACTCTTCGACTACAGCCCCATCATCGAGCGCGAACCGATCCGCTGGCCGAACGGCGCCCGGATCGCCTTCTACGTCGGGCTGAACGTTGAGCATTACCGGATCGACCGCCCCTCGACGAGCATCTTTCCCGATACCAAGGCCCTGGCACCCGACCCACTGAACTACGGCTGGCGCGACTACGGGCCCCGGGTGGGCATCTGGCGGCTGATCGAGAGCCTCGACCGGCACCGGATGCGCGCAAGTGTGATGCTCAATTCCGACGTTGCCGAGCGCTACCCGCAGATCATCCGAGCGGGCCGGGACCGGGACTGGGTCTGGGCCGCCCACGGCAAGAACAACTCCATCCTCCAGGCCGGTATGTCCCCTGAAGAGGAGCGCTCCTACCTGGCTGAGGTGATCGGCACCATCGAGAAGGCGAGCGGACGCAAGCCCCGCGGCTGGCTGGGCCCGGCGCTCACCGAGACCTTCCGCACGCCCGAGCTGCTCGCCGAGCTGGGCCTGGACTACGTGCTCGACTGGGCCAACGACGATCAGCCCTACCGATTGAACGTGCCGGGCATGCTGAGCGTGCCCTATTCCATCGAGGTCAACGACGTCCAACTGTTCGTCGGCAAGAGCCTGAGCGGTCCGGACTTCCTCCAGCTCGTCAAAGATCAGCTCGACCAGCTCTACGACGATGCGAAGGACAGCGGCCGCGTGATGTCGCTGGTCCTGCACCAGTTCGTCATCAACCAGCCCTTCCGGCACAGGTACCTGGACCAGGCGCTCGAGTACATCGCCAACCACCCAGGGGTGTGGCTCACGACCAGCGACGAGATCGCCGAGCACTACGCTGCTACCACGGCACCGGAAACAGTCTGACCGCCGATGCCCTCCACGGGCGTCTCCCGCGCTACCCTCACCAGGGCCGCCTCCTCGAAACGCCTCGCGAAGTCACTCGCGCGGAGAGCACCGGGCCTGCGGTCCGCCCATCCGAACGTGGGAGGGCTCACCCCATGCGTCGTCTGACGCGCTTTGCCGAGCCCGATCACGTAACATGATCATCGAATAGAGGATCTGGAGCGATTCACAGCCCCTCGCCGACACTGACACCCGGTACGACGTCCCACCGGACGGGCCCGAGAGCATCGTCTCCACGGCCACGTCGGCGAAGCTGCACCTCGCCGACACCTGGGCGGCATCGGCCCCGACGTGCTGGCCGGCCCGCGCCGCATCCAGACCCTCGTCGAGGTGGGCCCGACCGAGCCACCCATCGCAGCCTGACCACCGCTTTCAGCCGCAAAACACCAAGGAACCTCATGTCCCCTTCAGCACCGCAGCAGCACAACGAGGTCGCTGCCCATTTCCCTCGTCCCGCAAAGCCCGACTACGCCAACGTCTTCATCGAACCGGCCTACGGGGACAATTACGTCGAAGCCGACCTGGAGGACGAGTTCGAGATGCCTGCCACCTCCTCCCGCGCCGCGAACGTCTCCCCCAGGTCCCGTCGGACGAACTGAGACGGAGCGGTTCGGCCGGCCCGTGGACCTTCGAACCGGCCCGTGTGAGCGTCGTGCTCGGCCCCCCGAACTGGACGCGCAGCGAGCGGCGTTGCCGGACGGAAGCGTCGATGGCGTCGATATTCCGGAGGCCGCAAGGTGTCCGGACCGAGGCCTGAATCACCCCGGTCCGACCGGACGGCCCTGGCTTTGCGAGCTCGGTAGTGCCGGTGGGTGCACGCGGTCGGTGAGAGCACGCTGCCGGTGGCGGCAATGACGTAGATACGTGGTGAAGAGGCCGGTGGCCGGCGTCAGCCTGCGCCTTTGCCGTCCGTCGTGCCGGGGGTGTCTCCTGGCCGTTCGTGATCGCCCGGTGGGGTCTGATCGCTCAGGAAGCGTTCGCTTTCCCAGGTCAGGGTGCGCTCGATCTGAAGGAAGTCCAGGCCCGTTACCTCGGCCAGCTCTTCTTCATCGAGATCCGGCTGGGAGCCGAGGGCACGGGCGATTTTGCCGGCCCAGAGTTCTTCCTTGACGTACGGACGTTGCCGGTATTGCTGCCGGAGCTCGCCGAGGTGATCGGGGCCGCAGGCCACGAGTCGTCGCAGGCCGTCCTGCTCCGGATCGTAGGGGTGGAGGACGGAAGAGTCCGGCACCAGGCTGAAGAGCTGTGAGGCCGGAGGGGCGGCTACTCCGCACAGGTCGCACAGCACCGGATCAGGCCCGGTGGCCGCCGACTGGTCACTGTCATGCATGCGGACTTTCTACTTCGATCCGCCCTGAGTCAGGGTGTGCGGCTCGCGTGTGCCACGGGACAGCACGCCGATGGCCCTCCCGTCCGGGAAGTCACGCCGGCCGTTGCCCCCGGGCGGCTCATCCAGGCTGCTGGGAAACCCTCGTGTCAGTGGACCCTTCCCTCTTCGTTCCCGCAGGCGGCCGGGTCCGCAGGGGGCCCGGATCCGCAGAGCGTCGCCGACCTGACCGCAGAGGGCCGCCGGCCGCATGGCGCCGCAGGCCGCACGGCGCCCACGCTGCGCCCAGGAGCTCGGCGGCCGGTAGCTACTGTCCGAGGGGCCGGGCGAGGAGATCCTGTTGCGGCGGGGGCCGGTGCAGGGCGAGGAGCGCCTGGTCGTCCTGGGGGGCGCCGCCGCTGTGGCGGCTGACGTCGCGGGCCAGGAGGTCGAGGACCGTCGAGGGTTCCGGGAAATGGCCGGTCTGGCGCAGATAGGACTGCACCATGTGGGGGATCCGCTGCGCGGGGTCGTAGAAGGTGCCGGCAGGGTCGCGGGCCTCGGTGACGCCGTCGGTGAAGCACAACAGCATGGACCCGGGCGGGAACGGGTGCGTCTCCACCGGTGACGTCCAGGGCCCCAGGGCTGCGATGCCCAGGGGCGGTGCTTCCTCCTCCGGTGCCAGTACGCGTGCTCGGCCGTCCGCGTGCAGCAGCAGAGGGGCGGGATGGCCGCGGTTGACGATATGGACCTGGTCCAGGTCAGGGGAGAACTGAACGATCAGCGCTGTGGTGAACCCCTCGGTCGCGTCCAGGCCCTCCCGGCGCTGGCTTTCGCGCAGCAGGGCCTCCTCCATGCAGTTCACCAGCGCGGGCAGGTCGGGCTCGTGGTCGGCTGCGTAGCGGAAGACCCCGATGTCGACGCTGACCGCCGTGACGGCCGACAGGCCCTTGCCCCGCACATCGCCGACCATGGCGCGCACCCCGAACGGCGTCTCCTGCATCACGTAGAGATCGCCGCCGATCAGCGCCATGTCTTCGGCCGGCACATAGCGGGCGGCGATCCGCAGGTCCCCCAGCCGGCTCGGAGGTGTGGGCAGCACGGCGCGCTGGGCCACCTCCGCGGCGTAGCGGGCCCGGCTGGCGCTGACGTGCTGGGTGCGCAGGGACCGGTTCAGGCCGACGGCGAGTGCGGTGACGGCCGCCAGGGTGATCTGGACGGCCGCGTCGCCCTGCCAGGCATAGGACCCGTCGACGAATGCCAGGCCCGCCTGCACCGCCATCGCCGTAATGCCGATGGCGATGATGCCCGCCGGGCTGAGCAGCGAAGCTGCCGTCACCGGCGCCACGGCCAGCAGGGGAGTGGACGACACCGAAGGAGGTGTCAGCAGATCTACCAACGCCGCGAGAGCGATCACCACGGCGGGAACCCAACGGCGTACCTGGGACAACACCGGCAACACCCTCATCAGGCCATTCTGCCCTCCGGCAGGCCCGCGACAGCGGAGCTGTCCGCGGTGACACTCCACAGCGGCCAAACGGCCGACATCGCGGGTGGGGTCAGCGTCCGACGGCCCTGCGCAGCTGCTCCTTGTTCATGGACGAGCGGCCGTCGACGTTCTTCTTCCTGGCCTCCTCGTACAACTGGTCCCTGGTGGGGCCCTGAGACCCGCTGTGGGAGCGTTCGCCGCCGCGTTGCGGGGCGGATTTGGGGTCCCGGGTGGAGGTCTTGCTCGCGGACCTGGCCTCGCCGGAGCGTGCACGTTCCTTGTTGACGGTACGCGCGGCGATCTCCTTCGCGCGGCCTTCGGAGACCCCGTGATCCTTGGCGTTCTCCTTGATGTGCTCGTACTGCCGCTCGCGTTTCTTGCTCGCCCCAGCAGGCATGATGCAGCTCCTCGGTCGCTGTGCTGTCGGTCTCGGCGATGTGTGGCGCGCCCGCGGCCGGCGCATGTTCCAGCTCACGGGCGTGCACTCCCACTCCACTCCCAAACGCCGCCGGACGCGACACGAGTGGACCGGCACGTCGCACTGACCACCCGGTTCGGCGGTCGCCTGCGCCTGCCACCGGTCGAGAGGGTTTCGGTGCCGCGGATCGGCAGGGAATCCCCGCTGACGTGGGCGATCGTGCGGGCGGTATCCAGGACGCCGTCCTCGGCGCCGACGTGTTCCGCCGGTCGGGTCATGGTGTGGCGGGCAACCGGCGTCAGACGGCGTCAGACGGCATCAGATGTCCGCCGTCCCCAGATCCCCAGGTGCATGCCGTGTGCGGGGCGACGGCCGGGAGACCGGCTGAGGTGCGTGTGCGCCGCTGACCGTGACGCCCGCGCGCTGAAAGCACCGGGGTGTCGTGCCGCACGACGTGCGTGCCAGATACGACCTCGCGGCGGCGGAGGGCGCCGGGGAAGGGAGCGGGGCCGGGGACGGGAGCGGGAGTCGCGTGACTCCGCGGATGTGGCGTCCGCCGGGCCACCGCCGTAAGGCTTCCGTCGGAGCAGGCGGGCCCGTGCAGAATGGTGTCGAGACAACTGCTGGCACGGGTGGGGGTATGGGTGCGACCGCTGGCGAAGCATGATCCGCAGCAGATCGGCCCGTTCCGGATCATCGGGCTGCTCGGTGGCGGCGGCATGGGACGGGTCTATCTCGGCCGCGCGGCGGACGGGCGGCCGGTGGCGGTGAAGACCGCGCGCTCCGAACTCGCCGACGACCGGGGCTTCCGTGCTCGTTTCGCCCGTGAGGTATCCGCCGCCCAGCAGGTGGGCGGACCGTTCGTGGCGCCGGTGGTCGATGCCGCGCCGCACGACGACGTGCCCTGGATGGCGACCGAGTACGTGCCGGGTGTCTCGCTGACCGATGCCGTGCACGACTGCGGGCCGCTGCCCGAGCGCGCGGTGCGACTGCTGACGGCGGGCCTGCTGCACGCCCTGACGGCGGTGCACGCGCACGGGCTGGTGCACCGCGACCTCAAGCCGTCGAACATCCTGCTCACCGCCGAGGGCCCGCGCGTCATCGACTTCGGCATTGCGCACTCCGCCGCCGACACCGCCCTGACGACGACCGGCACCGCCCTCGGTACCCCGGGATTCATGGCGCCCGAGCAACTCGTCATGACGGGTCCCAAGGTCACGGGCGCGGCGGATGTGTTCGCGCTGGGCGGGATGATCGTGTACGCGGCGACGGGCGGCGGCCCCTACGGGAACGCCGATCCGCAGGTCCTCATGTACCGCACCGTGCACGAGGAGCCGCGGCTCGATGAACTCTCTGACGGCCTGAGGGAGTTGGCGGCGGCCTGCCTGGCGAAGGAGCCGGGAAGGCGGCCCGCTCTGCCCGCCCTCATGGAGCGGGTGGGCGCACCTGGCCCCTACGGTGACTGGCTGCCGGAGCCCGTCGCCGTACCGCTCCGCCGTCTGTCCGCGCAGCTCAGCGACCCCCGGTCCCCGGACATGTTCGCGCTGCGGCCCCCGGCCGAGGGGCCCGCCGACGTTCCCTACGACCAACTGCCGACCGGTACGACTGCGGACGGTGCACCGGCCCCGCCGTCGTACGCCGTCCCGCCGCCCGCGGACACCCCCGCGCCTCCGGAGCCCGCCACTACTCCGTCCCCGGGCGAGTACGGACCGGCCTTCGCGACTCCGTCCCCGGACGGGTATGGCCGAGCACTCGCCACTCCGCCGCAGGAGCGCCATAGCTCCGCTCCGCCACTGGGGCCGTACGCCGTCCCGCCGAACCGGCCTCCGCACCTCCCTGGGCAACCCGCGTCCCCTGGGCAGCCCGCGTCCCCGGGGCCGAGCCGACGCCGTGTGCTCGCCGCGCTGTCCGTCGTCGGGGTCGGAGTCGGTGGCGGGGCCCTGGCCTGGACGCTTCAGCCGGACGGCGGGGACGGCGGCAGCACGAGCGCCGGGGGCAAGCCCGGCGGCAGCAGGAAACCGTCCGGCGGCTCCAAGCCGGACGGGAACCCTTCAGCCATCGGGAGCCCGTCCGGCCGGTTGCCGAAAGAGCTGCGCGACAAGGGCATCGTCACCATCGGCTCGGACATCGCCTACCCGCCCATGGAGTTCGTCAGGGACGGCCGGCCCGCCGGTCTCGACGTCGACCTCGCGAACGCCCTCGGCCGTGAGCTGGGCCTGCGCGTCACGTTCGTGAACGCCGCCTTCGACACCCTCCTCACCGGCCTGCACGTGAACCGCTTCGACCTGGTCATGTCGGCGATGGCCGACACCAAGGAGCGTCAGGAGGGGCGCACGGACGGCACGAAGACCGGCAACGGCGTCGATCTGGTCGATTACTTCGAGGCCGGGCTGGTGCTCGTCGTCCGCAAGGGCAACCCGGAGGGCGTCAAGGCCCCCGAGGACCTGTCCGGCAGGAACGTCGCCGTCCAGCGCGGCACGCTCGCCCGTGACTACCTGGACGAGGTGAACCGGCAGGTCACCAAGAAGGTGAAGATCCGGGAGTTCGACTCACCGGCTGAGGTCTACGACGATGTCGCCAAGGGCCGGTCCACGGCCTGTCTCGACGACTTCCCGGTCGCGGTCCACACCGCCGCGACCCGCGCAGGCGGCACCGCCCTCGAAGTCAGCGGCGAGCAGCTCGAACCCCTTCCCTACGGTGTAGCGGTCGCCAAGACCCATACGGCCCTGCGCGACGCCGTACGGGAAGCCCTCGACCGCCTCATCAGGAACGGCGAGTACGCGAAGATCCTCAAGAAGTGGCGCGTCGAGGACGGCGCGGTGGAGCGGGCGGTCATCAACGGGGGCTCGTAGGGCGGCCGGGCTCCGCTCCGAGCTCGACCGTCTGGCCAGGGAGACCGCCGCCGCTCTGCCGCCCGGCACGCGGCAGCACACCGACCTCGCCCTGCGCATCGACGTCCGGGCCGAACTACGAGAGCTCAGCGTTCCCACCCTCGTGATCGCCGCGTCCAACGACATCCTCGTCACTCCTGACCACTCCACTGCTCTCGCGCAAGGCATCACAGGTAGCCGCCTGACAGAGGTGATGTCCGGGCACGATGCGCCGACGGAACAGCCCGTGGCCGTCGCAAACCACCTCCGCAGTCTGCTGAACGGATAGGGGCGGGCCAGGCGCCTCACGGTTGCCGGACCGGGCAAGTGAGTTGCCCACGCCCTCCGCTGCCAGGCGGGCCGGTGGATCGACGCCCTAGGCTTCCACCCGGTACCGGCCTCGACCCAGGAGCGCACTTCATGTCCGACCACACCCCGAAGCACCCGTATCCCGACGCCTTGCGACCGGACCAAGCACCTGCGCCGCACGCACTGCTCGCGCCGGTGACCGGGCTCCTGGGCACCTGGGTCGGCCGGGGCCGTGGCGGGTACCCGACGCTGGCGGAGGAGTTCACGTACGCCCAGGAGGTCACCTTCAGCCACGACGGGCGTCCCTTCCTCCACTACGAGGCGCGCGCCTGGCTGCTCGATGCGGACGACACCCCGCTGCGGCCGTCGGCCCGGGAGAGCGGCTGGTGGCGGCTACAGCCCGATGGGCGGGTGGAGGCATTGATCACCCAGCCCACCGGCATCGCGGAGATCTCGGTCGGCCGTGCCGACGACGGCGTGGTCGACCTCACCACCCATGAGGTGGCTCTCGCCCCCACCGCCAAGGAGGTCAACGCCACCCGCCGCCGCTACACCCTGACCGACGAGGACACGCTCACCTTCGTCCACGACCTCGCGGCCGTCGGCCAGCCGCTGCAACACCATCTTTCGGCGCAACTGCGACGCGGGGCCAGCAGCTAGGTGTATTGCCCACGAGCGTTGTTGACAATGCTCAGGGGTTCGCTTCGTCCGGTTTTCGGGAGCTTGCCCGAGGGTGATGTTGCGGCGTGACGCGGGTCCT
>NZ_JOHB01000061.1:0-15947 GCF_000719605.1 Streptomyces sp. NRRL S-1813
CCACCACGCAACCGGAGCACGCAACCCGCTCCTGCCGATGGAACGACCCGACCACATCCCCCTCTCCCACGCCCAACGCCGCCTCTGGTTCCTCCACCAGCTGGAGGGGCCGAGCGCGACGTACAACGTGCCGATGGCCCTCCGACTCACCGGCCAACTCGACACCACCGCACTGCACGAGGCCATCTACGACCTCGCCGACCGGCACGAAACCCTGCGCACCGTCTTCCCCGAAGTGGAGGGCACGCCCTACCAGCAGGTACGGGAAGGTGCGGCCGCCCGGCCGACGATCGAGGTCGTCATCACCGACCGCGAGCAGGTGGCGCAGCAGGTCGCCGAGGCCGGACGTCATGCCTTCGACCTCATGAACGAGCTGCCCATGCGGGCGTGGCTCTTCCGGACCGCGCCGGACGAGCACGTACTGCTCCTGCTGGCCCACCACATCGTCAGCGACGGCTGGTCGACCGATCCGCTCGCCCTTGACCTGTCGGTGGCGTATGCGGCGCGGTGTGCGGGCCAGGCCCCGCAGTGGGAGCCCCTCCCGGTGCAGTACGCCGACTACACCCTGTGGCAGCGGCAGCTCCTCGGGGACGAGAGCGACCCGGGCAGCCTGATTTCCACCCAGGTCGAATACTGGCGGAAGCAGTTGGCCGGTATTCCCGACCGGCTGGAGCTGCCCACCGACCGGCCCCGTCCGGCCGTGGCCGGCTATCGGGGTGAGGACGTCGGCTTCTCCTTCGATGCGGAGCTGCACGAGGGGATCACCCGGCTGGCGCGGGAACAGCGGTCGACCGTGTTCATGGTTCTCCAGGCGGGTCTTGCCGCGCTGCTGACGCAGCTCGGCGCGGGCACCGACATCCCCATCGGTTCACCGATCGCCGGACGTCACGACGACGCGCTCGACAACCTCGTCGGCTTCTTCGTCAACACGCTGGTGCTGCGCACCGACACCTCCGGCGATCCCACCTTCGCCGAGCTGGTGGACCGCGTACGGGAGACGGACCTGGCGGCCTACGCCCACCAGGACGTGCCCTTCGAGCGGCTCGTGGAGATCGTCAACCCCACCCGGTCGCTGGCCCATCACCCGCTCTTCCAGGTGATGCTGGTGCTGGCCAACACGGCCGAGGGCGACTTCACGATGCAGGGGCTGAAGGTCTCCGACGACGACTTCAGTGCCTTCGCCGCCAAGTTCGATCTGACCTTCCACATCGCCGAGCAGCACACGCCGGAGGGTGCCGCCGACGGCATGACGGGCGCGCTGGAGTTCGCGACGGACCTCTTCGACCGGTCCACGGCCCAGCAGCTCGCCGCCCGTCTGGAACGACTCCTGCGCGCAGCCGTCGCGGACGCCTCCCGGCCGCTCACGGAACTGGACGTGCTCTCCGGCCAGGAACGCCACCGGATCGTCGTCGAGTGGAACGACACAGCCCGCCAGGTGCCCGCCGCCACGCTGCCCGAGCTGTTCCAGGCACAGGTGTCGCAGACCCCCGGCGCCCCCGCCGTCGAAGACGGCACGACCGTCCTGACGTACGCCGAACTCAACACTCGTGCCAACCGGCTGGCGCACCACCTCCTCGCCCACGGCGTCGGCCCCGAGAACGTCGTGGCCCTCGCCCTCCCCCGCTCCACCGACCTCGTCACCGCCATCCTCGCCGTCCTCAAGACCGGCGCCGCCTACCTCCCCATCGACCCCGACTACCCCGCCGACCGTGTGGCGCGCATGCTCCAGAGCTCCACGCCGGTGTGTGTGCTGACACACCGTGAGATCGACGGGCGACTGCCGGGGACGCCGGAGGCGGTGCGGCTGCTGCTCGACGGTCCCGGGACGGCCGGCGCACTGGCCGCCCGGCCGGACGGCGACCCCACGGATGCCGACCGACGTACAGCGCTGCTGCCGTCCCATCCGGCGTACGTCATCTACACCTCGGGCTCCACCGGCGTCCCCAAGGGCGTCGTGATGCCGGCGGGTGCGATGGTCAATCTCCTGGCGTGGCACGCACAGGCCGTTCCGGGCGGGCCGGGGCGCAGGGTGGCGCAGTTCACCGCCGTCAGCTTCGACGTGTCGGTACAGGAAACCCTGTCGGCGCTGATGCACGGCGGCACCCTGGTCATCCCTCCCGACGACATCCGCCGCGATGCCTCGGCCTTCGCGCGCTGGCTCGGCAGGAACGAGGTCAACGAGCTGTACGCGCCCAACCTGGTCATCGACGCGGTGGCCGAGGCCGCCGCCGAGCAGGAGTCGGACCTGCCCGCGCTGGCCGAGATCGCCCAGGCCGGTGAGGCGCTGGTGCTCAGCAGGCACATCCGCGCCCTGTACGCCCGGCAGCCCCGGCGTCGGCTGCACAACCACTACGGGCCCACCGAGACCCATGTGGTCACCTCGTACTCGCTGCCCGCCCAGGTGTCCGACTGGCCCACCGTCCCGTCGCTGGGCGGCCCGATCTGGAACACCCAGGTCTTCGTCCTGGACGCGGCGCTGCGTCCGGTGCCGGTGGGTGTGCCCGGTGAGCTCTACCTCGCCGGCGCACAGCTGGCCCGCGGGTATCTCCACCAGCCGCGGCTGACGGCCGAGCGCTTCGTGGCCAACCCGTTCGGTGGTCCGGGCCGGCGGATGTACCGCACCGGCGACCTGGCCAGATGGCGCGCCGACGGCCGGCTCGAATACCTCGGCCGCGCCGACGACCAGGTCAAGGTCCGTGGATTCCGCATCGAACCCGGCGAGATCGAAACCGTGCTGGCCACGCACCCGTCGGTGGGCCAGGCCGCCGTCGTCGTCCACGGGGAACAGCCGGGCGGCAAGCGGCTGGTGGCCTATCTCGCGCCGGCCGGCGGGGCGGCACCGGACACCGCGGAGCTGAAGGGCTACCTGGCCGGGCGGCTGCCCGAGTACATGGTCCCGTCCGCTTTCGTGGTGCTGACGGCGCTGCCGCTGACCCCCAACGGGAAGCTGGACCGGCGCGCGTTGCCGGCGCCCGACTTCGCGGCGGCGGCCACCTCGCGGGCGCCCAGGAACCCGAAGGAAGAGGCGCTCGCCGCGATCTTCGCGGCGGTGCTGGACCTGCCCCGGGTCGGTATTGACGACAGCTTCTTCGACCTCGGCGGACACTCGCTGCTGGCCACGAAGCTGATCAACCGGGTGCGGACGGAAATGGGTGTCGAGCTGTCCATCCGGGCGGTGTTCGAAGCACCGACAGTGGCGGCGCTCGCAGAGCGGGTTGTCGGGTCGAAGAAGAGAGCACGGCCCGCGCTGCGGCCGATGCCGAGGTCTGGGAAGTAATCATGATTCCGCTGTCATTTGCCCAACGCCGCCTGTGGTTCCTCCAGCAGTTCGAGGGCCCCAGCGCCACCTACAACCTGCCGATGCTGCTGCGGCTGACCGGCGAGCTGGACGTCGACGCGCTGCGCGCGGCGATAGGTGACGTGGCCGAGCGCCACGAGAGCCTGCGCACGGTCTTCCCGGAGACCGACGGCGTCCCCTTCCAGCAGGTGCTGGCCGCCGATGTGGCGCGGCCGGTTCTCGAGGTCGTCAGGAGTGCCCCCGAGAGCCTGGAGGAGTCGCTGCGGAAGGCGGCCGACCACGCCTTCGACCTGACGACGGAGACGCCGCTGCGGACCTGGCTGTTCGAGGTGGGCCCGCGCTCGCACGTCCTGCTGCTGCTCGTCCACCATGTGGCGGCCGACGGCGGCTCGCTGGCTCCGCTGAGCCGCGACCTGTCGGTGGCGTACACCGCCCGGTGCGGGGGCCGGGCACCGCAGTGGGAGCCGCTGCCGGTGCAGTACGCCGACTACACGCTGTGGCAGCGCGAGGTGCTCGGGGACGAGGACGACCCGGACAGCCTGATCTCCGAGCAGGTCGGTTTCTGGCAGGAGGCACTGGCGGGTCTGCCGGACCAGCTGGAGCTGCCCACCGACCGGCCCCGACCGGCGGTGGCCGGCTACCGGGGCGACAGCGTCGGGCTGTCCTGGGACTCGGAGCTCCACGCGGGGCTGATCCATCTGGCGCGCGAGCACCGGTCCAGTGTGTTCATGGTCGTGCAGGCGGCGCTGGCGACCCTGCTGACCCGGCTCGGCGCGGGCACCGACATCCCCATCGGCTCACCGATCGCCGGACGCACCGATGACGCGCTGGAGGACCTGGTCGGGTTCTTCGTCAACACCCTCGTCCTGCGCACCGACACCTCCGGCGATCCCACCTTCGCGGAGCTGCTGGCCCGCGTACGGGAGACCAACCTGGCGGCCTATGCCCACCAGGACGTGCCCTTCGAGCGGCTCGTGGAGATCGTCAACCCGACCCGCTCGCTGGCGCGGCACCCGCTGTTCCAGGTCATGCTGGTGCTCCAGAACAACGCGAAGGCCGAGCTGGAACTGCCAAGGCTCCGGGTCGACTTCGACGGAGTCGACACCGGCGTGGCGAAGTTCGACCTCTCCTTCGACCTGGAGGAGCGCCTCGGTGCGGCGGGCGGCCCCGAGGGGATCGACGTCGATGTCGAGTTCGCCACGGAGCTGTTCGACCGGGAGACGGTCGAGGCGATGGTGACCCGTCTGGAGCGGGTGCTGCGCGCCGTCGTGGCCGATGCGTCGCGGCCGGTCGGGGAGCTGGAGGTACTCGACGGCCAGGAGCGGGAAACGCTGCTCGCCGGCTGGAACGACTCGGCGCGCGAGGTGCCGGCGGCGACGCTGCCGGAGCTGTTCGAGGCCCGTGCCGCGCGGACGCCGGATGCCGCCGCGGTGCTCGGCGCGGACGCGGCGTTGTCTTACGCGGAGCTGAACGCGCGGGCCAATCGGCTCGCCCGGTATCTGCTCACCCGCGGAGTCGGCCCGGAGAGTTTTGTGGCGGTGGCGCTGCCCCGCTCGACGGAGCTGGTGGTCGCCCTGCTGGCCGTGGCCAAGACCGGTGCGGCCTACCTGCCCGTCGACCCGGACTACCCGGCCGACCGGATCGGCTACATCTTCTCGGACGCGCGGCCCGTCTGTGTGCTCGCCGACGGGAGCACCGCGGCGAAGCTGCCCGTGGACGCCGCTGCGCTGGTGGTCGTCGACGGCGCTGCGCACCGCACCGCGCTCGCCGCCCTGCCGGCCGGCGATCTGACGGCACAGGAGCGGCCCGGCGGCCTCTCCCCGGAGAGTCCGGCCTACGTCATCTACACCTCCGGTTCGACGGGCCGCCCGAAGGGTGTGGTGGTCTCGGCCGGCAACCTGCGGAACTTCCTCTCGGCGATGGACGAGTGGGTCGCGCCGCAGCCCACGGACCGGCTGCTGGCGGTCACCACGGTGGCGTTCGACATCGCGGGGCTGGAGCTGTATCTGCCGCTGGTCTCCGGGGCCGCGGTGGTGCTCGCCGACTCCGCGCAGGTGCGGGACGCGGCGCTCCTCGCCGAGCTGGTGGAGTCGGCCGGAGTGACCGTCATGCAGGCCACTCCCTCGCTCTGGCAGAGTCTGGTCCTGGAGCGCCCGGAAGCTGTGCGCGGACTGCGCATGCTCGTCGGCGGCGAGGCGCTGCCCACCCCGCTGGCGCACCGGATGGCGGAGCTGGGCGCGAGCGTCACCAATCTGTACGGCCCCACGGAGACGACCATCTGGTCGGCGGCCGCGGAGGTGCACGCCGACGGCGCGCCGCCCATCGGACGGCCGATCGGCAACACCCAGGTCTATGTCCTGGACGCCGGGCTGCGGCCGGTGCCGGCCGGCGTGCCGGGTGAGCTCTACATAGCGGGCCACGGTGTGGCGCGCGGCTACCGTGGGCGGCCCGACCTGACGGCGGAGCGCTTCGTGGCGAATCCGTACGGGGCGCCGGGCGCGCGGATGTACCGCACCGGCGACCTGGCGAAGTGGCGCGCGGACGGCCGGCTGGAGTTCGTCGGCCGGGTCGACCACCAGGTGAAGGTCCGGGGTTTCCGGATCGAGTTGGGCGAGATCGAGGCCGCCGTCGCGGCGCAGCCGGCCGTCGGCCAGGTCGCGGCGATGGTGCGCGAGGACCGGCCGGGCGACCAGCGCATCGTGGCCTATGTGGTGCCGGCCGCTGACGGTGCGGCGCCGGACCCGGCAAGCCTGCTGAGGGCCGCGGCGCGGACGTTGCCGGAGTACATGCTGCCCTCCGCGTTCGTGGTGCTGGACGCCTTCCCGCTGACGCCCAACGGCAAGCTCGACCGCCGGGCCCTCCCGGCGCCGGACTTCGCGGAGTCGGGCGGCCTCCAGGAGCCGCGCGACGCGCGGGAGGAGATCCTGTGCGGTCTCTTCGCGGAGGTCCTGGGCCTGGAGCGGGTCGGGATCGACGATTCCTTCTTCGCGCTGGGCGGGCACTCCCTGCTCGCGACGCGGATGGTCAGCCGGGTCCGTACCGTCTTCGGTGTCGAGCTGGCGGTCCGGGACCTGTTCGAGGTCCCGACGGTGGCCGGGCTGGCCGGACGGCTCGACGGCGCGGGGGACGCGCGCGCCGCGCTGCTGCCGGTGGAGCGGCCCGAGCGGGTGCCGCTGTCGTTCGCGCAGCGACGGCTGTGGTTCCTGCACCAGTTGGAGGGGCCGAGCGCGACCTACAACGTGCCGCTGGTGCTGCGGCTGACCGGTGCGCTGGACGTCGAGGCGCTGCGCGCGGCGATGGCGGACGTGGCCGGGCGGCACGAGTCCCTGCGCACCGTCTTCCCGGACGTCGACGGCACGCCGTACCAGCTGGTGCTGGCGGGCGAGGCCGCCCGCCCGGTGGTCGAGGTCGTGGCGAGCGAGCCGGGCCGGGTGGACGGGCAGCTGGCCGAGGCGGCCCGGCACGCCTTCGAGCTGACGGCCGAGGTCCCGCTGCGGGCCTGGGTGTTCACCACGTCCGCCGACGAGCACGCCCTGCTGATCCTGATGCACCACATCGCCAGCGACGGGGCTTCGCTCGCGCCGCTGATCGACGACCTGTCGCTGGCGTACACGGCGCGGTGTGCGGGCACGGCGCCCGGCTGGGCTCCGCTGCCGGTGCAGTATGCGGACTACACCCTGTGGCAGCGTGCCGCACTGGGGGACGAGGACGACCCGCAGAGCGTGATCTCCGGTCAGATCGACTTCTGGCAGCGGACGCTCGCCGGGCTCCCGGACCAGCTGGAGCTGCCCACCGACCGGCCCCGCCCGGCGGTGGCCGGATACCGCGGTGACGCCGCCGGGTTCACCTGGGACGCGGAGCTGCACGAGGGAGTCGCACGGCTGGCCCGGGAACACGGATCGAGTGTGTTCATGGTGCTCCAGGCGGGTCTGGCCGCGCTGCTGACCCGGCTGGGCGCGGGCACGGACATCCCGATCGGCACACCGGTCGCCGGGCGCACGGACGACGCGCTGGAGAAGCTGGTCGGCTTCTTCGTCAACACCCTCGTCCTGCGCACCGACACCTCCGGCGATCCCACCTTCGCCGAGCTGGTGGACCGCGTACGGGAGACGGACCTGGCGGCCTACGCGCACCAGGACGTGCCCTTCGAGCGGCTGGTGGAGGTCGTCAACCCCGTACGGTCGACGGCGCATCACCCCCTCTTCCAGGTGATGCTGGTGCTACAGAACACCGATGAGGCCACGATCGAACTGCCGGGTCTTCAGGCCGGTATGGAGGACGTGGGCACGGGCACCGCCAAGATCGACCTGGCCTTCAACATGGAGGAACTCCGCACCGACGAGCGGGCGTTCGCGGGGCTGGCCGGAACGGTGGAGTTCGCCACCGATCTCTTCGACCGGGCCGGCGCCCAACAGCTCGCCGCCCGTCTGGAGCGACTGCTGCGCGCAGCCGTCGCGGACGCCTCCCGGCCCCTCACGGAACTGGACGTGCTCTCCGGCCAGGAACGCCACCAGATCCTCGTCGAGTGGAACGACACCGCACACCCCGTATCCGCCACCACCCTGCCCGCGCTCTTCCAGGCACAGGCGGCGCGGACCCCCCACCTGCCGGCCGTCGAACACGGCACGACCGTCCTGACGTACGCCGAACTCAACACCCACGCCAACCGGCTGGCGCACCACCTCCTCGCCCACGGCGTCGGCCCCGAGAACGTCGTGGCCCTCGCCCTCCCCCGCTCCACCGACCTCGTCATCGCCATCCTCGCCGTCCTCAAAACCGGCGCCGCCTACCTCCCCATCGACCCCGACTACCCCGCCGACCGCGTCAGTTACATGCTGGAGGATGCCGAGCCCGTCACCGTGGTGACGAGCGGCGCGACTCTCGACCGGCTGCCGCGGACCCCGGTTCCCGTCCTGACCGTGGAGGACGCGGGCAGCGGTGTGGAGCACGATCCCACGGACGCCGACCGGGTCACGCCGCTGCTGCCGGCCCACCCCGCCTACGTCATCTACACCTCCGGTTCCACCGGCCGCCCCAAGGGCGTGGTCGTCGCCCACAGCGGCATGGCCGGCTTCGCCGCCGACAAGATCGAACGCTGCGGGGTCGAAGAGGGCAGCCGGGTATCGCAGTTCGCCTCCCCCAGCTTCGACGCCTCGGTGCTCGAACTGTGGCTGGCGCTGCTGTCCGGCGCCTGCCTGGTGATTCCGCCGGCCGGCCCGTTCGCCGGTGAAGCGCTGGCCCGGGTACTGGAGGAGCTGCGGATCAACCACGCGCCGATGGCGGCCGCGGCACTGGCGAGCATGCCGGCACGTGCGCTGCCCGAGCTGCGTTCGCTGGCCGTGGGCGGTGATGCCTTCACCGGTGAGGTCGTCGGCCGGTGGGCGCCGGGCCGGCGGATGTTCAACGGGTACGGCCCGACCGAGGCGACGGTGTGGGTGACCTCCAGCGACGTGCTGAGCGATCCCGTCGCCCCGCCGATCGGCCGGCCGGTCCGCAACACCCAGGTCTATGTACTGGACTCCGCGCTGTGCCCGACTCCGGTGGGGGTGCCGGGCGAGCTGTATCTCGCGGGCAGCCAGCTGGCCCGCGGGTATCTGCGCCGGCCGGAGCTGACCGCGGGGCGCTTCGTCGCCGATCCCTTCGGGGCGGCGGGCCGGCGGATGTACCGCACCGGCGACCTGGTCAAATGGCGCGCCGACGGTGAGCTGGAGTTCCTGGGCCGGGTCGACCGCCAGGTCAAGATCCGCGGATTCCGTATCGAGCTGGGCGAGATCGAGAACGTCCTCGCCGCGCACCCCGCCGTCGGGCAGGCAGCCGTCATCGTGCGGGAGGACCGCCCCGGGGACAAGCGAGTCGTCGCCTATGTCGTGGCGGACGACGACGGCAGCGGGGTGGACGTCGGTGAGCTGCGGGCGCATCTGTCCGGACAGCTGCCCGACTACATGATGCCCGCGGCCGTGACCGTGCTGGACACGCTGCCCCTGACGGCCAACAGCAAGCTGGACGTCCGGGCGCTGCCGGCCCCGGACTTCGCGGCGGTGGCGGGTTTCGAGCCGCCGCGCACACCGCGGGAGGAGACGTTGTGCGCGGTCTTCGCGGAGGTGCTGAACCTGCCGCGGGTCGGGGTCACCAGCAGCTTCTTCGAGCTGGGCGGCGACAGCATCCTGTCCATCCAGCTCATCTCGCGGGCACGTAAGGAAGGCATCGCGCTCACCGCACGGGAGATCTTCCAGCACCAGACCGTGGAGGCGCTTGCGGCCCTCACGGCCGGGCTGCCGGCCACGGCCGCGGCCACGGACCCCGGCGCCGGGGTCGGCGCCCTGCCGCCGACGCCGATCATGCACTGGCTGCGGGAGCTCGACGCGCCGGTGGACGGCTTCAACCAGTCCATGATGCTCCAGGTCCCGGCGGACCTGGGCGAGCAGCGGCTGACCGCAGCCGTACAGGCACTGCTCGATCACCATGACGCCCTGCGCCTGCGGGTGACCGAGGCACCGGCACAGGACGCCGCGGCCGGCGCGCCGGGCTGGAGCCCCGAGGTCATGCCCCGGGGCAAGGTGACGGCCGAGGGCTGTGTACGCCGGGTCGGCGCGGTAGGTCTGCACGGCGACCGCCTCGCCGCGCTGATGGCCGCGGAAGGCGACCGGGCCGTGGCACGGCTCGCGCCGCGCGAGGGCGCCATGGTGCAGGTGGTGTGGTTCGACCGCGGGTCCGGCGAACCGGGCCGGCTGCTCCTGGTGCTGCACCACCTGGTGGTCGACGGGGTGTCCTGGCGCATCCTGCTGCCCGATCTGGTCGCCGCCTGGGAGGCGGTGGCGGCCGGCCGGCAGCCGGCGCCGGAACCTGCCGGGACCTCGCTGCGCGAGTGGTCGCGGCAGTTGACGACGGCGGCGCAGCATCCGGACCGGCTCGCCGAGCTGCCGGTGTGGAAGGACATCCTCCGCACTGAGGAGCCCCTCATCGGCGGCAGAGAGCTGGACCCGGGCCGGGACCGGGGGGACAGCACCCGCTCGCTGACCCTCACCCTGCCCTCCGAGGTCACCCGGCCGCTGCTGACGAGTGTGCCGGGCGCGTTCCACGCCGGGGTCAACGACATCCTGCTCAGCGGCCTCGCCCTGGCCGTCCTCGAATGGCGTCGCCGTTGGGGCGGTACGGGCAGCCAGGTGCTGGTCGATCTTGAGGGGCACGGCCGGGAGGAGATCCTTCCGGGCACGGACCTGACCCGCACGGTCGGCTGGTTCACCAGCATGTACCCGGTCCGCCTCGACCCCGGGGAGTACGACCGCTCCGATGTCTGGGCCGGCGGCTCCGGCATGGGCCGGACGGTCAAAAGGATCAAGGAACAGCTGCGGGCCTTCCCCGACAACGGAATGGGCTTCGGCATGCTCCGCCATCTCCACCCCGAGACGGCCCGGGAGCTGTCGGGCCTCGCGACACCGCAGATCGGCTTCAACTATCTGGGGCGGTTCGCCGCCTCCGAGGAAGCCGCCGCCCAGGACTGGGACATGGCGCCGGACGCGACCCTGCCGTCCGGCCACGACCCGCGGATGCCCGTGACCCACGCGCTGGTCATCAACGCGGTGACCGAGGACCACACCGACGGTCCGCGGCTCTCCGGCACATGGAACTGGCCCGAGGGCCTGCTGACCGAGCAGGACGTGCGCGACCTCGCCGAGAGCTGGTTCACGGCTCTGACGGCACTGGTGGCCCACTGCGAGGACCAGGGCGCCGGCGGACACACACCGTCCGACCTGTCCCTGGGGTCGCTGAGCCAGGACGAAATCGACGAACTCGAAGCCGAATTGGAAATGCCGTGAAGACTCAGTCCGCACTCGAGGACGTCCTGCCGCTGGCACCCCTCCAGGAGGGGTTCCTGTTCCACGCGCTGTACGACGGGCAGGCACCCGACATCTACAACGTGCAGCTCGTCCTCCGGATCGAGGGGGCCGTGGACACCGCCGTGCTCCGGAAGTCCGTGGGCGCGCTGCTCGCCCGGCACGCCAACCTGCGGGCGGGCTTCCGCACCCGCAAGAACGGCCAGCCGATCCAGGTCATCCACCGTCACGTACCGGTCCCGCTGAAGGAGATCGGACTTTCCGCGACGGAGGAGACCGAGCGCGAGGCAGAGCTGGAGCGGTGGCTCGCCGCCGACCGCGCGGAACGCTTCGACCTGGCCAGGCCGCCGCTGCTGCGGCTGACCCTCGTACGCCTGGGTGACCAGCGGTACTGCCTGGCCCTGACCAGCCATCACATCCTCCTCGACGGCTGGTCCACACCGCTCCTGCTGGACGAGCTGTTCACGCTCTACGCACAGCAGGGCAGCCCCGCGGGCCTGCCCAGGCTCACGCCCTACCGCGACTACCTGGGATGGCTCGGAAAGCAGGACCTGGGCCGGGCCGAACGAGCCTGGCAGCAGGCGTTGTCGGGCCTGGACGGGCCGACGCGGGTGGCGGACACCGCGGAGCGGACACCGGCCCTGCCCGAGCGCGTCACACGCGAGTTGTCCGAGGAATTCACGGCCGAGCTGACCGCCGCGGCCCGCGGCCGCCGGCTGACGATGAACAGCGTGCTCCAGGGCGCCTGGGCGGTGGTGCTCGCCCAGCTGACCGGGCGGGACGACGTGGTGTTCGGTACGACGGTCTCCACCCGGCCGGCCGAACTCCCCGGATCCGAGGCGATGATCGGGCTGTTCATCAACACGATCCCGGTGCGTGCCCGGCTGGCCCAGGAGCGGTCCTTCCTGGAGAACCTGGCCCGGTTCCAGGAGGAGCAGAGCGCACTGCTGCCCCACCAGTACCTCGGCCTCGGCCGGATCCAGCAGCTGGCCGGAGCGGGTGAACTCTTCGACACCACGACGGTGTTCGAGAACTACCCGGTCGGTGCCGGCGACGACGACACACCCGTGGCGGGGCTCCGGCTGACGGAGGCCGACGGCCGCGACGCGACGCACTACGCCCTGAACCTGGTCGGCGACCAGCTCGGCGGCCGGCTGACCCTGCGACTCGACTACCGCGCCGACCTGTTCGGCCGGGAGACCGCGGAAGCCGTCGTGGCCCGGGTCCACCGGCTGCTCGAATCGGCCGTCACCGAACCCGACGTTCCGCTGGGCCGGATCGACCTGACCGACCCCGGGGAGCGCGCCCGTCTCGGCGCCTGGAACGACACGGCGCACGAGGTACCCGCGACGACGGCGACGGCCCTGTTCGAGGCGCAGTGTGCCCGTACACCCCAGGCCACCGCCGTGGTGTTCGAGGAGACCGCCCTCACCTACGCGGAGCTGAACGAGCGGGCCGACCGTCTCGCCCATCTGCTGATCGCTCGTGGTGCCCGCCCGGAGCAGCTCGTGGCGCTCGCCCTGCCCCGCTCCGCGGACATGATCGTGGCGCTGCTCGGCGTGCTGAAGAGCGGGGCGGCCTCTCTGCCCCTGGACCCCGGCCATCCGAAGGACCGGATCGCCTTCACCCTCGCCGATGCCGCCCCGGCCATGGTGATCACGGCCACCGAGTCGGCCGCCGCGACAGCCGGGGCCGGCATCCCACAGCTGGTGCTGGACGCCGCCGACACCCAAGAGGCGCTCGCCGCGCAGCCGGCCACCGCGCCGGTGCGCCCCGGGCTCCTGCCCTCCCACCCGGCGTACGCCATCTACACGTCAGGGTCCACCGGCACCCCGAAGGGCGTCCTGGTCGAGCACGGCGCCCTCGCCAACCACATGTCCTGGATGGCCGACGCGTTCCCGCTCGGCGCGCAGGACACCGTCCTGGCCCGCACCGCGCTCACCTTCGACGCGTCGGTCTGGGAGATCTGGCTCCCGCTGCTCACCGGCGCCACGCTCTGCGTCGCGCCCGAGTCCCTCACCCGGGAACCGGAGCGGCTGCTCGCGTACATCCGGCGGCACGGCGTCACCGTGGCCCAGTTCGTGCCTTCGCTGCTGGCCGTCGTGGCCGGCGCGGTCCGTGACGACGAAGTGCTGCCGCTGCAACGGATCTTCGTCGGCGGCGAGCCCCTCGCGCCCGCCCTGGCGGCGCGGACGGCCGAGTCCTGGGGGGTGAGCGTGACCAACCTCTACGGGCCGACCGAGTCGACCGTGCAGATCACCACCCACACCTTCGACCCTGCCGCGGATACGGCAGTGGTACCGGTCGGCCGCCCCGTCTGGAACACCCGGGTCCATGTCCTGGACGCCGCTCTGAAGCCGGTACCGGTGGGCGTGCCGGGCGAGTTGTACGTCGCGGGCGACCAGCTGGCACGGGGTTATCTGCGCCGTACGGACCTGACCGCCGGGCGGTTCGTCGCCGATCCGTTCGGCGCGCCGGGGACCCGTATGTACCGTACGGGCGACGTGGTGAAGCGCCGCGCGGACGGGCTGCTGGAGTTCGCCGGCCGCGCCGACGACCAGGTGAAGATCCGTGGCCTGCGCATCGAGCCGGGCGAGATCGAATCCGTGCTCGGCAGCCATCCCCTGGTACGGCAGACGGCAGTTGTCGTTCGCGAGGACCGGCCGGGTGACCAGCGGATCGTGGCCTATGTCGTCCCGGCCGAAGACGCCGGCACGGTACCCGCCGGCCTGCGCGAACACGCCGCACGGACCCTGCCGGACTACATGGTCCCCGCAGCCTTCGTTCCCCTCGACGCACTGCCCCTGACGCCGAACGGCAAGCTGGACCGGCGTGCCCTTCCGGCCCCCGACCTCGTGTCCACGACCGCCTCCCGGCGCCCGCGCGACCCCCGGGAGGAGATCCTGTGCGGTCTCTTCGCCGAGGTCCTGGGCGTGGACCGGGTCGGGGCCGAGGACAACTTCTTCGACCTCGGCGGACACTCGCTCCTCGCCATGCGTCTGATCAGCCGGGTCCGTACCGTACTGGGCGTGGAGCCCGCGGTCCGGGACCTTTTCGAGACCCCGACCGCGGCCGGGCTGGCCGGCCGGCTGGACCATGTGGCCGGGGCGCGTGCGGCGCTGGTGCCGGTGGAGCGGCCCGAGCGGGTGCCCCTGTCATTCGCACAGCGACGGCTGTGGTTCCTCCACCAGTTGGAGGGGCCGAGCGCGACCTACAACGTGCCGATGCCGCTGCGGCTGACCGGTTCGCTGAACGTCGAGGCACTGCGTGAGGCGATCCATGACCTCACCGACCGGCACCTGACCAAGGACGTGCCCCTGCGCGCCTGGGTCTTCACCCTCACCCACGACGAACACCTCGTCCTCCTCCTCGCCCACCACATCACTCGCTCCCCTCGCTCATGACCTGTCCTCCGCCTACACAGCCCGCTGCGACGGCGCCGCCCCGCACTGGGCCCCACTGCCGGTCCAATACGCCGACTACACCCTCTGGCAGCGCGAAGTCCTCGGCGACGAGAGCGACCCGGACAGTGTCATCTCCCGCCAGATCGACTACTGGCGCAGCACTCTGGCAGGAGCCGGCCACCACGGCGACAGCGTCGAAGTGGAGCTGGACGCCGAGGTGCACCGGGGCATGGTGCGGCTCGCACGCGAGCACCAGGTCAGTGTCTTCATGGTCGTCCAGGCCGGCATCGCCGCACTGCTGACCCGACTCGGCGCGGGCACCGACATCCCCATCGGCTCGCCCATCGCCGGGCGCACCGATGACGCGCTGGAGGACCTGGTCGGGTTCTTCGTCAACACGCTGGTGCTGCGCACCGACACGTCCGGCGACCCCACTTTCGCCGAACTCCTGGGGCGGGTGCGGGAAGCGGACCTGGCGGCCTATGCCCATCAGGACGTGCCCTTCGAGCGGCTCGTGGAGATCGTCAACCCCACCCGCTCCCTGGCCCATCACCCACTCTTCCAGGTGATATTGACCTTCCAGAACAGCAGTGACCTCGAACTCGATCTGGCGGGGCTGGCGGTCCGGGAGCACGCTCTGGACGCGGCGTCGGCCAAGTTCGACCTGTCGTTCGCGCTTGAGGAGCAGCTGGACAGCAGCGGTGTGCCTTCAGGTATGCGGGGGTCGGTGGAGTTCGCGACCGACCTCTTCGACCGGAAGACCGCGCAGAGCATCGCGGCGTGGCTGGAACGCCGCTCTTCGAGGCTCAGGTGGCGCGGACGCCGCAGGCCGCTGTTCTGGAGCACGAGGGCACACAGCTCACCTACAGCGAGCTGAACGTCCGCGCCAACCAGCTGGCACATCACCTCATCAGCAGGAACGTCGGCCCCGAGCAGATCGTCGCGCTCGCCCTTCCCCGCACGATCGACGTCGTCGTGGCCTGATCACCGATCAGCTCCGCACAGCCGGGCTCCCCGTCACCGATCCCACCAATGCTGACCGGTCGAGCGCAGCGAAGACGTCCCACCCCGTCTTCGTCATCTACACGTCCGGTTCCACGGGGCGGCCGAAGGGCGTCGTCGTCGAGCACCGCTCGCTGAACCTCTACCTCCGCTGGGCCCACGCCGCCTATCCCGCTATGAGCGGGCGGACACTCGTCCACTCGCCTGTCTCCTTCGACCTCACGGTCACCGGGCTCCTCGGGCCTCTCACCCTCGGCGGCTGCGCGCAACTGGTCGAGCTCGACGAAGGCGCCGCCCCCGACCTCTCCGAGGCGCCGACCTTCGTCAAGGCCACCCCCTCACACCTCACCCTGCTCAAGAACCTGCCCCCGCACATCTCACCCACCGAGCAGCTGGTCCTCGGCGGTG
>NZ_JOHB01000062.1:0-13844 GCF_000719605.1 Streptomyces sp. NRRL S-1813
CCCGTATTCCAGCGGCCGGCCGCGCCCAGCCGACCAGCCACCCGGCCACCCAGCCACCCGGCCCCCCGGCCCCCCGGCCCCCCGGAACGAATTGAAAGGCCTTTCCCAATGCGTAACTCCTCCTCGTCCGCGCCGGTTTCCGACGGAGTGCCTGTGCGGTCCGCCGTCAGGCCGCGCACGATGGCCGGCAAGGCACTGCTCTCGCTGGTCGCCGTCTTCACGGCCGTCTCGCCCTACCTCGCCGACTGGAACGACACGCACGTGCTCAATCCGCTCTGGCCCGCGCACGCCAAGTTCCACAACGGCCAGACGATGGCCATGGGCACCTTGCTCGGTCTGGCCACCCTCTGCTTCGCCTGGCGCCGCCGCGGCGACGCCGGTTCCAACCTGCGTGCCGCGATCACCTTCGCCGCCCTGTACTGGCTCAGCCAGGCGGCGGCCATCCTCTACCCGGGAGCCGCCTACTTCGACCCCCAGTTCGACACCCCGGACATGTACATCGCCGGTCTGCCCGTGCAGGCCGTCATCGAGATCGTCGCCTTCGCGCTGATCGCGGGCGCGGCCCTGCTCGCGCGTCCGGCACCGGCCTCCGAGACACCGGCGAGCAGCGACTGACCGCCCCCAGCAACTGCCCCCGGCCCCGCCCCGCCCTGCCCGGGGGAGCTCGACGCACCGCCGCCCCGTGCGCGACCGTCGGCGCACTGCCCCCAGCGAGGGGCCCTGGGGCGGCCACCTGGGGGGGAGCCACCCCGGGGGCAGCCACCCGGGAAACGTGGCCTGCCGCGCACACGGCCACGCCCCCGCACACCCCAGCCCGCCCGCCCGGGACGATCAGTCCGCGGCCGGAAGACCAGGCGAACCTCACTCCCCCGAAGTGTCGAGAAACGAGGGCACCCTCAAATGATCAACGCATCACGCACGGATGATCATGTGGTCGTGGAGGCACAGGTGCGTGACTACGGGTTTTCGCCGGCACAGCAGGATGAGATCTGGAGACGCTGGCGCGAGGGGCAGTCGTTCAGCTTGATGGGGCGGGCACTCGGGGCACCGATGCACCACGTCCGCCGGTTCCTGTACCAGAGCGGCGGCGTCCGCCAGGCCCCGCAGCAGCGGTCAGAGCGCCATCTGACCGGCGGCGAGCGCGAGGAGATATCGCGCGGCATCGCGGCAGGGGAATCCGCCCGGCAACTGGCCCGTCGGCTGGGCAGATCCGCGTCGACCGTCTCTCGCGAGATCGCCCGCAACGGCGGCCGGGACCGCTACCGGGCCGCGTCTGCCGACGCGGCCGCATACGCGCGTGGGCGCCGGCCCAAGCAGGCCAAGCTCGCCCAACGGCCTGCTCTGCGGGTTCTGGTGGAGGCCAAGCCGGCGCTGTGCTGGTCACCTGAGCAGATCTCGGGCTGGCTGCGACACCAGTTCCCCGGCGACGCCTCTCTGCAGATTTCGCATGAGGCGATCTACCTCTCGCTCTACGACCCGCGCCGGCGCCAGGCGATCGACCGCAGCCTCACCCAGCGGCTGCGGTCAGCGCGGCCCATGCGCCGGCCTGAGGTCGCCCGCCGGCCCACCGGGCGGGGCGTCATTCGGGGCATGGTGTCCATCAGCGCCCGTCCCGCCGAGGTTGAGGACCGCAAGGTCCCCGGCCATTGGGAGGGCGACCTCGTGATGGGCACCCGGCCCTCAGCGGTCGCGACGCTCGTCGAGCGCACCAGCCGCTACACCGCCATCGTCGCGCTGCCGGACGGAATCAAGGCCGAGCAAGTCGCGCCGCATCTCACCCGAAGCCTTATCGGCATCCCGCCCCAGTTGCGGCGGACGCTCACCTGGGACCGGGGCCGCGAGATGGCCGAACACCAGGCCATCACCGCTGAGACGGGCATGCCGATCTATCTCTGCAAGCCGCGAAGCCCGTGGCAGCGCGGCACCAACGAGAACACCAACCGGCTGCTGCGGCAGTACCTCCCCAAGGGCGCGGACCTCCGCACGTTCAGCCAGGCCGACCTGGACGCCATCGCCCACGAGCTCAACCACCGTCCGCGCAAGACCCATGGCTACCGCACTCCGGCAGAGGTCTACGCTGACCTCCTGAACAGCGTTGATGCACTGACCGCTTGAGCTCGCCCTCTGATGCCTCACCGTCAACAGCTTCGCGCGGCATACGCCAATGCCGTCCCCTACCAGTCGAGTTCCTGCCGAATCGGTACGCACTGCGAGTGCGCGCAGTCTTCCCCAGCTGCCGCTCCGATCGGCGTCCCCGTGTTCTACGAGGCGTGCAGCTGCGCCTGCCACGCGGTGGCCGGCGACCGTAATAGCCGGACGGAGGCGCCCCAGTGAACGGCTGGGCACCGGGCGGTGCAATGGCCGGCCCTGTCGAGATCACCTCGGCGAGCGTGCAACGCGGCGACGTCATCCAGATCGGCGGTCAACCGTGTCGCGTGACCGACCTCCTCCAGCTTTCTGGCGGAGCGAAGCGCCTGCGATTCGAGTCGGGCGAGTTGCTCACCATGCACTCGCGCACTCGGCTCGTAGCCCTGCGGACGCTGAGAAGGTGGTGATGCAGCCCGTGCCCTCTCGTCGCCACGTCATCGCCAACGACATCCGGGACAAGATCTCGACCGGCCGGATCAAGGCTGGCGAACGTCTCCCCTCCGAGGCGCAGCTCGCCTCCCGCTACGCGGTCAGCACGCCGACGCTGAGGAGTGCCCTTGCGGTTCTCCAGGGTGAAGGGCTCGTCGAGAAGATCCACGGCAAGGGAAACTTCGTCCGCTACCGCCGCAGAATCACGTACGTGGGCGGTGGTCAAGTGCTCAGGACGGAGTCCGCGTCGCGGTCAGGGTTACGTGTCAGCGTCCGCATCACCAACCTCCAGGCGCACGGGCAACTGATCGGCCTGCTAGGGGTGTCGGAAGGCAGCTCGCTCACGGAATTCCTCTGCCTCAGCCATGAGGAGGAGTCACCCCACAGCCTCGCTCGTATCTACATGCCTTGCGACCTTTCTCCAACCGGCGTTCCCACCGAATCGCCCTGCTGCCAGAGCGTTGAGGCGAAGTTGGCAGAGCTCCGCCCGCCCTTGGCCGAGGTTCGAGAACGAGTCAGCGCTCGCCCTCCGACGCCAGAGGAAGCGGCAGTCCTTCGCATTAGCTCGGCCCTGGCAGCTCGCGATCACACGCACTATGTCCGACCGCACGGGACGCGTGGTCGAGGCGGCGCTTCTGGTGCTCCCCGGGGACCGAGCCGAGGGCCTCTTCACCACCCACCACATGACCGACGAGAGGACAAGCGGAGGATGACGACCCACCACGAGCTGCGGCTCCTCCCGTGGTCAGGACCCGAGGGCAACCCCTGTTATTTGAGCACTGAGGGCAGCAGCTTACTGTCCCGCTTGGCTGACAGCACCGAAGCGGTGCAGCTGGAATCGGCAGCGGAACTCCTGGGGCACGCGCTCGAAGCACTCGGCGACGAGGAGACAGCACCGAGCGAGCTGCGGATCCTGGCGATGGACATGACTGGAGCCCTGCGTGACGTGCTTCGTGTAGCAATCAGCCGCGGTCACCGCCTGCCGCTAGCAGATCCTCCGGCTTAAGAAGGAAGTGACGAGGGCCCTCAGCTGCCGGCGGCGGCGTTCGGCTAACGCGACACGTGCAGGGGAGCCCCAGATTGAGCCTGGGGCCCCCTGCTGTTCGAGTGGGCCTATTTACGCTGGCCAGATGACTAAGGGGCCCCGTTGCTAGGGCTTCAAGCCGCAAATGGGCCGTGGCACAGGGGGCTTCCTAGCCATCGTCGTCGGAGCCAGCGGAAGGAGGACTCCGAGACGGAACTCCTGCCGAGCGAGAGGACGGATCATCGACCCTCGGATCCTTCCGGCATCAGGCCGAACCGGTCTGCGCATCCGGAAAGACCGCCGACTGGTGGGACAGATACCAGCGTCCGCCTGCGTTGCCAGCTACGCCCTGCTTCCGGAGGTAGGAGAGGCTCGCGCTCACAGCATCCGGCGAAGTGGAGGTCCCGTCTTCTGCGAGTCTGCCGACGATCTCGGTTCGAGTGAGAGGACAAGGCGCTTCGGCGAGGATGGCGCGTACGGCAGGTGTGATGCGAGCCCTACGCCCGGCAGGAGCTGCCTGGACTGACTCGACGTTCGGCGTTCTCGGACTAGAACCGCCCGTCATACGAGCCAAAGACAGGGACAAACCGTACTCTTCGTCTCGCAGTCGTTGGAGCTGCTCGGAGGTGGCCGCGATCTCTCGCCTGACCTCGGCCAGCCGCAACCCTAGCGCTTCCACCCCATTCACCCACCTGAAGCTACCAGGCGACTGGACCAAGGCGTCGCCTACCTCCTTGACTTGACTTGACTTGAGTTCTTGGTGTCGCGTACCCTCATCGAGGTTCAAGGAAGGTGTCGAGGAGTGAGTGCGAGGAGAGTGCCGGTGGGCCTTCAGGTGAGCCGCGTTGTGGATCTTTTTTCCGGCGGTGGAGGCATGAGCTGCGGTTACCACGCGCACCCTGCGTTCAAGCTCGTCGGCGCCGCAGACGTTGAAGTCGGGAAGCCCAGCACGGGCCACGGTGCGATCGGGTGCAATGACACCTACGCGGCCAACCTCGGGGTGGATCCGCTGTCCGTCGATCTTTCGGCGATTTCGGCAGACGAGTTGGCGGAAAGCCTGCCGGCGAACGTAGATGATCTCGAAGTTCTCTTGGCCTGCCCTCCTTGCACCGGCTTCTCTCGGGCTATTTCGAAGAACTGGGCAGAGGACGATCCTCGGAACTCTCTTGTTGCCCGGGTCGCGGATCACGTGGCGCGGATGAAACCTCGGGTTTTCATGATGGAGAACGTCCCTCAATTGCTCAACGGCAATTTCCGCCATCACTTCACTGCCCTTCGGGATAACCTTCAGGGCATGGGCTATAAAGTTCACGCTTCATCCCATGCCCTGTCGCGCTTCGGGTTGCCGCAACAGAGGGATCGAGCTCTCGTTATCGCGGTGGCTTCTGACCTTCCGCTCTACACACTGGAAGATCTCTGGCGTGGGTACGAAGTAAGGCCGGAGGCCCTTACAGTGCGCCGGGCTATCGCGGACCTACCCAAGGTCGCCGCAGGTGCGACTCACCCGGACGACCCCAATCACACGAGTAGTCTACTTAAGGGTGAGTCGCTCGAAAGGATCGCGGCGATGCCTCACGACGGAGGTAGCTGGCCCGACCTCCTGGGGCGCCCAGACACGGAGAAGTACCTGATCCCTTCCATGTGGAAGGCAGTTGAGCGGGGTCGCCTGAATTCCTACAGCGACGTCTACGGTCGCATGGCTTGGGGCAAGCCCGCTCCCACCATTAAGCGCGAATGCTCGCATGTCGGGAACGGGCGGTACTCCCATCCTGAGCAGGATCGCCAGTGCACGGTGCGTGAGCTTGGCATCTTGCAGGGGTTCCCATCGGACTACCGATTCGTCGGCAGTAGTCGTAAGAACTTGTATCGCCAGATCGGCGATGCGGTTCCCCCTCTGGTTTCTTACCAGCTTGCCTGGGTTGCGCAGTGGATTCTGACCGGCGAGAAACCAGATCTGGAGCAGGCGGTTCTACCGAATACTTCGCTGCACGTGGATGATTTCGTTGCTACGGAAGCAGCTCAGCTCACGCTGGTGTAAAGAGCGTCAGCTCGTCGGTATCCGGCTTTGACACAACCCATGAGCCGTGACGAATGCAGTACTTCGCCTGATACCAGAGTCGAACCTTTTCCACGCTGGAGTCCAAGAGTATCCGGAACGCCTTGTCTCCATTGGTTGGGTGAAGAAAATCCGCGCCAAAGCTAATTCCCGACTTTCCTCCTCGATCCTTCTTGGCGAACATCTCAGGAGTAGCCGAGGTGAAGCAATCGAGCAGGATCTTTTTGGGCACCTCCTCCAGGGTATAAACGAAGCTGTCTGATCGCGTTTCCGCGCGCAGTATCAAGATTCGGTCGTACCCATCCATGTGCCGGGGGAGACGTTCACGAACCTCGGCGGCACATACGTCGGCCGTGGTCGCCTCTCTGACCCAGCGAGCCTCGGAGAATTTCTCGATCTTCACTTGAGAAGGGCTGAGCCCCTTAGCAGCTTCCGTCTTCAGTGACCATCGCTCGTCGTTGCCGAACACGTCGTAGGCGGACTCGCCCGGTGCCGGGTTGAGGTCAGCCTCCTCGTGCCCTTGAGCGATGAGACATCGCTTCATCGCGTACTCAAAGGGCTTCTTATTGAGCGGCGCCTCGTGATTCGAGTGATGCAGGCTCAGGAGGTTGGACATTTCTTCGGCGAACGATGCATCTACGATGCCGGCGCCAGTGCCCGAGATGAACTGGACAGGAATGTGAAGGCTCTTGACCATTGATGCCACGGTCTCAAGCTGCCGCATCGAGAGGGCATCGAGCCCACTGATGATCTCTTCGGTGACTTGGTCACGGTCGCTACGCATGGGCTGAGACTACGATCAGCGGCGCCCCTTCGTCGTCGAAGTGGACCTACGGACGCCCCCACAGGCCCAGGCTAAGAAGGGGGCAGGCGCCTAGACTTGGTGACCGGCTCGACCTGCTGCTATCGCCTGGTGGCGGATTCTGCCGCGGGGCCTCAGCGATGCAAGGAGCTGTGCGGTGACTTACAGACCACCGACGGCTGCACCTTCACGGGAATGCTCTTCTCCGACCCTCAGTTACCACGTAGCGGTGGTCACCGCAAAGTGTTCCTTGACCACGTCGATGTCCAGTGCGTGATCTTCCGGAACGTGCAGAGAGTTGCCTTCCAACGCACTGTATGCGCTGTACCCGAGGAGACTCGGTGCAACGCGGACCAAGAGCCCAGGGGAGATGGTCAACAGTCCGCTGTCGAAGAGGCGATGGACGTCCGCGCGCAGCAAGAGTCCCTCCTCGACCCGGTGCCGCTCCGTCGTAGCGAACGGCCGCAGGTGAGCTGCCTCGAGTACCTCCGCCGGCGCCGAACCTGTCACAGCACAGATCAACCCGTATCGAGCGACCAGGGCGTTGCGGAAAGCGTTCTGCCCACGTCGAACCGCCGCTGTTGTCCGTCGTCGGCCTCCCGGCAGCTCTAACGGATGTTGGCGGGAGGTGCCCGATACGCTCCCTTGGTGTGGAAAACGTACGCCTCGGGCGGTCACAGCGTCGAGAGTCCGTACACGGTCCATGGCCTTGATTGACTGCTGGTCGGACTTACTGAGACTGAGTCCGGCCAGTTGCGCCTTATCCAGGCAGCCTTCAAGGGGTTGCCAGGTGCCTCCGTAGTGAGCCCGGTAGGCGGTGACTCGTATCGTCTCCACCTTCGGCGTGTCGAATGCGTTGCCACAGGGACTGCATCGGAAACGGGGCTGCTCTGTAGTCCGCTCCTTGAAGCCCGTGCTTCCGCAGTAAAGGCATCGGCTACGGAGCTTCTGTTGGTCGGGTAGCACCTCCAGCTCCTCCACGTAGCCGACGCCCAAAGCTTCACGGCTGTTCCGCACTACCACCAGGTCACCCACTGCAACCCGGCGGTAGTTGCCCACGGTTGAGTCGTAGCTGTAGGACTCCTCCACCACATCCTCATAGCCAGCGTTCCCCTGAAACTGCCGTTCCTCGCCCGCGATCAGAAACGACCAAGCGGCGCCGCCTGCGGCAGCTGCCGCGATATCCACCCCATCCATGGCGGGAGCATACGACCCCCTCCGACACCTGAGCTCGGAATCACGGATCGTCTACGCAAGGGCACCCTGTGAGCTGCGAGAACCCGACGCTGGGGGCTGCCACCGCCTCCCGCACGATGCCTGTCGCTGAGCGCTCACCGCACCGGCGGCTGCTCCGACCCGATCCACCTCACCGGCTGGACCCTCGCCAAGGACCGCACGTCTGGCGAGACCCTGCACCACTACTCGACCGCGTCCGAACCCGGCGGCCGACTCCGCCTCGCCTGCGGCAACCGCCGCGCCTCCCGCTGCCCCGCCTGCGCGTGGACGTACGCCGGGGACACCTACCACCTCATCCGCTCCGGACTGGCCGGAGACGACCGCCGCGACATCCCCGCCACCGTCCGAGACCACCCCCGCGTCTTCACCACCCTCACAGCGCCATCCTTCGGCCCAGTCCACAACCGGCCCGACCGAGGCGCCTGCCGCTGCGGCACACAGCACCGCACAGACGATCCGGCGCTCGGCACCGCCCTGGCCCCCGAGACGTACGACTACGCCGCCGCCGTCCTGTTCAACAACCACGCAGGCGACCTCTGGCAACGCTTCACCACCCGACTCCGCCGCGAATTGGCCGCCCGGGCCGGCCTCACCCAACGCGGCCTCAAGGAATCGGCCCGCCTCTCCTTCGGCAAGGTCCCCGAGTTCCAGAAGCGCGGAGCCCTCCACTTCCATGCCGTGATCCGCATCGACGGACCGGACGGCCCCGGAACACCGCCGCCATCCTGGGCCAGCGCCAACCTCCTGACCGACGCGATCTACGCCGCCGCCGCGCACCCCTGCACCTCAGTCACGGCCCCGGCTGCCGGAGACCAGCCCACCCGGACCTTCCGCTGGGGCACTCAGCTGGACGTGCGACCGGTCAAGGCGTTCGGCGACGGCTCCGACATCACCGAACAGGCCGTGGCCTCCTACGTGGCGAAGTACGCGACCAAGGCCGCCGAGACCACCGGCACTATCGACCGGCGCATCGGCGAACTCACCGAACTGGACCGCCACCAGGTCCCCGCACACACCCGCCAACTGATCACCGCGTGCAAGTGCCTCGACCCGCTCTACCCGGACCGCCGCCTCTGGGCCTGAGCGCACATGCTCGGGTTCCGCGGCCACTTCTCCTCCAAGTCCCGCCGCTACTCGACCACCCTCGGCGAACTGCGCTCAGCCCGTGCCGACTTCCGTGCCGCCCAGGAACGAGAAGCCCTTGGCCTCGAACCCACGCAGCCGGACACCGTCCTCGTCCTGACCGACTGGCAGTACGCCGGCCACGGCCATACCCCCGGCGAAGCCGCACTCGCCTCCACCATCGCCCGCGACATCCAGACCAACCGCGACACCGCCCGCCAAGCCCGCGCCGAACTCCAAGCCGCAGAAGGAGACGACTGGACATGACTACCGCCACCGGCCAGCTGCTGACCGTGCCCGAGGTCATGGCACAGCTCAAGTTCGGCCGCTCCAAGGTCTACGACCTGATCCGCTCCAAGCGCCTCGTCTCGATCACCGAGGGCCGCTGCCGCCGCATCCCCGAGAACGCCCTGAACGACTACATCCGCGACCGGATGGAGGAGGCCGCCTGATGTCACAGCAGCGCAAGCGCAACCCGAACGGCGCCGGCACCATCACCAAGCGCAAAGACGGCCGCTACCAGTGCGCGGTCTACGTCCTCCAGCCCGACGGCACCCGCGCCCGGAAATTCGCCTACGGCAAGACCTGGGCCGAGTGCGACGCCAAGCGCCGCGAACTCCTCGCCAAGGTCGACAGCGGCGTCCCCGTCCCCACCCGCTCGGCCAAACTCGCCGAGTGGCTGCCGTACTGGCTGGACAACATCATCAAGCCGAACCGCAAGCGGACCACGTACGGCAAGTACTCCATGCACGTACGGCTCTACCTCGTTCCCCTGATCGGCACGAAACGACTGGAGACACTGGGGCCGCGCCACGTCCGGGTGTTCCTGTCAGAGGTCGCCCGCAAGTCCTCTCCGGCTACAGCCAAGGAAGCCCACCGCGTGCTCCGTACCGCCCTCACAGCGGCTACCCGGGAGGAGTTGGTCACGCGCAATGTCGCATCGCTCGTAGAGGCTCCCAAGGTCGTCAGCCGCGAGACGACGCCGTGGACGCTGGACGAGACCCTGAGGTTCCTGGAAGAAGCCCGGCGCGATCCGCTCTACGCGGCCTTCGTCCTCGCTATCGCCATGGGTCTCCGTCGTGGTGAGGTTCTGGGGCTGCGGTGGTCGGACGTGGACCTGGACGACCGTGTCATCCGCGTCAGCAACCAGATGCAACGCATCGGCGGCGAGCTGTATCAGGACACCACCAAGACCGGGAAGATCCGCCCCGTGCCGCTGCCCCTGATCTGCCTCGCCGCTCTCCGTTGGCAAAGGCTCCGGCAGATGGACGCCGCGGCAAAGCGGGGTGTCAAGCTCGACCCTGCCGGGCTCGTCTTCACCACCCGCTCCGGCCTCCCGATCGAGCCGCGCAACATGAACCGCTCCTTCGCCCGGCTCACCGCCTCCGCCGGCCTCCGCCCGATCCGCCTCCACGACGCCCGGCACGGCTGCGCCACCCTGCTCACCGCGGCCGGCGTCGCCCCTCGTGTGCTGATGGAGATCCTCGGCCACAGCCAGATCAGCATGACCATGGACGTCTACACCCACGTCGCCCAGGACACCCAACGGGAAGCGATCAACCACATGGACCGGCTCCTGAAGCGGCGGCTCGATCGTGCCTGACCCCGGCTGACCGTCCCCGTTGATGTCAACCGTAGATGTCAGAAGCCCCAGGCCATCACCGGCCCGGGGCTTCCTCCCTGTTCAAGCTCAGAGCCCCCTGTCGGATTCGAACCGACGACCTTCGCTTTACAAGAGCGGTGCTCTGGCCAGCTGAGCTAAGGAGGCGTGCGTGAAGCAGTGTACCCAGGCGCGCCGGATGCCGGTTCCCAATTCGTGACTGCCGGGCTACTGACACCGGGGGCCGCCGCAGGTAGCGTCACGGAGAGTCCATATCAGTGGATTACACCACTCCTTTTACTCGGATCGTCCGGCACGTTCCTGCCGGTGAAGGGATTCACCATGGCTACGGTCACGTATGACCAGGCAACCCGTATCTACCCGGGTTCCGACAAGCCCGCCGTCGACAAGCTGGACATCGCCATCGAGGACGGCGAGTTCCTCGTCCTGGTCGGCCCCTCCGGATGCGGCAAGTCCACCTCGCTGCGGATGCTCGCGGGGCTGGAGGACGTCGACGGGGGCGCCATCCGCATCGGGGACCGCGATGTCACCCACCTTCCGCCGAAGGACCGGGACATCGCCATGGTGTTCCAGAACTACGCGCTCTACCCGCACATGACGGTCGCCGACAACATGGGCTTCGCGCTAAAGATCGCTGGTGTGCCGAAGGCCGAGATCCGGCAGAAGGTCGAGGACGCGGCCAAGATCCTGGACCTGACCGAGTACCTGGGGCGCAAGCCCAAGGCGCTGTCCGGTGGCCAGCGGCAGCGGGTCGCGATGGGCCGGGCGATCGTCCGGGAGCCGCAGGTCTTCCTCATGGACGAGCCGCTGTCCAACCTGGACGCCAAGCTGCGCGTCCAGACCCGTACGCAGATCGCGGGGCTTCAGCGCCGGCTCGGCATCACGACGGTGTACGTCACGCACGACCAGGTCGAGGCCATGACGATGGGCGACCGGGTCGCCGTGCTCAAGGACGGCCTGCTCCAGCAGATCGACTCACCGCGGAACATGTACGACCGGCCGGCGAACCTGTTCGTGGCGGGCTTCATCGGCTCGCCCGCAATGAACCTCGTCGAGGTGCCGATCACCGACGGCGGTGTGAAGTTCGGCAACAGCGTCGTCCCCGTCAACCGTGAGGCGCTGTCCACGGCCGCCGACAAGGGCGACCGGACGGTGACGGTCGGAGTCCGCCCCGAGCACTTCGAGATCGTCGAGCAGAACGGCGCCGCCGCGAAGTCGCTGTCCAAGGAGTCCGCCGACGCACCGGCCGGTCTGGCCGTCACGGTCAACGTCGTCGAGGAACTCGGCGCCGACGGCTATGTGTACGGCACCGCGGAGGTCGGCGGCGAGGTCAAGGACCTCGTCGTACGGGTCAACGGCCGCCAGGTCCCGGCCAAGGGCACCCGGCTGCACGTCGTGCCGCGGGCGGGCGAGACGCATGTCTTCTCGACGTCGTCCGGAGAGCGCCTCACCGACTGATACGGGATGAGCGGCGCGTGAGAGCGACGCGTGAGAGCGGCGGCGGTAGCGGGTAGTACCCGGTACCGCCGCCGCTGCGTTGTCGGCCGCGCCGTAACGCCATCATGGGGACATAACCGCACTTTTCGTACCAGTGCGTCAACATCGAAACCGCACCGACGAGCCATTCCGTCCCTCGATAAGGTGACCAAATGTCGCCAAATCATCACTCCTCGCTACCATCTCGACCGTGAACTCCGCAGCCCGCCGCATCGGCAGAACTCTCGCCCTCGTCCTTCCCGTCGTCCTCGTGCTGTCCGGGACCCTCGCGGTCACCCGCGTCCCGTGGGCATCGACGGCCACCGACTCCCAGGTGCTGACCGCATCCTCCGGAAAGATCTCCACCAAGGCCGGGCGCCTCGCCCCCGAGGAGGCCCTGCGCAAGCGCCTCCTGGTCGAACTCCAGGAGAAGGACCCCGGCGTCGCCCTGACCCACCTCCAGGAGGCGACCACCAAGCGGCCCTCACTGGCCAAGCACTGCGTCTCCATCGCCCGTGACCTCGGCCGTGCCGCGGTCACCAAGTACGGTGCCGCACACCGCGCCCAGGCCTTCTCCCGCCCGGTCTGCGACACCTCCTTCGCCACCGGCGTCGCCGCCGCCCAGTGACCCCCGCTCGCACCGCATAGGGTGCGAACCATGACAGGTGCCCAGCATCAGTACCCCACGCAGGCCGTGGTCCTGGCCGGCGGCCAGGGCTCACGTCTCCGCCCGTACACCGACGACCGCCCCAAGCCGATGGTCGAGATTCCCGGCACCGGGACCCCGATCATCGGCCATCAGCTGAACTGGCTGGCCGAGGAGGGCGTCACGGACGCCGTCATCTCCTGCGGGCATCTCGCCGGGGTACTCCAGGACTGGCTGGAGCGGGCTCAACTGCCGTTGCGCGTCACGACCGTTGTCGAGACCGAGCCACTGGGCCGCGGCGGCGGACTCAAGTACGCGGCCGGCTCCCTCCCCCGCCCGCACGAGCCCTGGTACGCCACCAACGGCGACATCTGGACCCGCTTCCCGCTCCGTGAGATGGCCGCCTTCCACCACGAGCGCGACGCCGAGGCCACCCTCGCGCTGGCCCGCCCCCGCATCCCCTGGGGCGCCGTGGAGACCGACGCGTTCGGACATGTTCTGGACTTCATCGAGTCGCCGCCCTCGCCGTACCTCATCAACGCCGGCGTCTACGTCTTCTCCGCCGCCTTCACAGAGCTGCTCCCCGCCCGCGGCGACCATGAGCGCACGACCTTCCCGCGCCTCGCCCGTGAACGCCGGCTGGCCGGTTTCCCGCTCCCCCAGGGCTCCTACTGGCGCGCCATCGACACCGCCAAGGACCTCACCGAGGCCGCCGAGGAGCTGAACGCGCACGGGGGTTGAGGGCCCGGCCTGCTCCCCCCGGGGTGCTTCAGAGGCGCCAGGGCCCGTCACGCGACGCCCAGGGACGCCGTCGGGCCACGTGCCGGCCCACGTGACGGGGCGGGTTCGGGGGCCGCTCCCATAGGCGTTGAGCGGCACGCAAGGACGACACCGGCCGCATGACGGGACGAGTTCCAGCCCCGCCCAGGGGCGTTGAACCACCTGGGGACGTTGAACCGCCCCCAGGGCCGCGGAAGCGGCACCCGGCGCCTGCTTGCTCAATGAGCGCGCCCCGGGGCCGTCAAGGCCCCGAGGGAGCCCCCAGAGGCCCATCACGGCCCCCAAGGCCCGCCGTCCACCCCAGCGCCCGCCCCGCCGCCTTCAGCCACTCCCACCGCAGCGCCACCCCACCACCTCCCGGCACTCCCACCGCAGCGCCCGCCCCGCCGCCTCAGACACCCCCGCCCCATCCCCGTCGGACACCCCCACCACGGCCTGTCTCTTATACACATCTGACGCTGCCGACGAAGGCTTAGGTGTAGATCTCGGTGGTCGCCGTATCAT
>NZ_JOHB01000063.1:0-13603 GCF_000719605.1 Streptomyces sp. NRRL S-1813
CAGAGCCGCGCCACGCCACGGCCAAAAATCCGGAAATGATCACTAGATCCCCAGGTCAGCGCTTCGCTCATGGAGTGATCGGCAACGGATTTGTCACAGTACTCGCGCGTAGGCCGCGAGGTGTTGAACGCCGACCGCAGGACGTCTGCGAAGCCCTGCGCCTGCTCCGGGCCGATCGACTTGACCCGCACGCCGGGGTCCTCCACCGGCTCGGTGAGGTCGCGGAAGAGCGGCGTCCACGGCTCGTCGACGCCCCAGCCCTCCTTGCTCAGCAGGTCGTGGAGCAGCAGGCCCAGCGGGGCCTCGATGGACACCATTCCTTCCGGCAGCACGCCGCGCTCAGGCAGCGAGAAGTCCTCGACGAGCCGCCGCGCCAAGTCCTCATCCTGGAAAGCGTCCGGAGCGACCGTCATCCGCACCAGCGTCGGCGAGTCGAGCATCCCGACCGCGAGAATCCGCCCGTCCCGACTCCAGGTCCGGACCACCGCGGCCGTCTCGGCCGTTCCGAACCGGTAGTTCCAGCCAATGTCCCCGGAATGCAACTGCACCGGCGCTTCGTCGTACTGCCACTCCCGCAGCGCGGCCATGGCCTCGCGTACCCCGTCGACAGTCGGCGTACCCAGCACAATCGTCATAGCCGGGATCAGACACTCCATCCCGAAGGTCCGCAACCGATTAACCGGGCCGGCCGCTGCTCCCGCAGCGGCCCGACCAAGAGCTTCTGCTCCCGCAATAGCCCAGCAGCTTCGGTGCCCCCGTTCCGCGCGGCGCGCGGTGATCCGCTCATGCACCTCGGGGTCCACCATGCGCCGGAGCGTACGAGCGCAACCCGAGACGGCGGGCGAGAAATCGCAAAACCCGTACCTGCCAGACGATCTACACCTCAGACTGCCGCCCACGACCAGCACGAGTACGCCGAAGACAACTCACGCCAGACCCGTGACCAGCACCTTCACGATGCACACCGCTCAATGGGCGATGAGGTCGTGCGGTTGGTCCGTGGGAGAATGCTCAGCATGACGACTTGAAGAGCACCGGCCGGCCGGCAGCACTGGCGCAAGGTCGGAGCCTGGGACATGGTCTCTGACGGGGATCGTCGGATCTGCGCCGCCTGCGGAACGCCCGTCCGCTCGTATCAGTACCGCTTCCATCCGCCTGAGTCCGCCATGTTCGAGCGGTGCGTCGGACTCGCCTGGTGTTCCGGTTGCCGGATCTACTCCGGCAACATGGTGCACGTGCCCCGGAGACGAGTCCTCGTCGACGCCCTCGCTTCGCTTCCCCGTGAGCAACAGGAACGGCTTGCACGTTCGGAATCTCGGCTGCTCGAGTTCCTGGACCGCCAGGCCCGAGACAGCAGAGGTTAGCCTCCGCCAGACAGCAGGAGACGAACAAGCGCCTCGCGGGCAACTCTGTTAAATATGTCCCCCATTACGAGCGCGCTGGGCGTCGCGCACGGATTCCTCCAGCGCGGCCATCAGGTCGACCGGCGGCTGCGGCTCAATCGGGGGCGCCGCCGGTCCGCCAGCGGCGAGGGTGTCCACGAGGAGGTTCAGCGCCTGGGCGTAGTCGTCGTGCAGCTCGGTCATCAGCAGCTCGGCGAGGTCCAGCTCCTGGGTGGTGGTCGGGGCCGGGCTGGACAGGTCACCAGGGTCACGGATTTCCTCGGGCCAGTGCAGGGTGTGCAGCACCAGGATGCCGTTCCGCGGCCGCAGGACGGCCAGCCTCTCCCGCGACCGGAGGGCCACCTTGCAGACCGCGAGCCGGCCGGACCGGGCCAGGGCTTCGACGAGGAGCGCGTACGGCTTCTGGGCTCCGGGGCCGTGGGCGCCCACCCAGTACGGGCGGGCGTACAGCAGCGGGTCGACGTCGGTCTCGTCGATGAACCCGACGACCTCGATCACACGCTTCGTGGGTAGCGGCAGGGTGAGTCCGGTGGCGGAACGTCGGACTGTGTGGGCGCGGACCCTTCACCAGACCGGGGCCGCGCCCCAGGTGACGATGCGGAGGCGGTCACAGCCGCCAGGTGGGCCGGTTCCGGCTCCTCCCGGCGATGCGCGCAGCCCGTTGTGGGCCAAGGAGCGGGCGTCGACGTCGAGTTATTACGGGTAGCGCTGCTGGCAGCAGTGCAGCGGGCGCTGAACTGGGCTGGAATCACTTCACCGGCCGGCACAACATCCGCAACTGCAACATCCTGAACATCCCCATGGGAGGCCCGGTCGACAAGAAGAGCGGGGCCAACCTTCAGTACTGGGGCGTCGCCACGAACCGCCAGTACGGATCCGTGAAGATCGTCGTCAAGGCCCGGTACGCGCGGAAGACGGACGACGGGCGTTACGACGCCGGGAAGGGCAATACGATCGGCGTGATCACCGCATACTGCAAGGGCTGCAGAAGTGCCCGAATTGGGTAAACCAGTGACATGCGAGTACGAAGAGATCGTGGAGCAGCAGGCCGACATCACGGGCCTGCTGCTCCACCACGTTTACGCACCTCTCATCGACGACCAACACGTACGAGGCGTCCTCCCCGCTCCCCACCCGACGAACGCCGTGCGCGTGGTCCTCGGCGACAAGGACGAGTACGCCCCCGACCAGCTCACCGCCTACGAGATCCCCCTGCGCACGGGCGACGAACTGCGCACTCCGCACGACGTCGCAGCCCTCGTGCGCACTGTCCACACGGGCACCCACATCTACCCCCGCAGCAAGGTCAGCACCGTCATGGGAATGACTCTGTTCACCGTGGACCCCACGACCGTGACTCCAGCCCCCTTCACCAACGACGACTGGACCCTCACGCTCCTGCGCTGCCTGACCTCCCCCTCCACCGAAGAAAGCCCACAGGCACGCCTGTGCGGCTTCCTGTTCCTGGACCCAGACAGGCTCCGCCTCTACGTCGACAGCGAGGAGGAGGCTCTGCCCGGGATCACGGCCGCCGACGTACGCCCCGGTGGCGCCCTCACAGCGCTGCTGGCGGCACTGACATCACTGCTCGATGAACAGCGGCTCACAACGACCGACACCGACGACCCGCACTGTTCACGCGTGGTCGACCTCACCGACTGGTGACCACCAGCCACAGAGGGCCCCGCACCGGCGAGCGTGGTAAGCGGACCTCGAAGCCGGTCCCCTATGAGCAGGGCCCAAAGAACCGGTCTCGGCGCTCGCGTAGCAGTGTCAGCACCGGCCCGCGGCAGCTCGAACCGTCACTGCTCCGACAGCTACGGACGGCCTAGCCAGGTCAATGAAAGAGCCGCAACCACTTCCGCTCTGAAGGGTCAAGAAGGCTCCCCCGTACTCGTGGTTGCACCTTGGCTCGACCTGGGCGACATGGAATGGGATTAATTGCTCCTCGCACGTGCGGGGCAGCATCTTTGCGGCGTGGAGCCTGGCGTTGTTTCATGGCGCTCAACCGGGATAGGCAGACATGAATGTCGTTAATGTCGGGTTCGATGAAAGTGGTTCAAATCCGTGTCGTTCGCGTGTAACGATGCAGGTCACGAAGGCTGCTCCCCGCACCCGCGGGGATGGTCCCAGCATGCCCACGTTGACCGCCGCCGCCCTCGACTGCTCCCCGCACCCGCGGGGATGGTCCCTCCGGCTCTCCTGCGCCCCTCCACTAGTCCTTCTGCTCCCCGCACCCGCGGGGATGGTCCCTCGGGGTGGCGCGGAAGGTCATCACGGACGCGCTGCTCCCCGCACCCGCGGGGATGGTCCCCCACATGCTGGGCGAAGCCACCAAGCACCTCGCTGCTCCCCGCACCCGCGGGGATGGTCCCTCGGCTTCCCGCTCGTCAACGGTGGTGCGGTTCTGCTCCCCGCACCCGCGGGGATGGTCCCGCTCAGCTGGTCTGACCGACTGCGTACGGCGGCTGCTCCCCGCACCCGCGGGGATGGTCCCGGAAAACTGCGGCTCTGCGGGTCGGGCATGGCCTGCTCCCCGCACCCGCGGGGATGGTCCCAAGGTCCACATCGGCGACAAAGTCTGACGGGGCTGCTCCCCGCACCCGCGGGGATGGTCCCTTCCAACCAGGTAGCACCCCATCTGACCTGCGCTGCTCCCCGCACCCGCGGGGATGGTCCCAATTCCCTTTGTGCCAACCAGGTCCCGGGTCTCTGCTCCCCGCACCCGCGGGGATGGTCCAGGCCAGTATTCCCAAGGGGTTGGAGCGAAGCGCTGCTCCCCGCACCCGCGGGGATGGTCCCACCGGTGGCGGCAAATCCCTCATGATCCGGCACTGCTCCCCGCACCCGCGGGGATGGTCCCGAGCGCGATTTCGTCGACGACGGCGAGAAGATCTGCTCCCCGCACCCGCGGGGATGGCCCCTGGAAGCAGCAGCTCTCCCAGCGTGACGAGGGCTGCTGCGGATAGGTCGGCTCCAGCCCCTCTATGCAACTGCCGGCGGACAGCTGGCTGTTCGTACTGGGGCGCGAGCCAGCTGTCCGCCGGCCTGCGCCATGACGGTCACGGATTTCCGTCCCAGGAGTGCAGGTCAGGTGGGGGCCTCCAGATTGATGCACTGTATAGACGTATCCGTGTAGCTACAGATCGCATATGGCCTCTAGACTTTCAATGACACCTAACGTGTCAGCGAGACCTTCGAATGTGTCGGCAATCCTTCGAACAGTGATCTTTGAGTAGAAGGAGTCAAAGATGATCAGTGAAGCCCAGATGCGGCTGTTAGCCCTTTGCTCGATTCGTGTGGAGGGTAAGAGTGTTGATTGGTCACTGCTGGCGCGCTGCGCGCTGCGCGGGCATCTCGATGACTTGTGTGATGGCTTCATCCCTGAAGAATCGTCGGCATCCAAGAGGTCCCTTGCGGTCCTAAGGGACGGCCTACGGTCACCGCTTAATGACCGTTTCTCTCGCGTAGATGAAGAACTGCGACTGGCCGAGAAGGTTGGCGCAAGACTGGTCACAGTACTGGACGATGGATACCCTCAAAATCTCCGCGGTGTAGATGATCTCCCCCCGTTCCTTTTCTATCGGGGGAATCTTGACCAGGAAGCCGACGCGCGCGCTGTGGCCGTGGTAGGTACGCGTAATGCGACAGAGATTGGCCTCGCCCGAGCGCGCCGGGTAGCACGCGAACTTGGTGATGCCGGTTTCGTGATCTCCTCAGGGCTAGCTCGTGGTGTAGATACAGCCGCACATTCCACGGCGCTGCATTTCGAACATCGCACGATCGCCGTGATCGGAACAGGGATCACAAAGTGCTACCCGCGAGAGAACGTAAGCCTCGCAGAGGAGATCGCCGATTGCGGGGTTGTGCTCTCCCAATTCTGGCCGTCTCGGTCGCCAGGTAGAGACACCTTCCCGCGCAGGAATCATGTGACTTCCGGAATCAGCCGAGGAAGCGTCGTCATCGAAGCTTCTGGAACGTCTGGGGCGAAGATGCAGGCTCGCATCGCCTCCGAACAAGGCCGGCATGCTTTGCTGCTCCGCTCGCTCGTGGACACACAAGAGTGGGCCCGCAAAATGGTGGATGCTGGGCGGGCGACTGTGGCGAGAGATGTCGAACAAATGATCCATCTCCTGGACGCTCCCGTCAGTGCGGAGAACAATCATCCAACAGTGCAGCTGCTGTTCGACGTGGGGTAATTGCGCCGTCGCGGACCGTGGGCTTAGCCTGGTACCGGGGTTGGAGCGTCACGCAGGGGGGCAAGGTTGTATCGCCATTTTGCGCGTCCGGACGGCAGGGGCTGGGACGTGCGGCAGTGGGTTCAGTGGCTCCAGGATCAGAAGGTTGCGCCGTCTGTGCGCTCCTTCGAAGCTGGCACATGCGCCTTATGTCACTCACCAACGCCGGTAGGTTCCCAGGGGACACCATTCGAGCGGTGCTACAACTGCCAGAAGGCGTACTCGCTAGTGTTAGATGGCTTTGTCCCCATGTGTTATTCGGTACATGAAGGCTTAGAGAGCATTCTTTGGCGAGCAAAGAATGATCCGGCCGCCGAGTGGCTTCGTCTTCCGCTCGGCTCGCTCCTCTGGAGCTTCATCCATCAACATGGTGATTGTGTGGCGAGGACGTATGGCGGACCCTTTGATGTCCGAATAGCCATACCGTCTCATGCCTCGGCGCGTGGCGGAGTAGATCACCTGAAGATGGTGATAGGTAGCGTCGAGGGCATGTCCGGTGATTGGGATTTCGAAATATTACGAAAGAATTCCTCCACTAAGGCTGCCGACCGAAGGCGGCGGATCGACCCAAACCTCTTCGCGTCTGACGCATCTGTCGAAGGTAGGAGGGTTTTACTCTTAGATGACACCTTCACCTCTGGCGGCACAATGGCCAGCGCCGCATATGCTTTGAAACAGAGCGGCGCCAGGGTGGTTGTGGGGTTAGCGTTTGGCCGGCAGCTCGCGGCCGATTGGGGAAACTCTCAGAGTCTCATAGCAACGCTTCCATCCCGCACGCTGGATCTGAGCGATTGCGCCGTCCACGATAGCTCTCCGCCTTTCTTCGGATAGCTGGCTACCTTTCCTTGGCCGCCGCCGCCCGCACCGGTAGGGATAGCTCCTGGTCCCGGCAGCCGACCACACGACTTCCCTCTGCTCCCCACACGCGGCGGCCCCGCTCGACCTGGGCGAGATGGGCGTGGCCGCCCGCTCCCCGCACCCGCAGGGATGGCCCCAACAGCAGCACGCGCGGCACGTTCTTCGCCCGCCGCTCCCCGCACCCGCGGGGATGGTCCCGACCTGCGGAGAGTGCGGGGCCTGGGAGTGCCCTGCTCCCCGCACGCGCGGGGATGGCCCCGTCACGCCGCCCACACCCTCACGCTCGGCGATCTGCTCCCCGCACACGCGGGGATGGTCCTGAGACCCGCGTCGAGGGTGCATGGCGAGGTGGCTGCTTCCCGCACACGCGGGGATGGTCCCCAACTCGCCAAGAACCGCGAGCTTGCCGCCGACTGCTCCACGCACGCGCGGGGATGGCCCCGGCGACATCGCTTACTTCGGTCGTCTTCCACGCTGCTCCCCGCACCCGCGGGGATGGCCCCCGTAGCGGCGGCGCCAGCACCTATTGCCCTGGCTGCTTCAGGGCGCCCAACTGGACTGGGCAGACGTGAACGTCGTGTATGCCGGAGTTGGTGAAAGTGGCTCGGAACCCCGCCGGGCGCGTGTGACGATGCAGGTCACGAAGTCTGCTCCCCGCACGCGCGGGGATGCCCCCCCAGAGCTGGCCGAGGAGGCCTTCAACAAGGTCTGCTCCCCGCACGCGCGGGGATGCCCCCGTCCGGTGCGGGGAAGGACAGTTCGGTCCACTCTGCTCCCCGCACGCGCGGGGATGCCCCCGGTCGCGGCCGAGTACGCAGTGCTGGCAGCACCTGCTCCCCGCACGCGCGGGGATGTTCCCGAGCGCCCGTACGACTGGGGATCGATTGTCGACTGTTCCCCGCACCCGCGGGGATGTTCCCATCAACGGCCGCTCGGCGCTCGTCATCTCCACCTGCTCCCCGCACACGCGGGGATGGACCCGTGCGCACCGACTTGGTGATCTGGGTGCGGAACTGCTCTCCGCACACGCGGGGATGGACCCTTGTACGGGAACTTCACCAGAGCCAGGCGCCGCTGCTCCCCGCACGCGCGGGGATGGCCCCGTCTACATGCCGGAGGTCGAACGCGACCACGTCTGCTCCCCGCGCCAGCGGGGATGGCCCCTGCCGATGCTCATTCGGTTCGCCTACACGTGGCTGCTGCCCGCGCCCGCGGGGATGGTCCCGTCCGCCACCACGGCGCCTTGAGCCCGGCAGATTGCTCCCCCCCCCCCGCGCGGGGGTGGTCCGCGATGATCGTGGTGCTGGAATCCTGCTCCCCGCACCCTCTGGGATGCCGTCCAATCGCGGTGACTAGGAGCATGCGCAGGGCCGCGTGCGGGCGGACTGCCGGGTGTCGGCGGGGCGGGGGCGAGAGTGGGGTGTCAGTGCCGTGGTAGCTGGGAGGGGCGGCGTCGCCGCGCTCGTGGTTTTGTCGGCCAGTGTGCCCAGCGCAGCGTTTCCGCCTCGCCTGGTGGTAGTAGCCCTGCGCCGATGAGGGCTGCCCGGCCGGCCTCTTGCCCCGCTATCCGGTAGCTGTAGTCGGAGGAGTCCACCTCGTGGTAGGCGCCGTCGGTTAGTAGCACGGCGGCCGATACTCCGTTGAGCCCTTCCAGCAAGCCGGCTCGCAAGGCGGGAAGGAACTCTGGAGGCAGGTGCGACTTCGGTACGACGTTGAGTAGTTCAAAGTTTCCGGCAGGGCCTGGTGGTTCGAAGTCGGCAACAATGTTGGCGTACGAGCCGCAGCCTCCGAGGTTCAGCAGGACGCGGACGGCCACGTCGGGCACGGAAGCAGGGAGGGCAGCCATCGACATACGGTACGCACAGCTCATCTGCACCAAATGCCGGAGCTGGCGAAAGTGGTTCAGAACGGTGCTGCTCGCGGGCAACGATGCAGGTCACGAAGTCTGCTCCCCGCACGCGCGGGGATGGCCCCTCGCCCCGGCCGCCGAGGACGATCGTGGTCATCTGCTCCCCGCACGCGCGGGGATGGCCCCTCCTCGCCGCCGTCTGGCCCGACGCTCTCGAGCTGCTCCCCGCACGCGCGGGGATGGCCCCGGCATCCGGTCGGCGATCCCCGGCGTGCAATCCTGCTCCCCGCGCCCGCGAGGATGTTCCCATGGTGGAGATGGCCGTATTCACGACGAGCACCTGCTCCCCGCGCCCGCGGGGATGTTCCCGGGGTGTCGGCAAAGGAACTTGTCGACCCCACCTGCTCCCCGCACGCGCGGGGATGGTCCCGTCAGCGAGAATCCGCGGAACGGGCCCGCGCTCACGCAGAAGCCCAGGTCACAGGCTCGCTGATTATGGCGGATCCGCCAGAATCAGAAGAGTCACCGGAAGAACGCACGTCGCGCGCGAAGGCTGCCCGATCCGTGGGTGCATCACCACGTGCTGTTCAGCGTGCCAAAACGGTTCAGACCTACGCACCGGAACTCGTGGATAAGGTCCGGTCCGGCGACATGGCCCTGGACCAGGCGGAGAAGCAGGTCCAGCAGCGTCGGCGAGCGATGCCGGAAGACGCCCCAACTGAGAAGCCCAGCCCGGTCATGCTCACGCTGCGCGCCCACGACGGCACTGAATACCCCTACCCCAGGCCCGAGGCGAAGGCTACGTTCAATAACACCGACGGCGACGGAATCTCCTGGGCCCGGTGGTCATGGAACCCTGTCACCGGCTGCCTCCACGGCTGCGACTACTGCTACGCACGCGAAATCACCATGCGCTTCAAGCAGGTCAACCCCGCTGGCTTCACCCCTCTCTTTCACCACGAGCGGCTCAGTGCCCCCGCCAACACGAAGATCCCCGAGCAACACCGTGAGGACTCCGCGTGGCGGCGCGTCTTCGTCTGCTCCATGGCAGACCTCTACGGCCGGTGGGTACCTGACGAATGGATCTACCAGGTTCACGATGCAATGCACTTGAACCGCATGTGGGACTACCTGCTCCTCACGAAGTTCCCGGCCCGCTACAACAAGGTCGACCTCCCACCAACAGCATGGGTTGGCACAAGCATCGACGAACAAAAGCGTGTCCGGATCGCCGAGGACGCCTTCCGAAAGATCAGCGACGTGAAGGTTAAGTGGCTGTCGATCGAGCCCCTCAGGGAACCTCTGGAGTTCAGCGACCTGTCCATGTTCGACTGGGTCGTCATCGGAGCACAGACCGAAACGTGGCAGGGAGAGGGGACGGACCGAAAACTGGTGCCGGCGTTTGGCCCGCCGTTCGAATGGGTGGCGCGCCTCGTAGCGCAGGCCCGGGAGGCGGGATGTCGCGTGCACCTCAAACCGAATCTGGTCAATGGCCACCCAGGGATGCAACTCCCTGACGAATACCCCGTCTGATGGAGAGCTTTGTGCGCGCGCCCCAGGCCGCGGGCGTCCACTCCCATACGGAGACCACCGCGACGGTTGAGGCCTGATGCGGTCGTGCTGCTAGGCGTGGCCTCCGTTGCGGGCGCGCCGGGCGTCGAGTACGGATGCCTCCAGGGCGGCCATTAGGTCCACCGGGCCGCAGGGCACGCCGCCGCCCCCGGAGCAGCTGACAGCTCCGGACCCGCCCGCGGGCGCAGACCCGTCACTTGACTGGATCCGCGCCCGTAGGCGTGCGTGGTGCGGTGTCAGCAGGTGGCGACGGGCGTCTGGAATGTCCCCTGTCCGCTTACCTGGAGCAGCCCGATGGTGGGGGCGCAGCGGAAGGAGGAGTCGTAGTTGGTCCACGACTTGTACTTGGTGGTTCCCGCGGACTGGGAGAACTGGCCGCCCCAGTGGCTGGTGCCCTTGTAGGAGTAGCCAAGCTTGGCCTTGATGGCGCCGCCGCTTTCCTTCGTGTAGGAGGTGGTGATCGTGACGTTGGCGCCCAGGATTTTCTCGTGGAAGACGGCGCCGCTGCTCAGGGAGGTGCAGGTGTTGCCCCCACCGGGGTGTCCGTCGCCGGGGCAGTCGGCTGCCTGAACGCCTGCGGGTCGGGGGGTTGTGGCGGCATGTGCGGTGGTGGCGTTGAGGGCTGCGATGGCCATCACGGTGACGGCTATGGAACGGGTGGTTGTGGTGGCTAACTTGCGCATGGTGATTCTCCTGACGGTGGTGGTGCGTGCCCTGAGGGCACGCTGGATGGATGTTCCACGTGCGATGGAGAAGGGGCTGCGGCCGGTTCGGTGGCGGCAGTAGTTCAGTTCTGCGTCGTGTCCACTTGGCCATCGCCGTCTTCTTGCGGGTTTTCGATCTTCTCTTTCCTGCTCGCGCGGGGGTCGACCTTCCCGGTGTTCGCATCGACGTAGACGGGCTCGAGCACCGCAGTTTTGTCGTCGGTCTCAAAGCCGGTCAGCCATTGAGCCCGCCACCTTCCGGCGCGCTGAACGGCCAGCAGTTCGCTGTCGGCGATGCGCACTTTGTGGCCCTTGGGCTGTTGCAGGGCCTTGAGAGCCGTGCGCTGGGCCGTCTTCTTGTCGACGGTCAGCGCCGGCAGGTCATGAGGGTCTTCCTCAGTACGGACCAGGAGCTGGGAGACTCGGCCGGTGGTGTTGACCTGAACGTCCAGACGCATCGGCATCAAGACGCCGTCACTGTTGCGCCGCCGCCAGCTGATGATCCACCCGAGCTCGGCCCGGTCCCCTACGGGGTATACCTGCGGCTCGGAGCCGCGCAGCTCGCGTGGGTAGTGCTCCTCGGCGTAGCGGCGTGCGATGGGGAGTGCGTCCTTCTCGCTGCCGGGCTTTCGGGTGACTCCTGGGACGGGGTAGCTGGACGAGGTGGTCTTGCTGGAGCTTTCGAGGCTGACGTTGAGTTGTGAGGCGTCTGGCCAGGTGAGCTCGGCGAATCCGTCGTTGAGGGCGATGAGCAGGGTGTCGGGGCTGTCGTCGACGCCTGTTTGCAGCTGTACGTTGCTGATCTTGTAGCGGTCGCCGAAGGCTTGGCGGATGGCTCGGTGAGCTGCTGCCTTTTCCTTGTCTCCGGTGAATTGGAGGCTGGTGGCATCGACGGCGACGGGGGTGATCCAGGTGGCTGCGGCAATGCCTGCTGCGACGAGGATGGTTGCGGAGGTGATGGCGGTGGCCCGGGAGTGGCGGCGGGGCGGGATGGCGGGTCGTTTGGCCAGGCGCAAGGCACCCCAGGCGATTGCCGTGCCGGCGAGAGCGCCCAGGGCGTTCATCTGCAAGTCGCTGCTGTCGCACCCCCGGCTGACGCCGGGGACCAGGGTTTGCAGGAGCTCGGTGCACAGGGAGAGCAGGATGCTGCCCGCGATGACCGGCAAAAGCGTGCGCAGGGCCATCAGTCCGAAGAAGCCGATGGGCGCGAAGAGCAAGAGGTTGAGCAGTCCTTGCTGGGTGGCGAAGGGCTCAGCGTAGTTGCGGTTGATCACGCAGACACGGCTGGCTTCGGCTGCTGCTGCCCCGCTCGGCAGGAACAGGGTGAGAGCGACTTCCGCCGTGACGGCCGCGCCGAGCGCGGCGTGGGACCACGGCCGTCTGCCGGCCCGGTGCGCGAGCCAGAAGCACAGGGCGGCGACAAGGAGGACGGCTAACGCCGCTGTGACGATGAAGCCGGTCTGGTTTTTGAATATCGCGGAGAACACGAACGCAGTGTCCTAATCCTGGAGAGCTGACAGAAGGTGGTCCGTGCCCGCCCTGCCCCGCGGCGGCCGGGCACGGACGGACGGTCAGCTGCAGTCGGCCAGGGGCGTCTGGAACGTCTGCTGGCCTTGCACCTGGAGAAGACCCACGGTGCTCGAGCAGTAGGAAACGTTGTTCCAGCTACCTGTCTTGGTCGTCCCGCTGGACTGACTGAACCAGCCGCTCCAGGAAGTCGATCCCGCCCGGTTGAAACCGACGCGGGCCGTGATGCCGGAGCCGCCGGTCTTCTTGTACCAGGTGGAGGCTCTGTTGTTGGTGTACTTCTGGTGATACAGCTCACCGCTGCTCAGGGATGAGCAGGTGTAGTTGCGGCTGAGGTGCCCGTCCCCGGGGCAGCTCACCATGACCGACTTCTTGGCCGTTCCCGTGGCGGCTTCGGCGTGGGCAAGCGGCATGGAGCCGATTGCTGCCAGCGTGATACCCGTCACCACGGTCGCCCGCATGAGTTTGCTGGTCTTCATGACTGTTGCCTCCCTCGACAACCACAGTCCTGCTGTGGATGGACAGTTCAGTCGGGGGAAACGCCGCAGCGCGGCCATGGGCATGCATGCTGCCCCGCCCGTCCCCCTCGGGCCACATCGAGCAGTCGTTCGATGTGAGGCAAGAACCTAAGGAGCGAAAGATCCATGCGCAACCAAGATCGGAGATTTAGGCCAATCAACTGACATGCAGTTACAAGCCATCAGGTAAAGATCGAATTCCGCACCCTGCCGTCGCTTCAGGCAACTCCCAGGGGCCACATCGCAACACACCAGCCACAGCGACTCGACAAGACGCCGTTGCCTTGTCCGTAACCCGACAGGTAGCGGCCCTTGGCGGCCGCTTGACCTAGAACGACTTGTGCGGCGCCTCCATCGGCGGGAGACCCGGGACATGCACCATGATGGATCGCCATAAATGATTGAATACGCACAGACAAATGGTGTTACTAAGTTAGAAATGCTGGTGTGTCGCGCGTGCACGGTCATTCCGGTTAACGGGCAGGAGGCCAGCGCAAGACTGACTCGCCGGAGCGGCTGGGAGAGTTCCAGACAGGCTGCTCCCCAAGCGTCCGGGCCGCGCAGGAATCATGGTCCGCCTGGCGATGCCCAGCTGGGGCTGACCCGTGAGCCCGATGTCGGCGCCGGCGCCGACACATGCGGCGGTGCCGCGCCCAGGCGAGCGCCGTACGCGAACGGGCAGGGGTCTCGCCCGGCGCGGCCGCGGACGTTTCAGCGGCACGCTTCGGCTCTGGAGAGGAAGGTGGCGGCAGCGCGCGGGCACAGGGCGCGTGACGTCGAACAGGTTGACCAGGCTTGCGGCCAGCGGGTGGACGCGTCGCCCCGCCAAGAGGGGCTAGATGCAATACCGGTGACTTTGGGCTTTCCGGGTCGTTGGGCGGGGTGTGCCAAGGCCCGGACAGGTGAAGTCGTCGTCGGATGACCGGTTCTCGGA
>NZ_JOHB01000064.1:0-13373 GCF_000719605.1 Streptomyces sp. NRRL S-1813
CGGCATGCCGAAATTGTTCCCGGTGAGGGGCCGTGCAGTAGTGGGTGCCGCGAAGCGGCGGGATGGCTGCCCGGACCCTGTCGGCTCCGTGGCAACTCGAAGAATCTACACGATCCTGTGAGTGCGGCACGACTTGGGGGCACGTCCGCGGTGGTTCGAGCCATCCCGGACCGCTACGTCGCCTAGCCACCCGGTCACTGGGGCACCCACAAGGCAGGCGTGTTCCGAAGATCTGTCCCAGGTCAAGCACGCTCGTAACGGTAGGCCGCCTGCGAGAAGGACCGTGATGGACGCATGGAGCGTTGGTGCTGTCCTCGCCACTCCGCTGGAGGCTTCGCCGCTGTCCAGGAGGTGCGCCGAGCGCCGCCGTCGCGGCGGCGGCCCAACAGCGTCTCGACGATCTCGGCGGCCACCGCGGAAGAGCTGGAGCAGACAGACGAGGGCACCGCCTGAGACGCCACAAGAGCCGTCCCTCATAGAACCAGAGGGCGCCCCAGCCCCTGCACCACACCTCCCCTACCGGAGATGCCAGCGCCTGGTGCCTGGCACCGGAGTGCCAGGCACCAGGCGCCGAGGGTTGCTCCGTGCACCCGACCGACCGCGGAATACGCCGCACCACGGCTTGCGGCATGCTCACCACGGGAGCGACTGTTGGCGGCGCTCTGCCGCGTCGCCCATGCCGCGCATAGCGCGCACAGGGAAAGCCGCAGGTCAGGCTCCCTTAGTTGCCTTCTCCAGCACCACAACGCACTCCACGTGGTGGGTCATGGGAAACAGATCGAACGCCCGCATCCGTCGCGGCCGGTAGCCCGCCTCGCTGAAGTACTTGAGGTCGCGGGCCAGAGCGGCCGGGTCGCAGGCGACGTAGGCGATGCGGCGGGGGGTGAGGGAGGCGAGGTGGGTGACGGTCTTCTTGCCGGCGCCGGCGCGGGGTGGGTCGAGGACGACGAGGTCGACGTCGGTGATGCCGGTGCGGGGCAGGATCTGGTCGACTTTGCCGTGTTCGATGCGTACGCGGTCGAGGTCCTGGAGGTTGTGGCGGGCGTCCTCGACGGCGCGCTTGCCGGATTCGATGCCGAGGACCGCGCCCTTGTCGCCGACGCGTTCGGCGAGGGCGCCGGCGAAGAGGCCGACGCCGCAGTACAGGTCGAGGGCCATATCGCCCTTCTTGGGCATCAGGCCCTGCATGACAGCCTCGACGAGGAGGTCGGCGGCCTTCGGGTGGACCTGCCAGAAGCCGCCGTTGCCGACCCGCCAGGTGCGGCCGGCGGCGCGTTCGCGGACGAAGGGGCGGCCGTGGACGCGGTGGACCTGCTCGTCCTTCTCTCCGATGCGCAGGACGGAGACGGGCTTGTCGAGTTCGACGATCGGGAGGCGGCCGCCGGGCTTGGGGGTGAGGATGACCTGGCGGTCGTGGGAGCCGGTGGCGGCGATTGCCTCGACGGTGGCGATCTGGGGCCACTCGCGCTTCTCGATGCCCAGTTCGGAGACCTCCGGGGCGGCGATCATGCAGTGGGTGACCGGCTCGACGTCGTGCGAGCGGTGCTTGCGCAGGCCCGCGTGGCCGTCGGCGTCGACGGCGTACTGGACGCGGGTGCGCCAGGCCGGTACCTCGCCCTTGGCGACCTTGTCACCGGGGGCGGGCTCGACCGTGCCGTCCCAGTGGGCGTCGTCCGGCGACAGCCCGGCCAGCCGCTCCAGCTGTTCGGCGATGACCGAGGCCTTCAGGCGGCGCTGGGCGCCGGGCGCGGCATGCTGCCAGTCGCAGCCGCCGCACTTGCCGGGGCCGGAGAACGGGCAGGGGGCCTCGACCCGGTCCTTGGAGGGGGTGTCGATCGAGACGGCGTCCGCGCGCAGGAAGCGGGCGCCCTCCTCACCGTCGGTGACCCGGGCCGTGACGCGCTCGCCGGGCAGGGCGTGCCGTACGAAGAGCACCTGGCCCTCGTCGGTGCGGGCGATGCAGTGGCCGCCGTGTGCGACCGGGCCGACCTCGACCTCGTACTCCTCGCCGACCAGCGATTTCTTCGGTTCTGCCTGCATGGCGGGAGGGCTCCTGAGGTGGGTGGTGCCGGGGCGGTACGGCGGGATGCCGACCGTCAAGTCTACGTCCCACCGTGTCATGCCCCGGCCCTGTGATTCGCCCAGGTGTGCCCGTAGGGGGCACTGCCCCTTGCCCGTCGCGTCCTGCCGGGCAGTCGCGCCCTTGCGGGCTTGTGGCCCGCGCCTCTCGGGGCTTGTGCTGCCCATGCCCCTCAGGGCTTGTACTGCCCGCACCCCTTGCCCGTCGCGTCCTGCCCGGCAGTCGCACCCCGCCTACTTCTTCGTGGCCGCCTTTTCCTTCTTCGGCTGGGCGACCGGTCCGCGGCGGACCGCACCCGGGGCGTTCCACTCCGCGCGCTTGCGGGCGCGCAGCTTGGCGGCCTCGGAGGAGTCCAGCTGCCAGGGCACGGAGGTGACCATGACGCCGGGGGTGAACAGCAGCCGGCCTTTCAGGCGCAGGGCGCTCTGGTTGTGGAGGAGGTGTTCGTACCAGTGGCCGACGACGTACTCCGGGATGTAGACGGAGACGGCGGCACGCGGGCTCTCCCGGCGCAGCGACTTGACGTAGTCGATGATCGGCCGGGTGATCTCGCGGTACGGGGAGGCCAGGACCTTCAGCGGCACCTCGATGCCGCGGCGCTCCCACTCCTCCCGCAGGGCCTTGGTGTCGGCCTGGTCCACGTCCACGCTGACCGCTTCGAGGGTGTCGGAGCGCATCAGCTTGGCGTAGTTCAGGGCCCGCAGGGTGGGCTTGTGCACCTTGGAGACCAGGACGAGGGAGTGCACCCGGGAGGGGCGGACCACGTCGTCGTCGGGGGTGTCCTCGGCGGCGATCTCGTCGGCGACCCGGTCGTAGTGGCGGCGGATCGCGGACATCGTCACGAAGAAGATGACCATGCCGAGGAGCGCCACCCAGGCGCCGTGGGTGAACTTCGTCAGCAGGACGACGACCAGGACCAGGCCGGTGAAGAAGGCGCCGAAGGCGTTGATGGCGCGGGAGCGGTGCATCCGGCGGCGCTTGGCCGGGTCCTGCTCGGTGAGCAGGTGGCGGTTCCAGTGACGGACCATGCCGATCTGGCTGAGCGTGAAGGAGACGAAGACGCCGACGATGTAGAGCTGGATGAGGCGGGTGGAGTCCGCGCCGTAGAGGTAGACGAGGATCGCGGCCGCGCCGGCCAGCAGGACGATGCCGTTGGAGAACGCCAGGCGGTCGCCGCGGGTGTGCAGCTGACGCGGCAGATAGCGGTCCTGGGCGAGGATCGAGCCGAGCAGCGGGAAGCCGTTGTAGGCGGTGTTGGCGGCCAGGAACAGCACCAGCGCGGTGGCGGCGGCGAGCACGATGAAGAGGAACGAGCCGTTGCCGAAGACCGCAGAGGCGACCTGCGAGATGACCGGGTCCTGGGTGTAGCCGGCGCCGAGCGGCTTGCCGTTCTCGAACAGGTCCTTGGCGGGGGTCTCCGCCATCCTGACGTGGGTGGCCATGGCCAGGCCGATGATGCCGCAGAACATGGTGACGGCCAGGCCGCCCATGAGGGCCAGGGTGGTCGCGGCGTTCTTGGACTTCGGCTTGCGGAAGGCCGGGACGCCGTTGGAGATCGCCTCGACGCCGGTGAGCGCGGCACAGCCGGAGGAGAAGGCCCGCAGCAGCAGGAAGACCAGGGCGAAGCCGGCCAGGCCGCCCTGCTCGGCGTGGATGGTGAAGTCGGCGGTGGGGGCCTTCATCGTGTCGCCCAGGACGACGCCGCGGATCACACCCCAGATGATCATGATGAAGACGCCGGCCACGAAGACGTAGGTCGGGATCGCGAAGAGCTTGCCCGACTCCTTGACGCCGCGCAGGTTCATCAGCGTCAGCAGCACGATGATGGCGACCGCGCACAGGGTCTTGTGCTCGACGACGAACGGGATCGCGGAGCCCAGGTTCTCCACTCCGGAGGAGATGGAGACCGCGACGGTCAGTACATAGTCGACGAGCAGTGCGCTGGCGACGGTGAGGCCGGCCTTGGGACCGAGGTTGGTGTTGGCGACCTCGTAGTCACCACCGCCGCTCGGGTAGGCGTGCACGTTCTGCCGGTACGACGCGACGACGGTGAACATCAGCACCACGACCGCGACGGCGATCCAGGGGCTGAAGTGGTACGCAGACACACCCGCGACGGACAGGACGAGCAGCACCTCGCCCGGCGCATAGGCCACGGAGGAGAGCGGGTCGGAGGCGAAGACGGGGAGTGCGATGCGCTTGGAGAGCAGGGTCTCCCCGAGCTTGTCGCTGCGCAGTGCGCGCCCGATCAAGATCCGTTTGGGCACGTCGGTCAGTTTGGACACGCAGAGGATGCTAAGCCTTCGTCAAGGCCTAAGCCCACCCGCTACCGGAACGGGTGGCTTCGACGGGGAGTACGGCGGCGCGAGCGGGGCGCGTCCGACCTGCTGAGGGGGCCTCGCGCCCCCTCGCCTCCACAAGATCCGCACGTCGGGCACACGGCATGTCCCCGGCAACCCGTCCCCCGTGGGATTCGTCACGGAGATGACGCGAGCCGTCACGAGAATGACGAGGCCCGTCACGAATTGACGTCACCCGTCACGGGGCGCGAGGCGCGAGTCACAGTGAGGTGGCGTGACGGGTCATGGCCTGGTCATGTGGAAGGTCGTGGGACGTCGCTGCCGCAGTCACCGCAGTCACCCCTGCCGGGCCCCGGCGTCCGCGGGCCGGGGACGCCGGGCGTGCAGATCGCCCAGCCCCTGCCGGGTGGCGACCAGCAGCACCCGGTCCTGCGGCCGGAGGACGTAGCCGTCGCCGAGCTCGTGCACCAGATACGCCGGCTCGCGCTCGGCGTCCGGCGAGGCCGCGGCGGACGTACCGTCCGTCTCCGGGCCGTCGGGGGCGGACGTGTCGACCGCCAGCACCCGCAGCCGCCCCGGCCGGAGCACCTCGGCGACCGTACGGCCCTCCAGCGCCGTATGGCCGCGTACCTCGACGCGGGCGACCAGCAGGACCCGGCGCTCGACCGGGATTGCTCCGAGGATCTGCCGGCCCATCATCGCGCCGGCGAAAGCGGGCGCGGCCAGATACGTGACGCTCCGGCTGCGGGTCAGCGCCCGCGGATGGGCGGCGCGCAGGGTGCGGTAGACGGCCGTGGCGAACCGGTCGTCGAACAGCCGCAGGGTCACCCGCAGCCGCGGCTTGACCGAGCGGGCGTAGAGGGCGGCCTCCAGATTGGTGGTGTCCTCACTGGTCAGGGCGAGCAAAGTGGCCGCCCGCTCGATCATCGCGGCTTCCAGGACACCTTCTTGTGTGACATCGCCCAAGACGGTCGGCACCCGCAGCCGGCGGGCCAGCGCGATGCCCCGTGCGTCCGGGTCCCCCTCGATACACACCACGGGGATGCCCATCTCGTGCAGCCGCGCCAGTACCCGGGTGCCGACCTTGCCGAGGCCGAGCAGCACCACATGACCCGACAGACCGCGCGGCGGGCGGCGCAGCGCCGAGGCACTGCGGAAGGTGCCGAGCCCCTCGAACGCCGCCGCGACCAGCACCGGCAGCAGCAACAGCCCGGTCAGCCCGGACAGCAGTTGCAGCACCTTACGGGGCGTCGGATCGTGGATCGCCGGCTCGTTGATCGCAAAGAGGTCCAGCAGCGAGAGGTAGGCGGCGTGCACCGGATCCTCGCCGGTGGTCAGGGACCCGGCGACGGCGAGCGCCACCACCGCGCCGACGACCCCGGCCAGGGACCAGCGCAGCCGCCGGGAGAAGAGCGAGGCGAGCGGCGCGCCCCGGCCGCGCAGTCCGCGCGGGCGCACCGGCCGTCCCGTATAGGAGACGGTCTCCAGGACGACGGTGCCGCAGCCGACGGCTTCCGCGGCCGCGGCGTCGTCCGGCAGCAGCACGGGCCCCTCCTCGCCGGGAGCCGAACTCGGCGCCTCCGCCGGGTCGTTGGCGGAGGCGGACAGCAGCGCCAGGGTGCACAGCCCCGGACCGCCGGGCCGCTCCGGAGGCACCGGCGCACGCTCCACGGCGCGCAGCAGCAGCCCGTCCGCCTCGATGACCTTGCTGGTCCCGGCGACCGCGGTGGCCGCCAGCGCGGGGGCCACCGTGTCGGCGTCGGACAGCACGGTCGTGGACGCATCGACGGCCTCCGCGTCCCCGGCGTCCTCGGTGCCCAGCGCGGCGACCGCCGCGGCCTGATCGAGCAACTCCTCCAGATGCTGGCCGAGTTTGCGGTTGTAGAGCCGGATGACCAGCCGCAGCCGCGGGTTGAGCCGGCGGGCGCGCAGCGCGGCGTGGATATTGAGTTCATCGTCGTCATAGACCAGCGCCAGTGCGCCCGCCTCGACGATGCCCGCCTCGGTCAGCGCCGCGTCGTCCGGCTGCGCCGCCTCCAGGACCCGTACGGTCTCCTCCGGCGGCTCCGCACCGTCAGCGGCCGCCTCGGGCGGCAGCGGCGTCGTACGCGTCATCGCCGCCGACACCCGGCCCAGCAGCGCGCCGGCCCGTTCGAGGGCGCGGGCGGGCGGCGGAATACGGGGGCGGTGCCGCTCGCGGGCGGAGGGGACGACGAGCGTCACCCGTTCGCCGTAGACGTCCCGGAGTTCGGCGGCGAGCCGATGCGCCAGGGCATCATCGCCGCAGACCACCATGTGCGGGGTGCAGTAGCCCTGTTGGGGCTGGAGAGGCAGGTTGGGCACACCTCGTAGCCTGCCTTACGGGCGCCGGACGGCGCAGCACGGCGCGAGATGCCGTCGCGCGGACGGGGCGGATCCGCATCCGACCACGGCCCACCGCGCCCCGTACCAGGAGCGCCATTACGGCTACGGTTGTACCGGACCACGGTGCGCCCAGCGCCCCCGCTGACGCGCCCGGTCCTGTCGCGAGCCGTGGCTCCGTGTCGCCGGTACTGGGAGAAGAAAGTAGTGAGCAGGGTGTTTGTGCAGGTCAGCGCGCTAGTACAGGGCACGGGGTAATCAGCATGCACATCGTCATCATGGGGTGCGGGCGCGTGGGCTCCGCGCTTGCGCAGACCCTGGAGAGCCAGGGGCACACCATCGCCGTGGTGGACCAGGACCCGACGGCGTTCCGTCGCCTGGGGTCGTCCTTCGGCGGCCGCCGGGTGACCGGCGTCGGCTTCGACCAGGACACGCTGCGCGAGGCCGGTATCGAGGAGGCGGGCGCGTTCGCCGCCGTCTCCAGCGGTGACAACTCCAACATCATTGCCGCCCGGGTGGCCCGTGAGATGTTCGGTGTCGAGAATGTGGCGGCCCGTATCTACGACCCGCGCCGCGCCGAGGTCTACCAGCGTCTCGGCATCCCGACCGTCGCCACCGTCCGCTGGACGGCCGACCAGATGCTGCGCCGGCTGCTGCCGTCGGGCGCCGAACCCCTGTGGCGGGACCCCAGCGGCGGCGTCCAGCTCGCCGAGGTGCACACCGCCGCCTCCTGGGTCGGACACAAGATCAGCACCCTCCAGGAGGAGACCGGCGTCCGCGTCGCCTTCCTCACCCGGCTGGGCGAGGCGATGCTGCCGACCTCGCAGACGGTGCTCCAGGAAGGCGATCTGGTGCATGTGATGATGCGCACCGACGAGGTCGAGAAGGTCGAAGCGGCATTCGCCACGGGTCCTGAGGGGGCGCACGCATGAGGGTCGCGATTGCGGGCGCCGGCGCGGTGGGCCGTTCCATCGCCGGCGAGCTGCTGGAGAACGGGCACGAGATCCTGCTCATCGACAAGGCGCCGACCGCCATCTCGGTCGAGCGGGTGCCGCTGGCGGAGTGGCTGCTGGCCGACGCCTGCGAGATCACCTCGCTCGACGAGGCGGCGCTCCAGCGCTGCAACGTCGTCATCGCGGCGACCGGCGACGACAAGGTCAACCTCGTCGTCTCGCTGCTCGCCAAGACCGAGTACGGCGTGCCGCGGGTGGTCGCCCGGGTCAACAACCCGAAGAACGAGTGGCTGTTCAACGAGTCCTGGGGCGTCGATGTCGCGGTCTCCACGCCGCGTCTGATGTCGGCCCTGGTCGAAGAGGCGGTGAGCGTCGGCGACCTGGTACGGCTGCTGCGCTTCAGCCACGGTGACGCCAACCTCGTCGAGTTGACGCTGCCCCCGGAGGCCGCGCTGGCCGGCACCCGGGTCGGCGATGTCGAGTGGCCCGAGGACACCTCCCTGGTGACGATCATCCGCGGTACGCGGGTGCTCACGCCCAACAAGGAGGATGCGCTCGAGGCCGGCGACGAGCTGCTGTTCGTCGCGGCCCAGTCGCGCGAGGAGCAGCTGGAGGACCTGCTGTCGACGCGGCGCGAGGACGCGTAGCACCGTCCGGCGGTCCGCCGGGTACGCGGCGCACGGCGGCCGTCCGCCGCCGGTGCCGCACCACCCGGCCGGACCCGAAACGCCGGGGGCCCGGGAACCAAACGGTTCCCGGGCCCCCGGCGTTGGTGTGTGCGTGCCGTCCGCCGGTGTGTCAGCGCCGGTGACGGGCCCGCCGCGGCCGCTCGCCGGCGGCCTCCTCGGCGGCCTCGGCCGCCATGCCCTGGTAGAGGTCGTCGGCCACCCGGTCGAGCACCTCGCGCTCGCCGCGGCGCCGCTCCTCCGCCTCCTGCTCGGCCTTCTCCTTCGCCTCCATCTCCGCGAAGACGTCGATCGGCGGCGGGGCCTTCGCCAGGAAGACCCACGTGAGATAGACCGCGAGCAGGAACGGCGGGATCTTCAGCGCGATCAGCACCCAGCCGAGCTGGGTGGTGTCCGCCCACCAGTACAGCGGGAAGAGGATCGCGCACTTGGCGAAGAGGATCAGTCCCCAGGCCCAGCTGGCCTTGGCGTACGCCTTCTTGCGGCCCGGGTTGCGGGTGCGCCAGGAGAGGTTCTCCTTGAACACCGGTCCCAGGATCAGCCCGATCAGCGGGACACCCGCGAGCGTGGTGAGCATGTAGGCGAGGGCCAGCCCGAGGGTGTAGAGCATGCCCGGCAGGTAGAAGTCCTTGGCGTTGCCGGTCATCATCGCGAAGACCACGCCGAAGGCCACGCCGAAGACGCCGCTGAAGGCGTGCTTGACGGTGTCCCTGCGGATCAGGCGGACCGCCGCCAGCACCAGCGAGACGGCCAGTGCGGCGATCGCCGAGATGTGCAGGTCCTTGTTGAGCGTGAAAATCGTGACGAACAGCAGGCCGGGGACCACGGTCTCCACCATGCCGCGCACGCCGCCGAACGCCTCGAACAGCGCCGCCTCGGTCACCTGCCTGCCGTCGGCGGCTCCTTGGGCGCCCTCGCCGGGCGGAACGGGCGTGGGGTCTGCGGAGGCATCGGGGTCGGCATCCGCGTCAGTGGTCGGTCGGTCGTGAGACGTCACCGGCTACTCCTGTCCGAGCGGTCGGAGTTCGTACTTCGGATTGAAGAGCACCCGGCGTCCGTGGCTCAGGGAGACCCGGCCCGAGGCGATGAGCTTGCGGCCCGGCTCGATGCCGACGATGGAGCGGCGTCCGAGCCACACCACGTCGAGCGCCGCGGAGCCGTCGAACAGCTCCGCCTCGAGCGCGGGCACACCGGCACGGGGCCGCATCGTGACATGCCGCAGGGTGCCGGTGACCTTCACTATCTGCCGGTCGTCGCAGTCGCAGATACGGGTGCACCCCGCGTTCTGCGCATCCTGCTGTAGCTCGGCGGACTGCAACTCCTCCTCGGAGGAGGACAGCCTGTCGAGCAGCCGGCGGAAGCGACCGGCCGGCTTCTCGGAACGGGTCCCAGCACTCATAGCCCCAGCGTACCGGTGGCCGGGTCCCGGGATCACGGCCCGCACACGGACTTCGCACCCGCCTCACAAAGCCGCGCCCGGCCGCGGGGACCTGCGGGCCCGGCCGAAGCCGCCGCCTCACTGCTCGAAGCGGTACCCCATCCCCGGCTCCGTGATGAAGTGCTTCGGGTGCGAGGGATCGCTCTCCAGCTTGCGGCGGAGCTGGGCCATGTACACCCGCAGATAGTTGGTCTCCGTGCCGTACGAGGGCCCCCAGACCTCCTGGAGCAGCTGCTTCTGGCTGACGAGCCGGCCCGCGTTGCGGACCAGGACCTCCAGCAGATGCCACTCGGTGGGGGTAAGCCGGATGTCCCGGCCGCCACGGTTGACCTTCTTCGCGGCGAGATCGACGGAGAAACCTTCCGTCTCCACGATCACCTCGGCGTCGGCAGGACCGGTCGGCTCGGCCCTGCGCACCGCAGCCCGCAGCCGGGCCAGCAGCTCGTCCATGCCGAACGGCTTGGTGACGTAGTCGTCCGCGCCGGCGTCCAGCGCCTCCACCTTCTCGTCGGAGGTCTGCCGCGCGGAGAGCACCAGGATCGGCACCCGCGTCCAGCCCCGCAGCCCCTTGATCACCTCGACGCCGTCCATATCGGGCAGGCCTAGGTCGAGGACGATGACATCGGGATGGCGGGCGGCCGCGAGCTTGAGCGCGGTGGCCCCGTCGGGGGCGGCGTCGACCTCGTATTTACGCGCCTTCAGGTTGATCACGAGGGCGCGGACGATCTGCGGCTCGTCATCGACCACAAGCACCCGGTTCACTGGCGTTCTCCTCGTGGTGTCGTCTCCCGGCGGGACGGGCCCGCCGGGTGTGGGGGGAAAGTGGTCCGTGCGGCCCGGCTCATGTCGTGGCCTGGGCGGGAAGGTCGGGCGTGATCTGCGGGCCGCCAGGTACGGCCCGGAGGGTGAGAACCATCGTCATCCCGCCTCCGGGGGTGTCCTCCGCGGCGAGCGTGCCGCCCATCGCCTCCGCGAAACCGCGCGCCACGGCCAGCCCCAGGCCCACGCCGGCACCGCGCGGAGCGTCACCGTAGCGCTGGAAGGGCTCGAAGATCCGGTCCTTGGCGCTGTCCGGCACTCCCGGGCCGCGGTCGGCGATCCGCAGCTCCACCCGTTCGCCGAGCGCACTGGCCGAGACCAGCACCACCACGCCGTCCGGGCTGTACTTCACGGCGTTCTCGACGAGATTGGCCACCGCGCGCTCCAGCAGCCCCGGATCGACGGCGACGATCGGCAGCTCCTCGGGGATGTCGAGGGTGACGCTGTCCTCCGGTACACCGCCGAGCGCCATCGGCACCACCTCGTCCAGGTCGGTCTCGCGGATCAGCGGGGTGACCGTGCCGGTCTGGAGCCGGGACATGTCCAGAAGATTGCCGACCAGGTGATCCAGCCGGTCTGCGCCCGCCTCGATCCCGGCCAGCAGCTCCGCCTCGTCCTCCGGGGACCAGGCGACGTCGTCGGAGCGCAGGGAGGTGACGGAGGCCTTGATGCCCGCCAGCGGGGTCCGCAGGTCGTGGCTGACCGCGGCCAGCAGCGCCGTTCTGATGCGGTTGCCCTCGGCCAGTGTCCTGGCCCGCTCGGCCTCGCCCACCAGCCGCTGCCGGTCCAGTACGACGGCGGCCTGGGCGGCGAACGCGGCCAGCACCCGGCGGTCCTCCGCGGGCAGCACCCGGCCGGTCAGCGCCAGCGCCATGTGGTCGCCCACCGGCATGTCGACATCGGCGTCCTCGGGGCGCAGAAGCGGCGTGCCGTGGTCACTGCCGGCCCGGCCCGCGCAGGTCCACGGCTCGACGTCGCCGGCCCGCTCCAGCAGGGCCACCGTCGCCATGCCGAAGGTCTCCCGCACCCGCTCCAGCAGGGCGTCCAGGGTCGTCTCACCACGCAGCACACTGCCCGCGAGGAACGACAGGATCTCCGACTCGGCGCGCAGCCTGGCGGCCTGGTGGGTGCGGCGGGCGGCGAGGTCCACCACGGAAGCGACCGAGACGGCCACCGCGAAGAAGATCACGATCGCGACGATGTTCTTGGGGTCGCTCACCGTGAGGGTGTGGGTGGGCGGGGTGAAGTAGAAGTTCAGCAGCAGCGAGCCGGCCGCGGCCGACGCCAGCGCCGGCAGCTGCCCGCCGAGCAGCGCGGCCACCACGGTCAGGAAGAGGAAGAGCAGCACGTCGTTGGCGAGCCCGGGACCGTTCCCGATCCCGGTCAGCAGCAGCGAGAGCAGAACCGGGCCGACGACGCCGACGAGCCAGCCTGCGATGATCCGGGTCCGCCCCAGCCGCGCACCGCGCGCCACCGGCAGCCCCCGGCCCTTGGCGACCTCGTCATGGGTGACGATGTGCACGTCGAGATCGGGCCCGGATTCGCGGGCGACGGTCGCCCCCACACCCGGCCCGAAGATGTACTGCCAGGCCTTGCGGCGGCTCGACCCCAGCACGATCTGGGTGGCGTTCACCCCGCGCGCGAAGTCCAGCAGCGCGCTCGGTATGTCGTCCCCGATGACGTGATGGAACGTGCCCCCCAGATCCTCCACCAGCGTCCGCTGGACGGCGAGCTCCTTGGGCGAGGCCGAGGTCAGCCCGTCGCTGCGGGCGATGTAGACGGCGAGCACCTCGCTGCCCGAACCCTTGGCCGCCACCCGGGCCGCGCGGCGGATCAGCGTACGGCCCTCGGGCCCCCCGGTCAGTCCGACGACGATGCGCTCACGCGCCTGCCAGGTGGAGCGGATCGAATGCTCCGCCCGGTACTCCTGCAAATACTCGTCCACCCGGTCGGCGACCCACAGCAGTGCCAGCTCACGCAGCGCCGTGAGGTTGCCCGGCCGGAAGTAGTTGGACAAGGCGGCGTCCACCTTGTCGGACTGGTAGATGTTGCCGTGCGCCATACGACGGCGGATCGCCTGGGGAGACATGTCGACAAGCTCGATCTGGTCGGCCCTGCGGACGATCTCGTCCGGCACGGTCTCCCGCTGCCGCACGCCAGTTATGGACTCGACGACATCCCCGAGCGATTCCAGATGCTGGATGTTCACCGTCGAGATCACATGGATCCCGGCTTCCAGCAGCTCCTCGATGTCCTGCCAGCGCTTGCCGTTGCGCGAACCGGGGACGTTGGTGTGCGCCAGCTCGTCGACCAGCGCCACGGCCGGGGCGCGTTCCAGGACCGCGTCCACGTCCATTTCGGTGAAAACCGCGCCCCGATACTCCAGCTCGCGGCGCTGGATCTGCTCCAGCCCGTGCAGCATGACCTCGGTACGGGGCCTGCCGTGATGTTCGACGAACGCCACGACGGCGTCCGTGCCCCGCTCCACGCGCCGGTGCGCCTCGGACAGCATCGCGTACGTCTTGCCGACGCCCGGTGCCGCGCCGAGATATATCCGTAGCTTGCCGCGTGCCATGGCCCCATTGTCTTACGTGAAAGCCGCCCCCACCGGGCTGAACCTGCTGCGACCCTACCGACCGAACAAGGGGGCAAAAGGGGCATTCGACGACTTCGGGGCCGGTCTTGACGCGACTCTGATACGGGGGGTGGGAGGGGTGGCGGGCTGGGGGTCACGGG
>NZ_JOHB01000065.1:0-12293 GCF_000719605.1 Streptomyces sp. NRRL S-1813
GCGGCTGCGCACCGAGCGCACCGGCAGCGACAAGGGCGTCGGCCTCGGCCTGTCCATCGTCCGCTCCGTCGTCCGGGCACACGACGGCACCATCACCGCTCAGCCCCGCGAAGGCGGCGGACTCGTCATGCGGGTCGTCCTGCCGCTCTGACGCAGGCCACAGGGCGGCTGTACGCCCGCTGGAGCGACTGTGCGCCCCCGCGGGCAGTCGTCGGACATCTGTGCGTACGATCGCCCGTCTCGCGGCCGTACGCCGCCTCGCCTGCCGGTTTGACGAGAAGGGGGGTCGGCGTGGATCCTTCGCCGAGTTCGCTTTGCGCTGAATTGAACCGGTCCGCCTGCCGGTCTGTGCGTGTGTGATGCCTCACAGGCGCGATTTTCCGGCCATCTACGCTCCGTGATCGAAAACCACGTCGGAATGCCGGGGAAGTCCGGGTTTCCGGGGGGTGAGATCACGGGAAGTACAGGTGGTGGGCTGCGCGAGGTGCGACATTCGGACCGTGTACGGTCCTGATCGCCATCCAAACCGATCACCTCTCCAGGGGTGCGGTTGGGTGTCGATTGAGTAACAGACCTTGATGTGAGGCAAAATCTCCGCCTCAGGTCGGGCACAAGTCCGGCCTCTCACGCGTTACGAGCGCTGAGACACCGCAGACACCCAGAGGGGGAGAGCGAAAATGGCTACGGATTACGACACCCCACGCAAGACCGACGACGACCTCAACGAGGACAGCATTGAAGAGCTGAAGTCGCGGCGCAACGACAAGTCCGCCTCGGCCGTCGACGTCGACGAGTTCGAGCAGGCCGAGGGCTTGGAGCTGCCCGGAGCGGACCTGTCCAACGAAGAACTGGCCGTGCGCGTGCTGCCCAAGCAGCAGGACGAGTTCACGTGCATGAGCTGCTTCCTGGTCCACCACCGCAGCCAGCTTGCCGCGGAGGACAAGAACGGGCAGCCGATCTGCCGCGACTGCGCGGCCTGAGACCGGTCTACGCCGTGGCAGGCGTGAACCCGTTCCGCAAGGGCTCCAAGGGCGTCAAAGGCTCGGCGGCCGGCGCACGATCACGCGAGGAAACCGCGCCCGTGCCCGCCGACCCGACCGCCCTTCCCGCGGAGCGGACGACCGGTGCGTTGCCGTGGGGGCACCTCCCGCTCGAGCGAAGCCGAGAGCGGGGGAGGGACCGCACGGCCTCGCTCGCGGCCACGGTCGGCCGCGGTGCCGGAAGAACCGGCGGCAGGGTGCGGGCTGTACTTGCCGTGACCGCCGACCGGATCATCGACACCGCCCCGCGGATCCCGGTCCGTGACCTCGCCACCCTGCGCGCCCAGTTCCCCGGACTGACCCCCGAGGACCTGGCCGACAAGCTCGTCGCGGGCGCCTGCCGGGCCACCGCCACCGTCGGAGCGGGCGTCGGCGCGGCAGCGATGCTGCCCGTACCGCCCGCCATGCCGGCCGAGCTGGCCGCCGAGGTCGCCGGCGTCGCCTCGATCGAGATCAAACTGATCGCCGAGCTGCACGAGGTCTACGGCCTGCGGCCCGCCGGGAATTTCCGGCAGCGGGGGATGGCCTATCTGACGTCCTGGACGGAGGAGCGGGGCGTCGACCTCACCAAACCGGCCTCGCTGAACATCGCGCTCGGCGTGCAGATGAGGCGGGAACTGCGCCAGCAGATCATGAAGCGCACGCTGCGCAACCTCCCCAACCTCACCCCGTTCATGATCGGCGCCACCGTCGGCGCGTTCATGAACCGCAGGGACACCAGAAAAGTTGCGGAAAAGATCCGTAAGGATCTGCGCACGAAGCAGGTCCCCTGGGAGACCCTGCCCGACTCCGCGCCGGCCGCTCCGAGGGACGGCGGGCCGGCCGGAGAAGCCTTGCCCGAGGGCGACTGACCCCCGCCTCCGAAAGCGCAGCTCAGGCGCGTACGGCTGCCAGCGCCGCGACCAGACGCTCCGGCGCCCGCGTCGAGAGATAGGCGTACGGCGTCGGGTCCTGCGGATCGGTGATCTCCACCCGCACCGCGGTGCGGATATAGCCGCGCAGCAGCATGAACGCGCGGGCGTCGGCCTTGTGCGTACGCCACGCCAGCGCCTCGTCCGCGTCCAGCGCCCGCGCCTCGCCCAGTGCCGTCGCCGGGATCTTCGCGTCGCCGGCGATCAGCGCACCGCCCACCACCCGGATCCGCACCGAGCCGTACGTGCTCACCGCCACCGCGGACAGCGCCGCCCCGCCGATCAGGCCGCCGAGCATCGGAAGCGTCCCCAGGGGGAGCAGCATCAAGGCGCAGGCGACGCCGATCAGCGCGGCGATCACCCACCAGGACCGGGGCGCGGTGAGGCGTTCTTCGTACGACTGCATGGCTCCAGCTTGGCACGGCGGCACGGGCCCCTTACGCGCGCGGGTAGGGTCTGCACTCGTGAGTGGAACTGACGAACCCAGGGCACGGTTGACGCCACCGGCGGACGCCGTCGCTCCGGTCCGGCATGCCGACGCGCCGGCACCCGGAGAACTCCTCGGCGCGCACTACGACCGGTGCTTCGGCTGCGGCACGGGTCAGCCGCACGGCCTGCATCTGGAGGCGCGGGCCGGGGACGGCGTGAGCGTGTCCGCCGAGTTCACCGTCAAGGAGGCCCACCAGGGTGCGCCCGGTCTCGCGCACGGCGGAGTACTGGCCACCGCGCTGGACGAGACGCTCGGCTCGCTGAACTGGCTGCTGCGGGTGATCGCGGTGACCGGCCGGCTGGAGACCGACTTCGTACGGCCGGTGCCGCTGGGCACGGTGCTGCACCTGGACGCGCGGGTCACCGCGGTGCACGGGCGGAAGATCTACTCGACGGCCGTGGGGCGCATAGGCGGCCCGGACGGTCCCGTCGCGGTGCGCGCCGAGGCCGTGTTCATCGAGGTGAAGGTCGACCACTTCATCGACAACGGAAGGGCCGAGGAGATCCAGGCGGCGATGGCCGACCCGGACCAGGCCAAGCGAGCGCGTGCCTTCGAGGTGAACCCGTGAGTCAGGTACGGAATCCGGTGGATGTGCTGCTGCGGCGGCTGGATGCGGACGTGCCCGTTCCGTCGTACGGGCATCCCGGCGACGCGGGGGTGGACCTGGTGACCACCGAGGCCGCCGAGCTGGCGCCGGGGGAGCGCGCCGTGCTGCCCACCGGGGTGTCGATCGCCCTGCCTGACGGGTATGCGGCATTTGTGCACCCGCGGTCCGGACTGGCCGCGCGCTGCGGCCTGGCGCTGGTGAATGCCCCCGGGACGGTGGATGCCGGGTACCGTGGAGAGATCAAGGTGATCGTGGTCAATCTGGACCCGCGCGAAAGCGTGCGGTTCGAGAGGTTCGACCGGATCGCCCAACTGGTCGTCCAGCAGGTCGAGAAGGTGCGCTTCCACGAGGTGGCGGAACTTCCCGGCTCGGCGCGGGCCGAGGGGGGATTCGGTTCCACCGGCGGTCATGCGGCGGTGGGCGGCTCCACGGGCGGGAATGAATACGCATCGGTCGGTGCCGACCGGGAAGGACAGTGACGTGTTCGGACGTCGCAAGAAGAACGAGGCTCCTGAAGAGTCGGTCGAGGACACCACGCTCGACGAGCACGCGGTGAGCGACGCCGACGAGGACGAGGCGCCGCAGCAGCGGCTCAATCTTCCGCCCGCGCCGCGCCCCGACGGTCCCTGGGACGCGTCGGAGGTCTCCGAGCCCGGCGAGGGCCGGGTGGACCTCGGCGGGCTGTTCGTGCCCGGTGTCGAGGGCATGGAGCTCCGGGTGGAGGTCGCCGGTGACGCCATCGTCGCCGCGACCGTGGTGCTTCAGGACAGCGCCGTACAGCTACAGGCCTTCGCCGCCCCCAAGAACGAGGGCATCTGGGGCGAGGTCCGCGAGGAGATCGCCGCCGGCATCACCCAGCAGGGCGGCGTCATCGACGAGGTCGAGGGCCCGCTGGGCTGGGAGCTGCGTGCCCAGGTACCGGTACAGCTGCCGGACGGCACCAACGGTGTGCAGGTCGTGCGCTTCGTCGGTGTCGACGGCCCCCGGTGGTTCCTGCGCGGTGTGATCTCCGGGCAGGGCGCGGTGCAGCCGCAGGCCGCGGGCGTGCTGGAACACATCTTCCGGGACACCGTCATCATTCGCGGCGACGCCCCGATGGCGCCCCGCGACCCGATCGTCCTGAAGCTGCCGGACGACGCCCAGATGGTGCCGGACGGTGTGCAGCAGGAGCCGGTCGAGCAGTCGCGCTTCGGCGGCGGTGTGGAGCGCCTGGAGCGTGGACCGGAGATCACCGAGATCCGCTGAGCATCTCCGGCGGCCGGGCGGCGCGAGGGCGCCCCGGTGACGGCTGGATCGTGACGGTCGTTAGGGCCCGTACTCCCCGATGGGGGGTGCGGGCCCTTCCGTCTGTGCAGGTCAGGTCGCGATGCGTAGGGAAGTCGTCAACGGGGCGCTAACGGCCGTAAGAGAGGCGTCAACGGCGCTCACATGCGGCGGGAACAGCGCTTTGCTCTAGGGGTCCGTTCCTCCCCGATTCAACTAGGAGCACACGATGGCCGACGTGGCCTTCGTCGTCGTCACGATCGCGGTCTTCGCGCTGGTGGCTCTCGTCGCCAAGGGGGTGGCGAAGCTGTGACCGCGGAAAACGTCGTCGGCCTGGTCGTGGCCGTCGCCCTGCTCGGCTACCTGGTCCTCGCCCTCGTCTTCCCGGAGAGGTTCTGAGGTGTCGACTGCTGCTGCCGCGGCGGGCCACATGAGCCCCGTTCTCGCAGGCGTGCTCCAGCTGACAGCGCTCGTCGCGGCGCTGGCTCTGGCGTACCGTCCCCTCGGCGACTACATGGCCGCCGTCTACAGCTCACCCAAGCATCTGCGCATCGAGAAGGTCATCTACCGCTGCATCGGCGCGCATGCGGACGCACAGATGCGCTGGCCGGCCTATCTGCGCGCGGTCCTGGCGTTCTCCGCGGCGGGTGTGCTCCTCCTCTACCTGCTACAGCGTGTCCAGGGCGGTATGCCGCTGTCCCTCGGCTTCGCATCCATCAGCCCGGACCAGGCGTTCAACACCGCGGCATCCTTCGTCGCCAACACCAACTGGCAGTCCTACAGCGGCGAACAGGCCATGGGCCACGTCGTGCAGACCGCCGGGCTCGCGGTGCAGAACTTCGTCTCGGCCGCCACCGGCATGGCCGTCGCCATCGCCCTTGTCCGCGGCTTCGCCCTCCACCGAGGTCTCGGCTCCGCCCGGGCAGGGGGCGCCCCCGGACGCACCGGCGAGCTCGGCAACTTCTGGGCCGACCTGGTGCGCGGCACCGTACGGGTGCTCGTCCCCCTCGCCGTCATCGGCGCCGTCGTCCTGGTCGCCTGTGGTGCCATCCAGAATTTCTCCGGCATCCATGAGGTCGGCCAGTTCATGGGCGGCTCCCAGCAGACCAACGGGGGCGCGGTGGCCTCCCAGGAGGTCATCAAGGAGCTGGGCACCAACGGGGGCGGCTACTTCAACGGCAACTCCGCCCACCCCTTCGAGAACCCCGACGCCTTCACCAACCTCTTCGAGGTCTTCCTGATCCTCGTCATCCCGTTCGCGCTCACCCGGACCTTCGGCAAGCTCGTCGGCAACGTGAAGCAGGGGTACGCCGTCCTCGCCGCGATGGGCATCATCTGGCTCGGCTTCACCGCGCTGATGATGTGGACCGAGTTCGCCCACGGCGGCCCGGCCCTGGAGGCCGCGGGCGCCGCCATGGAAGGCAAGGAGACCCGCTTCGGCATCGGCGGCTCCTCGATCTTCTCGGTGGCCACCACCCTCACCTCCACCGGCGCGGTGGACTCCCTCCACTCCTCCTTCACGGCCTTCGGCGGCGGTATCCAGCTGCTCGGCATGATGCTCGGCGAGATCGCGCCCGGCGGTGTCGGCTCCGGCCTCTACGGCATGCTGGTCATGGCGATCATCGCGGTGTTCATCGCCGGACTGATGGTGGGCCGCACCCCCGAATACCTCGGCAAGAAGATCGGCACCCGCGAGATCAAGCTCGCCGCCTGCTACCTCCTCATCACCCCGACGCTGGTGCTCGGCTTCACCGCCGCCTCGATGGTGCTGCCGGACGCGCTGGGCTCGATGCTCAACACCAAGGCCATGGGCGCCGGTTCGCACGGCTTCTCCGAGGTGCTCTACGCGTTCACCTCCGGCGCCAACAACAACGGCTCCGCGTTCGGCGGCCTCAACGCCAACACGCCCTGGTACAACACCACGATCGGTCTGGCGATGCTGCTTGGCCGCTTCCTGCCGATGGTGTTCGTGCTCGCCCTGGCCGGCTCGCTCGCCGAGCAGAAGCCGGTGCCGGAGACCGCGGGCACCCTCCGTACCGAAAAGCCGCTGTTCGCCGGGCTGCTCGTCGGCACGATCCTGATCATCACCGGTCTGACCTACTTCCCGGCGCTGGCCCTCGGGCCGCTGGCGGAGGGGCTGTCATGACCGTCCCTGTGAAACCGGAGGAGCCCGGCTCCATGTCCACCGCCACTCCGACCCGCGCTCCGCACCAGGACGTCCCGAGTGGGCACAAGCCCGGCGACGGCCGTGTGGGCGGCGGGCTCTTCGACCCCAAGCAGCTGGTCACGTCCCTGCCGGACGCGGTACGCAAACTCGATCCGCGGGTCATGGTCAAGTCGCCCGTGATGTTCGTGGTCGAGGTCGGCTCCGTGCTGACCACGATCTTCGCGTGCACGGCACCCGCCGACTGGTTCGGCTGGGCGATCGCCGCCTGGCTGTGGCTGACCGTCCTCTTCGCCAACCTCGCCGAGGCGGTCGCCGAGGGCCGCGGCAAGGCGCAGGCCGACACCCTGCGCAAGGCCAAGACCGACACCGTGGCGCGCCGTCTGAGCGGGAGCCGCGAGGAGCAGGTGCCCGGTACCGAGCTGCGCATCGGTGACCTCGTCGTGTGCGAGGCCGGCGACATCATTCCCGGTGACGGCGATGTGGTGGACGGGGTGGCATCCGTCGACGAGTCCGCCATCACGGGGGAGTCGGCTCCGGTCATCCGTGAGTCGGGCGGTGACCGCTCCGCGGTGACCGGCGGTACGAAGGTGCTCTCCGACCGCATCGTCATCAAGATCACGACGAAGCCCGGCGAGACCTTCATCGACCGGATGATCAACCTCGTCGAAGGAGCGGCACGGCAGAAGACCCCCAACGAGATCGCGCTGAACATCCTGCTCGCCTCGCTCACCATCGTCTTCCTGCTGGCGGTCGTCACCCTCCAGCCGTTCGCGGTCTACGCGGGCGCCGAACAGCCCATGATCGTGCTGCTCGCACTGCTGGTCTGTCTGATCCCGACGACCATCGGCGCGCTGCTCTCGGCCATCGGCATCGCCGGGATGGACCGGCTGGTGCAGCGCAACGTCCTGGCCATGTCCGGCCGCGCCGTCGAAGCCGCAGGCGATGTATCGACATTGCTGCTCGACAAGACCGGCACCATCACCCTCGGCAACCGACAGGCCGCCGAGTTCGTCCCCGTACGCGGCACCACCGAGGCCGAGGTGGCGGACGCCGCCCAGCTGTCCTCACTGGCCGATGAGACGCCGGAGGGCCGCTCCATCGTCGTCCTCGCCAAGGAGAAGTACGGGCTGCGCGAACGGCACCAGGGGGAGCTGACCGACGCCGAGTGGGTGCCCTTCACCGCCCAGACCCGGATGTCGGGTGTGGACGTCGACGGGCGCAAGGTCCGTAAGGGCGCGTCAGGTTCGGTCATCGCCTGGGTCAAGGAGCGCGGCGGCAGCGTCGCCGAGGACGCCCAGCAGCTCACCGACGCGATCTCGCAGGCCGGCGGCACGCCGCTGCTGGTCGCCCTGGAGGACGAGAGCGGGCCCCGCGTCCTGGGAGTCATCCACCTCAAGGACGTCGTCAAGGACGGCATGCGCGAACGCTTCGTCGAGCTGCGCAAGATGGGCATCAAGACCGTCATGATCACGGGTGACAACCCGCTGACGGCCAAGGCCATCGCCGATGAGGCAGGCGTGGACGACTTCCTCGCGGAGGCCACCCCCGAGGACAAGATGGCGCTTATCAAGCGGGAGCAGGCGGGCGGCAAGCTGGTCGCGATGACCGGCGACGGCACCAATGACGCGCCCGCGCTGGCACAGGCGGACGTCGGTGTGGCCATGAACACCGGTACCTCGGCCGCCAAGGAGGCCGGGAACATGGTGGACCTGGACTCCAACCCGACCAAGCTCATCGAGATCGTCGAGATCGGCAAGCAACTGCTGATCACCCGGGGCGCACTGACGACTTTCTCGATCGCCAACGATGTCGCGAAGTACTTCGCGATCATCCCGGCGATGTTCGCGGTGGCCTACCCAGGCCTGGACACCCTCAACATCATGCGGCTGTCCAGCCCCAACTCCGCGATCCTCTCGGCGATCATCTTCAACGCGCTGATCATCGTGGCGCTGGTGCCGCTCGCCCTCAAGGGCGTGCAGTACCGGCCGGTCAGCGCCGACAGGATGCTGCGCCGCAACCTCGCCGTCTACGGGCTGGGCGGTCTGATCGCACCGTTCATCGGCATCAAGCTCATCGACCTGCTCCTCACTCTCATCCCCGGAATCGGGTGACCGCCGTGAACAACTCCGTACGCAACACCGCCCGGTTGATCGGGGCAGGCCTGCGTGCCCTGCTCGTACTGACCGTGGTCTGCGGGGGCATCTACCCACTGGTGGTCACCGGGGTCGCGCAGGCGGCGTTCCCCGCCAAGGCCAACGGGTCCGAGGTGAGCTACCAGGGCAGGGTGGTCGGCTCATCGCTGCTCGGTCCGCGCTACGACAAGGGCAAGGACAAGAACGGCAACCCGGTCCCGGACCTGAAGTTCTTCCAGCCGCGCCCCTCGGCGGGACTGGGCAGCAACAGGACCAACGGGGTGAACACCCAGTACGACCTCCAGGTCTCCGGCGCCTCCAACCTGGGCGCCACCAACACCGACCTCGTCAAGGCGGTGCAGGAGCGCAAGCAGTGGGTCTCCGAGACGTACGGGGTTCCCGGGTCGAAGGTCCCGGCGGACGCCGTCACCTCGTCCGGCTCCGGCCTCGACCCGGACATCTCCCCGGAGTACGCCCAGGTGCAGACCGCCACCGTCGCCAAGGAGAACCACCTTCCCGTCGCCACGGTGGAGAAGCTGGTCGAGCACCACACCGACGGGCGCACCCTCGGCTTCATGGGGGAACCACGGGTGAACGTCCTGGAGTTGAACATCGCGCTGAAGGAGCTGGTGCGGAGCGCGGGGAAGGGCTGAGCGCGCGCCGGCCGGTCGAGTGCGGGCGAGGTCGAGCCCGGGGGCGGGGGCGGGCGCCGTTGTGGGGACGGCGCCGGGCCCGGGTGGCTGTGTGTGGCGTTGGGGGCCTCGTGTGTGGGGGCGGCCCGGGGAGAGTTCCCCGGGCCGCCCCACGGTCGTTCCGCCTGTCTCGTTCGTCGGTTCTTTCACCTCTCGTCCGGGGTCGAGAAATGAACTATCCATCGGTACAGGGCAGTTGATTGCCTTCCACTATGCGGTCATTTCTTGACGTTGCTCTTGACGCCGAGTCTTGACGTCGCGACGGCTTGCCCTTACGTTCGCCAGCCATCGCAGGTGTTCATGTCAGCGCCTGTCGTTCATGTACGAGAACAGCTCCCGTCCATCGAGCATCTCGACAGGAAGGCACCCACCCCCGATGCGCAGAAAGCTCACCCTCGTCGTCGGCGCGCTGCTCGGAACCCTGACGGCAGGCCCGCTCGTAGTCGCCCCGTCCGCTGCGACACCGACGAGCACGAGGCCGTCCGCCGCGGCGCCGGCCACCTTCACCCACCCCGGCGTCCTCGTCGGCACCGCCCAGCTCGACCTCGCCCGAGCCAAGGTCAACTCCGGTGCGCAGCCCTGGAAAAGTGCCTTCGGCGCCATGACGGTGAGCAAGTACGCCTCGCTGTCCCGCACCCCCAAGCCCCGCGCCATCGTCGAGTGCGGCTCGTACTCCGGCCCCAACTACGGCTGCACCGACGAGCGCGAGGATGCTCTCGCCGCCTACACCCTGTCGCTGGCCTGGTACATCACTCGTGACAGCAAGTACGCGGACAAGGCGATCCAGATCATGGACGCCTGGTCCGCCACCATCAAGGACCACACCAACAGCAACGCCCCACTTCAGACCGGCTGGGCCGGTACCTCCTGGCCACGTGCCGCCGAGATCATCCGCTACACGTACAACGGCTGGCCCAAGGACCGCGTCGACCGCTTCGCCGGCATGCTGCGCAACGTCTACCTGCCGAAGGTGATCAACGGTTCGCAGAGCAACGGCAACTGGGAACTGAGCATGATGGAGGCGGCCGTCGGCATCTCCGTCTTCCTCGAGGACAAGGCCTCCTACGACAAGGCCATCGCCAAGTTCCGTGCCCGGGTGCCCGCGTACATCTATCTGAAGTCCGACGGCGACCTGCCCAAGGCCGCCCCCGGCAGCGGCCTGAACACCCGCGACAAGATCATCAAGTACTGGCAGGGCCAGTCGACCTTCGTCGACGGACTCACCCAGGAAACCTGCCGCGACTTCACCCACACCGGCTACGGCCTGTCGGCCATCTCGCACATCGCCGAAACCAGCCGCATCCAGGGCCAGGACCTCTACCCGGAGGTCGCCGACCGCCTGCGTCACGCACTCGGCTTCCAGGCCACCTACGAACTGGGCACCGCCCCGCCGTCATGGCTGTGCGGCGGCAGCGTCAAGCGCGGCCTGGGCCCCGTGACCGAGGTCGGATACAACGCGCTGCACAACCGGATGCACTACGAGATGACCAACACGCAGAAGCTGACGGAGCGGCAGCGACCGGCCCGATCCAACAACCTCTTCGTCGGCTGGGAGACCCTGACCCACGCGGAAAACCCGAGCTGATACGGGCCTGATCCGGGCCTGATCCGGAGCGGCCCGCAGTCGGGCCCGCAGCCGGTCCGTAGTCGGTTCGAGAGTTATCCACAAGCGTTGTCCGTCGAAGTGCGCGGTACGCATACTGATGCAGTCGGCGGGCAACGCGGGGCGGGCGGTGGGGTCGGTCGGACAGTCGGTTAGGTCAAGGTGCAGGTGTGTGGGGGGAGTTGGAATGCTGGGGCAGTGGTGTGGTCGGCCGCTTCCCGTGGTGTGGGTGGCGGCTGGCGGGCAGCAACGGCGGGGGGGAGGGGGGGGGGTGGGGGAGGGGCCCCCAGCACTGACCGTCGCCACGCCCGCCCCGCCCTGCCCCGCCCGTCCCGGGCCTCACCAGGCGTCGCCGTCGCGCCAGTCGCAGGTGAGGTCGGTGTCGAGATTGAGGGGGGCGGCCGCGGTCGGGAGGACGTAGATGCAGCCGTCCTCGTCTGCGGTGCGCTGGATGCCGTCCGGGGTGAGTGCCCAGGACCGGCCGCGCCACAGCTGCCAGCCGCGGGCTGCGTAGAAGGACGCGGCCTCGTCGGCGGCGCCGAGTGCACCGAGGTCATAGCCGCCGCGTACCACCCGCTCCAGGGCGTTCATCATGGCCGCGCCATGGCCGCTTCCGCGCCGGTCCGCGCGGACGCCGACGCCTTCCACGTATCCGCAGCGCAGTGCGCGTCCGCCGTGCAGCAGGCGCCGCTGTACCAGGGACGCATGCCCGATCAGGTCACCGTCTTCGTAAACCAAGGTGTGCAGGCCGCCGAGTGCGTGCTCCCAGTCCTCCGCGGTCATGTCGTCGAAGACGTCGTAGAGGAGGGTGCGGGCCGCCTTGAGGGTGGCGGCGTCCAAGTCGGAGGTGTGGGCGAGACGTACGTCGGTCACGCGGGGCGTCGTCGGGTGTGCCTCGGTCATGTGGGTCATCGTCGCAGTCGGCCTGTGGCCCGGCGATGGCATTTTTCCGGCCATGATCCGCCTCCCCCCTCCCCTCCCTGCCGTCTGCCCTGTCAGTGATGCGTCAGGGAAGAGGGGTTGGGCTGGTGTGCCGTGATCCCGGCCGGTGTCATGGAGATGACCGGGCGAAACCGTGCCGCCGGGCCGTCGCTGCACTGCGGTGCGTGGTGTGCGCCGCCCGGTCCGGCCGGCCGGCTGCCAGGGCGGGCGTCGCGTACCTCTTCGCGCGGCGCCCGCCCACCGGTATCCGTACGAGGCGGTGCCCGGGCCGAAACGCGTCTCCCGGACCGGACTGGACCGGACTGGCCCGACCCCGACCCCGACCCCTCGCCCGCCGGCCCGACCCGGCCCCGTGCCCCAGCCGGCCGTCCCCCTGCCCAGCCCCCCGCGGCCCACACGCGGCCCCCACCCCAGGCCCCCACCCGAAGGCCCACCCACCCCCGTGA
>NZ_JOHB01000066.1:0-10331 GCF_000719605.1 Streptomyces sp. NRRL S-1813
CTGTGAAGCCTTCGGGCTTGCTTGAGCCGTGATGCTTGGAAACAGGCACGTCCGGTTCTGAGGGGGCCGGGTCACGGCGACGTGACCCGGCTACCCGACCAATTCCGAGCTGTCGCAACCCGCTACGACAAGCGGGGATTCGTCTTCCTCGGCACCGTCACCGCCGCCGCAATCCTCATCTGGCTCCGCTCATGATCAGAGGACCTCAGCGGGCGACGGGGCCCATGGCCCGTCGTCGAAACCGAAGAAGTCCGCGCAGCCTGCCAGTCCGCGCACGGTTACAGGTACATGCTCCTGACAACTCCAGTCCTGCTGCGAGAGCCGGAAGTACTGGGATTCGACGACCTGCTCGTGAAGGACATCGCGGGAGATGCCGTCGGGCTTGTAACCGAGCTTTCGTGAGACGGACATCGAAGCCTGGTTGTCGAAGAAGCACCCCGACGTGGCGGATACCGCTCCAAGTTCCGCGAACGCCAGGTGAAGCACGGCCACACGCATCTCGGTTCCGATTCCCTTGCCCTGATGGTCAAGCCCGAGCCAAGAACTTGAGGCAATCTCGCCTCGGATGCTGAAGTTCTTGGCCCACATCTCCTGGATGCCCACAGGTTGCCCCTCGAAGAACACCACGAGGTCCAGGGCCCAGTCGTCAGGCGCCCATGCCCCCAGGCGGCTCCAGTGACTCCGGACGACGTGCCTGGCACGCTCGGCAGGCGGCAGATCCGTCCAGGGCGTCAGAAACGGCCGTGCTCCTGGAGCATGGACTCCCTCCGCTGCTACCTCGGCCACTGCGGCCAGCTCTTCCTCGGAGGGAAGCCGCAGCTCCAGACGGGGTGACCGTACACGCAGTGCCTTGAGGGGCCAGACGTCGATCAACATGGACCCAAGTCTGCACCGGCGTGGAACGTGGTCGCCCCTCCTTTTCCCGCAGCACATGATCGACGAGACGCCGCCTAGCCTTTCGATCATGCGCTTTGATCAGATCGGACCCTGGCTCCGTGAGCATGGCGCGGAAATACAGCCCGTGCTCCTGTCTGGCCGGTTCGATGCGTACCTCAGCGCACTCCCGTGGCAGGGCAGCGGCATCGACTGGCGAGACCTGCCGCACCGCTCCCTGGCACTGGATGGCGTCTCGGACGAAGAGGTAGTGGACTGGGCCCGCCAGACACCTGTCGCTCTGTACAGCCACGTGCTGGTTATCGACTCCGCAACCGAGCCGGGCGTGGTGTGCCGGTTCACAGACGCCATGCGGGATTTCGAGCTGCTGTCGAACCGCCCCGAGCTGTACATCTGCGGCGTCGATCTCGTGAATGGCGAGGTGCAGTCAGCCTTCGAGCACTTCATCGAGCGGCGGTCGTTCACGACCCTCAATGCTCGAATCTGAGATCAGCTGGAGCTGAGCACGGATGATCACTGCTTTGTAAGCCTGGTGATGATCTCCACGGTAGATCTGCTGGGCGGGTGGTCGGCCCGGCTTCTCTATGGATGCCTGGGCTTCGGTGACTGGTGCGATGCCCAGCAACTCGACTGCCGGCCATCCTGATTGACTGTGGCTGGCCTCCGCATCTGGCACGGCAGTGGCACGAACCTCAGCCGACGACAGTCAGCTACGACGGCGGGTGCGCCGGCTGACCACGCACGCGTATGCCTTGCTGCACCTCCACCAACCTCAGCCACGCCACTGGCTTGTGCCGTCGATCAAGGCCATATCCGATGGCCGGCCGGGATGCGAGCGTTGGGCTCTGCACCTGTGAGCCCCAGACTTCGGCAGGATCGGTGATCTACGGCTATCTGCCGGGCTGAACCCCGCGTGAGCGATCCGGGCGTCTGATTACGCATCGAGTTACTACGCAGTATTCCTAGGCATGGTTCCGACACCATCTGATGCTGGCCTGGCGCGCTGCTGCAAGGCCTTGATCTTTTGGGTATCGCCCACACAGACACCGTCAAAGCGGCACAATGCGTCCAGTCGGCGTGTACCCACGGCACAGTGGAGGAATCATGGACGTCAACCCGACCGGCCAAGGAAACCGTATTTTTGTGAGCTATGCCCATCTCGATGACGAATTGCTTAACCAGGCGGTAGAGCACTTCACTAAAGATTTGCGGAGTTTCTACATCGCCAAGACGGGCGGTGCGCTCGATATCTTTTTTGACCGGGAAAGTATTGGTTGGGGAACGGACTGGAGGCGCAGAATTGACTCCGAGTTGCGAGGGGCCTCTATCTTCATGCCGATTATTACGATGCAATATTTTAATCGTCCGGCATGTCGTGAGGAGTTGAACGCTTTTCATGGGAGTGCGGAGTTGCTTGGGGCCGGGTACCTGATCCTTCCGGTGGTTATTCTCGGTGCGAGCGGCATTCTTGCAGATAGTCAAATGCCCGAGGTGCGATTGATCGAGTCGCTGCAATTTGAAAATCTCGAGCAAGCCTTTTTGGCTGGTCGCGGGACGAGGGAATGGAGGGAAGCGCTCTCGCGTATCACGGACAAGCTGGTTAGTGTCATCGCCCGCGCCGAAGAAAGTCTGGCAAGTGCAGAATCTTCCGAATCGCCCCTTGAGGCGGTAAGTGGTGATGAGGACTTCGATCTTTTTCAGCACTTTGAGGACCTGAATCAGATCGGCGAACGTCTTGCGCCAGAGATGGAGGGGGCGACACGAGATCTAACTACTTGGTGCACGGTGGTTGAGGGTGAAATGCAGAAATTTGGCGCTACTTCGCCAGCGGTGTTGCGCGCGCAATCGGTGGTGATGGCTAGAGCCGTCCAGGAACCGTCCCTGAAACTGCAGAGCAGTGCGACAGCCCTGGCCCAGTCAGTCACCGGGGCAGATGCCCTGCTGCGCTCGATGGTAGGACAGTTGGTTGGCGTTAATACCTCGCACGGTGCTGAGCTTGCAGAAAAGATCATCGCGGACATCACTCAAGGCTCATCGGACCTCCAGCCCTTCGTGGATGGATTGGCGGAAATCTTGGAGATGCTAAAAACCATGGAAATCATGAGTGTCCCATTGCGTAAAGCGATTAAGCCCGGGAGGATCGGGTTCACTAAGTTGCAAGACGCGATGAAGACAACTGAGGGATGGCGAGGGCTGTCTGTTCGCTGATCCCTATTTCTTTCCTTCACGACGCAGTTTGAATTTTTCAAACTGCGTCGCGTAGACGTAAAGGTAGTCCATCAGCGCTTCTGCAAGTGCGAGGGCGTCGGTCGCGTCATCCTGCGTCACAGGATTCTCATTGTAGTGAGCGCCCTCATTTCCAAGCAGTCGGAGAGCCTGGCTCCATTCCAGGAGACGCCCGTCGATCTTTCCGCTTTCCTTGAGCTCCTCCAGCATGCGGATTAGCGGTGCCCGCTTGCTGACGCCCTGGTCAATGGAGACGCCCTCCAATGTTCGCCGCACCATTACGACAGTGGCCGTATATGCCTTAACTGAAAAGCAGCGATGGGCTTCCTCGTGCTGTCGTCTCAGTGGCTCAGGGATGAGCCAACTGAGCATTCTTTGGGTGTTGGGCCAAACTGTGATTGGGTCCCCGTCCCACCCCTTCCCATAGTCCTCCTCCAAAGCTAGAATGCCGTCACCACATTTGCTGCATCGTGCGAGTTGCAGAAGAGTTGGGAATCCTTTTTCTAGGTTCTTTTCGACCAGTGCGCCCTCCACCACCGCCATGACCGCTTGATCACAGGTACCGCACGTCGCGAGGATGTTGCTTCCAACACGATCGGTTGCTTCTGTCATGAGGGCATCGTAAGAAGCTAATGGCACTCCCACGGATGCTTTTGCGGATCTGACGAGGTGGCCAAGAGTATGGAGCCGACAGACTCCAGCCATGCTTCTCACAGCAAGCGGCTGGTTTCTGTGCGCGCGGGCCAGGCGTCGGCCGGGCTGGAGCGGGGCGGAGGCAGGAGCGCAGGCCCGGTGGGGAGCCGAGCCGCGCGCGGGGAACGGAGCGAGCCGTCTTGAGCTCGAACTCGTAGAGAAAGTTGTTACTCAGTCTTGGTGTGGCCGCCGGAATTCCTGTGCTCACCATGGCAGTTGCTGCCGTGAGATGCTCGTCCAGCAGGGCTACCAGATCAGCGAGTGGCAGCAGCCTAGAGGCGATCGGCGCTGCGCCGATACTTGCGAGCCTTCCATGGCGCGGTGCAGCCCGGCGGTGTCACAGGATTTTGCAATCTGGCCTGCCGCCACTGCTACGCAGGATCCTCCCCACAAGGAGACCACGGCAGCATGGCCGCGGCCGTCTGGCAACGTGTCATCGACGAACTCGCGGCGCTCGGCGTTCGCGACGTCCAGTTCATCGGGGGCGAACCAACGCTCCACCCCGACCTCCTACGGCTCATCCGGCACGCCCGCGACCGCCGCATACGGATCGAGGTCTTCAGAAACCTGACGCACATCTCCGACGCTGTCTGGGACGTGCTCCGGCTGCCGGATGTGCGGCTCGCTTTCAGCTACTACTCCGACGACCCCGACGATCACGATGACGTCACCGAAATCCGCGGCTCACACACACCCGCACGCGCGCCAACGTGGAGAAGGCCTTGGCCCTGGGTGTTCCGATGCGCGGCAGCGTGATCAATGTGCTCCAGGGGCAGCGCGCCGATCAGTCCCGCCGGGAACTACTGGACATCGGCCTGTGGGACGTCCGGACAGACAGGGTGCGGCCGTTCGGCCGCGCAGCCGGCCAGACCGCACCGGACATTGCGAAACTCTGTGGGCGCTGCGGCCGGAACAAGCTGGCGATTGCCCCGGACGGAAGTGTGTGGCCGTGCGTGTTCGCGCGGTGGATGGCCGTCGGCAATGTGCACCTACAGAGCTTGCAGGACATCTACCACGGCGTGGCCATGCGGGGCGTCCGCGCGGAACTGGCTGCCGTCCACCCGGAAGCAGTCGCCCGCGCATCCGGCGCTCCGAGCTGCCTGCCCGACTGCAACCCTTCCTTCGACACCTGCTCCCCGCAACTTGCGTGCGCACCGGATGCGGCCTGCAACTCGACGGAAGGGGACGATCGACTGCGGGAGCCGGTCATGTCGCCACACCGAACCGTGCGGTACAGCAACCCGCGCATTGCGGGCACCGACTGCTGACGGAAGTCGCACGGCCGGGGCAATCAGAGAGCTTTCGGGTGAGCGCCGCGGCCTGCCCGAGTAGCGTGTCAGGATGCCCGACATCCGCGGCTTCGGAGAAGCGACGAGTACGTTCACGGCTCTCTATTTGGCCCGCCAGGCCACCTACGCTGCGTTTCTCAGCGCAGCCGACTCCGAGTCGTCCGTGTGCTGGCGCAAGGCCGACGGCCAGTACCCGACTCCCGACACGGCGCGCGAGGCACAGGACGCGGCGTACACCGTCACACGCGATGCCTACAACAGATTGCTGGTCGAGCCGGTGGGGCCGCACGGGGAGGCACGCATCGTGGTCGACGCGATCAGGCTCCTGGGGCGGAGCAGCGCGGAGGACCAGGACTGGCATGCGTTCAAGCAGGCCCGCGAGGATTTCGTCGATGCGGCGCGGGTGTGCCTGAGCGAGACGCTCCAAGCCTGACGGGCCATGCTGAATCGGGTGCCCCGCAAGCCCTCTGACCGCGGAGCACCACCGCGGACAGGGGCTTTCAGTTCAGGCCCGCCGTTCCCCCGGCCAGTCGAGCAACAGGCGCCGGGCGCGGGGGAGCGAAGCGACGATGAGGTCGTACGAGTCCTCGATCATGTCGAGGATGAGTTGGTCGGGGAGGGCACCGGTCAGTGAAACGGTGTTCCAGTGGCGCTTGTTGAGGTGGTATCCGGGGACCACCTCGGGGTGTGCTGCGCGCAGGCGTTCCGCCAGTTCGGGTTCGCATTTGAGGCTCACGGTGAGTGGCGTATCCGTCAGCGTCGTCAGCGCGAAGATCTTTCCGCCGACCTTGAAGGTCGATACGTCCGGGTGCCGCGGAAAGGGGAACTCCTCGACCGCGCCGTTGAAGTCTAGGCAGACGGCCCGAAGGGCATTCGCGTCGATCATGCCGTCATTATGTCGGGCAGGTGGTATGGACTGACGGAACGTCAGGCTCGCGGGCGGGCTCCCGCCTCATGCACACCCGCCGCCAGCGGTCGAGGCCCAGTGCCGCCTCGTGGGCGCGGATCGCCCGCAGGCCCGGGGTGAGTTCTGTATCGCCGAGGATCCGGAATCCGAGGCGGGCGTAGTACGGCGCGTTCCAGGGCACCTCGGCGAAGGTGGTCAGGGTGAGCGGGAGGGGGGCCGGGCCGCCTTCCCGTTCCGCCCGGTCGATGAGTGCCCGGCCGATACGGCGGTGGGCATGCCGTGGGTGGACCGACACCTGCTCGATGTGGGTGCAGCCGTCGACGGGATCCCAGAGCAGGTAGCCGAGAGGCCGAACGGGCCTGTCCGTGGTGACCGTCCGGCCCGGTTCCTCGTAAGCGGCCAGGGCCCGTCCCGCACGCTGATAGGACGTCAGCTGCGCCAGCGACGGCGATTCGTCGTCCGCGATCGCCGCCATCCCGAGTTTGCGGAATGCCTCGCCGGCGGCGCGCTCGATGGTGCGCAGGGCGGACAGCCCGGTGGGGGAGGGGGCTTGGATGATCACGGTGTCAGTGTCGCCGGTCCGGGTGGTGGAGGCGAGCGGGTTTCGGTGGCCGTCAGCCGTCAGCCGTCAGCCGTCAGCCGTCAGCCGTCAGCGGCCGGGGCTGCCGTCAGTGATCAGCGGTGGTGCTGTGGCTGTTGGTGACGTCGGTCGGGTGGGGGTTGAGATGAAGGCGGGGTGACGGGAGTGGGACGGTGGCCTTACCGCCCCGCAGCCCCGTACTTGATCAGTTCGTCGGCCGGGTCGTTGACCGGTTGTGGGGTGCCCGTGAGGTCCATGACGAACAGTGGGATGTGCAGTTCGTCGGCGCGGGAGCGGGCGTCTCGGGCGTAGCCGGCGAGCGAGAAGAAGACCGCTATGGCGGAGTCGTTGAGGCCGTTGAGCCAGACGCATTCGATCTCGCGCAGCTGGGTGGCGCGGGTGGTCGGGTCGACCTGGGCGACCACACCCGTACCGCGCAGGTCCACGCCGGAGGCGGTGCGCTCCTGGGTCCGTGCGGCATCGGCGTAGCCCAGCCACTTCAGATACTGCTCGGCGGCGGTGACGCAGTCGCGGGCCGTACGGATCGTGACCGGGCGGAACGCGGGACGCAGGACGGCGCGCGGGGCCTCGGGAGCGGGCGCCGGCGCGGGCTTCGGGGTGGGCTTCGGGGCCGGCGGGCCGAACGAGGGGAAGTTCGGCGGCGGTTGGGCGGGTGCGGGGGCGACGGGGACGCGGACGACCGTGCCGCAGACACAGCCGGACTCCGGCGCCGGCCACTCGTCCTGCCGTCCGCAGACCTCGCACCGCACCTCCACCCAGGAGGCCTGCCAGGTGCGGTGCTGTATCTCGACGGGCACCCCGCCGCGCAGCACGGGCATGGTCAGCGGGGCACCGCACGCGCACGGGAAGGTGGGCGGGGTGAAGGCGTTCTCGCGGCGGCATGTGGGGCACCGCACCGGCACGCTGTCGGCCATGGTCGGCTCCTGGCAGGTCGGGCGGCAGACAGGTCGGATCTGCTGCTGCCCCCATGGTCTCTCCAAAACCGGGCGGAGGGGGGCGATTTGCGAGGAGAGCCGCAGGTGGGGGAGAGACCGCAGGGGAGCCACGGCGCACGGGGGGAGCGCACCGCGGCGCACGAGGGCCGTCATGGCAGGGTGCGGCGCAGGCAGGGCCCGGAATCCGTGACCGTACGGATACCGGGCCCGCTGTGGTGTCCGTCCGGCAGCGCGAGAATCGGGCGCGACAGGACATCGCGCCGCCGGACGGAGTCTGTGGTGGAGAGAGGCAGATCGAGGTGGAGGTGGGGCAGGCGGGCTCCGCGGTGGGGGAGAGGCTCGCCCTTCCTGTCGGGCGGGCACTGCCACCGCACTGGATCCTCCCCGTGTACCGCGGAGCTCGCGCTACCTCTCCGTACCGGCCGGCCACCCCTCAACGGGCCGGCCGGTACGGATGCGCAAGGATGCTGACCTCCCGTCAGTCCTCGCGCAGCTCACGGACCCTGGCCTCCACGCGCGCGCCGTAGTCCCGGTCGGCGGCGTGGAAGTGGGCCAGGTTCTTCTCGATCACATCGTCGCGGCCGACCTGGGAGAGCCCGCCGGCGATGTTGTTCACCAGACGGTTCTTCTCGTCCTGCGACATCAGGCGGTAGAGCTCACCGGCCTGGAAGAAGTCGTCGTCCTTGGTGTGCGCCGGGGCCTCGTGGGTGCCGGTGTGGCCGGAGACGGCGAGCGGGGCGGAGAGCGCCTGGTCCGTCTGCGCCGGGCCGCCGTAGGAGTTCGGCTCGTAGTTCTTGGCGTGCCGGTCGTAGCGGTTGGTGGCCATCAGGCCGTCCCGGCCGTAGTTGTGGGCCTCGGTCGCCTTGGGGGCGTTCACCGGCAGCTGGGTGTGGTTGACGCCCAGGCGGTAGCGGTGGGCGTCGGCGTAGGCGAACAGCCGGCCCTGGAGCATCTTGTCCGGTGACGGGCCGATGCCGGGCACGAAGTTGTTCGGCGAGAAGGCCGACTGCTCGACCTCGGCGAAGACGTTGTCGGGGTTGCGGTCCAGGACCAGGCGGCCGACGCGCTGGAGCGGGTAGTCCGCGTGCGGCCACACCTTCGTCAGGTCGAACGGGTTGAAGCGGTAGTCCGCCGCCTCGGCCGCCGGCATGATCTGCACGTACAGCGTCCAGGAGGGGTACACGCCCCGCTCGATGGACTGGAGCAGATCGGTCTGGTGGCTGTTGGGGTCCTTGCCGGACAGCTCGGCGCCCTGCTCGGCGTCCAGGCAGCGGATGCCCTGGTTCGTCTTGAAGTGGTACTTGACGAAGAAGGCCTCGCCCTCGGCGTTCGTCCACTGGTAGGTGTGCGAGCCGTAGCCGTTCATGTGGCGGTAGGAGGCCGGGATACCGCGGTCGCCCATGAGCCAGGTGATCTGGTGGGTCGCCTCGGGGGCGTGCGCCCAGAAGTCCCAGACGTTGTCCGGCTCCTGCTTGCCCGTGAACGGGTCGCGCTTCTGCGAGTGGATGAAGTCGGGGAACTTGATCGGGTCCTTGATGAAGAACACCGGGGTGTTGTTGCCGACGAGGTCGTAGTTGCCCTCTTCGGTGTAGAACTTCAGCGCGAAGCCACGCGGGTCACGGGCCGCGTCCGGGCCGCCGAGGTTGTCGGCGACGGTCGAGAAGCGGATGAAGGTCTCGGTCCGCTTGCCGACGGTGTCGAGGAAGTCGGCACGGGTGAAGCCGGTGACGTCATCGGTCACCTCGAAGTAGCCGTACGCACCGGAGCCGCGGGCGTGCACCACACGCTCCGGGATGCGCTCGCGGTTGAAGCGGGCGAGCTTCTCCAGCAGGTGCTGGTCCTGGAGGATGATCGGGCCGCCGACGCCGGCGGTGGCGGAGTTCTGGTTGTCGGCGACGGGGGCGCCAGCCTCCGTAGTGAGAAAGCGCGCCGTCAGCGTGGGCTTCGACATGGTGACCTTCCGTACGAGAGCGCGGAAGTTGGCTTCCGCATGTCGGAGCGTAAGAAGGGCTCCGACCAAACGTCAACAGTTTGTTGAAACAAAGCTGAGGGGTATTCCGGGCGGCGGCCGCACCTGGGCGCGACAGGACAGGTGTCGGCGCAGCCACCGCCCGGAAGCTGAGGGGGACCGGTTCCGGGGCGTGTCTCACGTCCCGTGGGCGAACGTCCTGTGGGCGCACCCGTGCACGGGGCCTGCGGGCGGGCCGTCGGCAACGCGTTCCGCGCACTCGGTCCGGATCTCTACGAGCACCGGCCGCCGCGTGGAGACGGCTTCCTTGCGGGCCCACTCGACCGCCGAGGTGGCGCGCCGGCGCGGCCCGCCGGCGCGGCCCGCCGGCGCGGCCCGCCGGCGCGGGCCGCCCGTCTCCCGCCCCGTGACGCACACCAGCGGGACCGCATCCTGCTGTGCCGCGTACAGCCCGGTGATCAGACGTGCCGACCCCGGACCCGCAGTGACCGCGACGACACCGGTCCTCCCCGTCGTACGGGCCCAGCCGTCAGCCATGAACGCGGCGCCTTCTTCATGGCGTCCCGACAGCCGCTCGATGCCTGCCTCTTCCATCGCCGCGTACAGCGGGAGAAGGGCGGCACCGGGACAGCCGAAGGCGATGTCGACGCCCTCGTCCTTCATGATCTGAACGGCCGCCAGTACGGCGGGAATCCGCTGCGCCGCCATGACCTCAGCTTTCGGTGGTGTGTCCGGAGAGTCGTTCGACGCCGCGCAGGAGGGCGGAGTGGTCGAGGCCGCCGTCGCCTTGTGCGCGCAGGGAGGCGACGAGGCCGGC
>NZ_JOHB01000067.1:0-9634 GCF_000719605.1 Streptomyces sp. NRRL S-1813
GGGGTGGCGGGGGCCGGGGCGGGCGGCGCGGGCTGCGGCGGTGCCGGGTCCTCGACGCTGATTCCGAAGTCGGTGGCCAGGCCGGCGAGCCCGGTGGCGTACCCCTGCCCCACCGCACGGAACTTCCAGGCACCCTGGCGGCGGTAGAGCTCACCGAGCACGAAGGCGGTCTCGGCGCCGGCGTCCTGGCTGTCGAAGCGGGCGATCTCGGCGCCGTTCGCCGCGTCCAGCACCCGGACGTGCAACCCGGGGACGCTCCCGAAGGTGCCGCCGTCGGCGGAGGCGGCCAGCACCACCTTGTCGACGGCGGGTTCGACGGAATCCAGGGCGACGGTGAGGCTGTCGGTCATCGCGCCGCCGGCCGGGCGCTTGCCGTCATGACGCACGGCACCGGAGGCGTGCGCGGCCTGGTTGTAGAAGACGAAGTCTCCGTCGTCGCGGACCTTTCCGGACACCAGGAGCAGGGCGGAGGCGTCCACGTCCGGCGTCCCCGGGGCCGTTTGCCAGCCCAGTTCCACCCGGACCGCCGGGGCCGGGACCGGAACATTGCTGCCCTTGAGCATCGACATCGCTGCGCCTTCCTCTTGTCCGTCGTGCCCCGTCACTGGTGGCACCCCCAACCTACTTGGCCCGAACGTCTCCGAACGCCCCCCGTTCACCTGCGAGAAGCGAGGTCTTTACACGATCCCTACGGGCGATCGCGACCGATTTCCACAACTTCGCTCACATTGGCGATCCACGGCCGCTCCGAACACGCAAAACAACCCTCTTTGCAGGCTCCCCAATCGGCACATCGTGGGCTTAACTTATGAGGCATGACCTCCCCCCGCTCTACCTACGGCGGCTACTACGCTTCGCCTTCCTTCCCGGACACCCCGATCTACGACAGCCTCGTCGCCGAACGTGGTACGCCGCAGATCGCCCCGATCCGGGTGAACCCCTCCCCTTACGAGACGGGTTCGTCCTATATGCCGGCGCTGCCCTCGGCGCTGCCGGCACTTCCGGCCGCGCCCTCCTATCAGTCGCCCGCCCAGGGCTACCCGGGAGCGGCCGCCCAGCCGGTCGCCCCGTTGCAGCAGGCCCCGGCGCCGTACATCCCGCAGCAGGCGGGGGTCCGCGGCTATCCGTCCCAGCAACAGCAGCAGCCCCAGCGCCCGCCCATGGGCACGGGGTATGAGGCGATGCGGCCGGCCGCTCCGGTCGCGCCGCGACCTGCCACGCCGTACGACGACCCGTACGGCCGGCAGTACCCGCGCGGGTACTGACCTGGGCGAACGGCCAACTGTCCGAGGCGGCTGGCAGGATGGAACGCATGCCGAAGCCTGCGCTCCAGTCGATCCATCTCTACCCGGTCAAATCCATTGCGGGGTCCGGTCCCGGCGAGGCGGTCGTGGAGCCGTGGGGGCTCGCCGGGGACCGACGCTGGCTGCTGGTGGACGCCGAGGGCAGGCAGATCACACAACGGCAGCAGCGGACGCTGGCGTTGGCGCATGCCGAGGGGCTGCCGGGCGGTGGCCTCGGGCTCACTGCGCCCGGAAGGAAGCCGTTGACGGTCGAGGTGCCGGCTTCCGGGGAGACGATCACGGTCGAGGTCTGGAAGGACGAGGTCGAGGCGGTACCCGTGGGCCGGGCGGCCGACGAGTGGTTCAGCGGGTATCTGGGCGCGGAGTGCCGGCTGGTGTATCTCGACGCCCCGGAGAAGCGCAGGCCCATCGACCCGGAGTACTCCCTGCCCGGTGAGACGGTCAGTTTCGCCGACGGCTTCCCGTTGCTGCTGACGACCACCTCGTCGCTGGACGCCCTCAACTCCCTCATCGCACAGGGCGACCATGCCGACGAGGGGCCGCTGCCCATGAACCGTTTCCGGCCCAATGTGGTGGTGGACGGCACCGCGCCCTGGGCGGAGGACGACTGGCGGCGGGTCCGCATCGGCGAGGTCGTCTTCGAGGTGGCCAAGCCCTGCTCCCGCTGCGTGGTCACCACCACCAACCAGCGCACCGCCGAGCGCGGCAAGGAGCCGCTGCGCACGCTCGCCCGGCATCGCCGCTTCGGTGACCAGCTGGTCTTCGGCCAGAATCTGATCCCTCGCGGGGTCGGCACGATCCGTATCGGCGACCCGTTCGAGATACTCGGCTGACGGGCCGGCGCGGCCCTTTGCCGTGGTCGCGCCGCGGGCGCTCGTGGCGGCTGCGGGCCGCCGCGGCCCGGTGACCAGCTGTCCGCGGTGCACGCCCGGCACCGCCGACGGGAGCGGCCGACGGACGACAGAGAGCTGGGTGCCGATGTCTGTGAGGGACACCGGGTGCGGCCGTCTCCTGCCCGTTCAGCATCTGCGGCCCGGGGACCACGCCTTTGTGAGTTACGGCGATGACGAGGTGCGCTGGGAGGTCGTCACGGCATTCGTACGGCTCGGGCTGGCCCACGGCGAGAAGGTGATGGTCCTGCCGTGCCCCGAGGTGCCCGAGGACGAGGTACTGGCCAGGCTCGACTTCCCCAGCCGCAGCACGGTTTCGGCGCGCGAGCGGGGCCAGTTGGTGGTGAGCAGTATGCGTGCGGTGATCCGGCCGGACACGGAGTTCACCGCCGCGCGCCAGATGGGCCGGCTGTACGCGGAGACGGACCGGGCGACGGCCGAGGGGTATGCGGGCCTGCGGGCGTTCATCGACATGGGCTGGGTGCGTGCGCTCGGCGCGGACGTCGGTGTGATGGCGTGCCGTGAGACCGGTGCGCAGGCGCTCTTCAGCGGCCGGCCGTACACGGAGATCTGCGCCTACGACCGCCGCCGGTTCGACCGCGCGGTGCTCACCGCCATGGAACGGGCGCATCCGCGCGCGCTCCTGGAGCGGCTGGGCAGCCTGCGGTCGTTGCGCGCCCCGGACGGCGTGCTGTGCTTCATCGGCGAGGCGGACGCCGCGAACCGGACCGCGTTCGGCAGATCGCTGGAGATCGCCCTGGCACAGACGCCCCCGTCCCGGCGGCTCGGCGTCGATCTGACCCGGCTGCACTTCCTGTCCGTCGGCTGCGCCGTCAGCCTGCTCACCCTGGTCCGCGGCGCCGCGGGCCACGACCTGGTCGAGGTGCGCTGCGACCGCGGGCAGCACCGGATGCTGCGGCGGCTGGGCGCCGGGACGGTGCCGCGGCTGACGCTGACGGAGGTGGTGCGGCCGTGGTGAGCCCCGATCCGGCCGAGGTGCCGGCCCCGGAGCCCGGCCGCCGGCTGCTCCAGCGGCGCTTCACCGCCCGGCTGCTGCCGCAGTTACGGCTGCTGGTCGAGGAGTGCGCGGCCCGTGAGGGCCTCTGCGAGCCGCGGCGCGGCGAATTCGTGCTCGCCGTGGACGAGATCGCGGGGAACGCCGTGGAGCACGGGGGCGGTTCGGGACGGCTGGTGCTGCGCCGGGTCGGCGAGGAGCTGGAGTGCCGGATCAGCGATGCGGGGCCCGGGTTCAGCGAGGACGTGATCCCCGAGCTGCTGCCGGGCCTGGACGGCGCTCCGAAGGGGCGCGGGCTGTGGCTGGCCCGCCTGGTGGCCGACCGGTTCGCGGTCGCCGTGGGGGCTCCCGGCACGGGCATGACGGGCGCCGTGGTGACGGTGACGGTACGGCTGCACTGACCGCGCGGGCCCCGGTCCGGCGGGGAGTCCCCCACAGTCCCGGTCCTGCTCGAAACGTCCGGTTGTCGCTCTTTGTACGCCATGAAGTTGCTCTCTCTTCGCAGAACTCTCGCATGGACCACCCGCGATGAGGTATCCACAGACACGGAGAGGGGGCACCGATGCGAGCGATGAAGGGCGTATGGCGCTGGCGGCACAATCCGCTGCGGCGCCGGACCGATCGGTTCGAGGCCTGGACGGCGCTCGTCGCCGCCCTTCTGATCGCCCTCGGGGCGACCTCCGTGGGCTGGCTCGCCGGACGGGCCGCACACGGCGCGCTGCTGGCGACCGTACGGATACAGCACCAGCAGCGGCATCTGGAGTGGGTCACGGTCGACCGGCTGATCTCCCGGGCCCCGCTCGACTCCGATCCGGAGACCTCCTCCCAGCGCGATGCGCACCGCCGGGTCGTCGCCCGCTGGACGGCTCGCGACGGCAGCCCGCACGTCGGGCAGCTCGCCGCGCCGCGGCCGGTGGAGACCGGCGAGCGGTTCCGGATCTGGACGGACGACCGGGGCCGGGTGGCGCCGCGGCCGATGGACACCGGCACGGCGGGTACGCATGCCGCGCTGGCCGGTCTGGGCACCGCGGCCGGGGTCGGCATGATGGTCGAAGGCGCCCGGCGGCTGGTCGTCTGGCGGCTGATGGTGCGTCGCTTCCGCCGCTGGGACGAGGAGTGGGAGCGCGCGGGCCAGGACTGGGGCCGGGCCGGCGCAGGGAGTTGAGAGCCTGCCTTTCGAGGCGGCTGACCGTGTCAACTGCCGCCCGCCGGGCGCGCTACGGTGGTGGCGCCAGCCTCTCGGCTGGGGCCTCGCAGACCGGAAAACGGACATCCACGGACGGATGGTGCCGGGCCGACAACAGCCGCACGAAGTGGGGGCACGACAGCACCATGGCACAGGGCTCGGTCCAGGTGACGCACTCCGGAACGTCGCGCTGGCGGCGCCGCACCGGGGAGTACAGCTCGCTCGCCGCCGCCCTGGAGGCCGCCGGGGACGGTGATGTGCTGACCGTCCCGGCCGGTACGTACCGCGAGAATCTGGTGCTGGTGCGCGCGGTGACGCTCCGCGGCCCGGACGGCGCACGCGGTTCGGTACGGATCGCCCCGGCCGACGGTGTGGCGCTGACGGTACGGGCCTCGGCCACCGTCCACGATCTGCATCTGGAGGCGACGGATTCGACCTCGCCCGCGCTGCTGGTGGAGGACGGCGCCCCGGAGCTGTCGGGCCTGCGGGTGGTGACCCGGTCCGCGTCCGGCATCGAGGTCCGCGGCGGCGCCCGCCCCACGGTGCGCCGCTGCACGGTCGACAACGCGGGCGGGGTGGGCATCAGCGTCCTGGACGGCGCCGGCGGCGTCTTCGAGGAGTGCGAGGTGATGGCCGCCGGGCAGACCGGCGTGGCGGTGCGCGGCGGGGCACATCCGCGGCTGGAGAACTGCCGGATCCACCATGCCTCGGGCGCCGGCCTGTCGGTCAACGGGGAGGGCAGCGCGGTCGAGGCGGTGGGCTGTGAGCTGTACGAGATCAAGGGCGCGGGGGTCCAGGTGGCCGCACGGGCCACCGGCCACCTCACGGACTGCACGGTGCACCGCACCTCCGCCGACGGCGTCACCCTGGACACCGACGCGGTGCTGACGCTCGCCGACTGCGACATTCACGACATCCCGGAGAATGCCGTCGATCTGCGGTCGCGTTCGGTGCTGACGCTGACCCGCAGCACGGTGCGGCACTTCGGGCGCAACGGTCTGTCCGTATGGGACCCGGGCACCCGCGTGGACGCCAACCAGTGCGAGATCCACGACAGTACGGGCGACTATCCGGCGGTGTGGGTCAGCGACGGCGCCACCGCCGTCCTGGACTCGACCCGGATGCACGATGTGCCCGACGCACTGTTCGTACTGGACCGGGGCTCCCGCGCCGACGTCGTGGACTGCGACATCTCGCAGGTCCGCAACACCGCGGTGTCGGTCAGCGACGGGGCGACCGTGCAGCTCGACGACTGCCGGATCCGGGAGGCCGCGACCGGTGCGTGGTTCCGCGACCACGGCAGCGGCGGCACGCTCGCCAACTGCACCATCGACGGTGCGCAGACCGGGGTGATCGTCACCAAGGGCGCGGACCCCACCATCGAGGGCTGCACGGTCAGTTCACCCGCCGAGGCCGGGTTCTACGTCTCCGCCGAGGGCCGCGGCACCTTCCAGGGCTGCCGGGTCACCGGGAGTTCGGGGTTCGGCTTCCATGTGATCGACGGCTGCCGTACGGCGCTGACGCGGTGCCGTACGGAGCGGTGTGCGCGCGGCGGCTACGAGTTCGCCGAGGGCGGTGCGGGAGCGGGCGACGGGCCGACGGTCCAGGACTGCACCAGCGACGAGAGCCGCGCGGTGCAGACGCCGGCCGCCGGGGCGGTGACGGGTCCCGCGGTGCAGCAGGTGACGCCGACGGCCGGGCTGCTGGGCAATGTCCCGGCACAGAGTCCCGCGCCGGACGCCACGGCGGCCGCGGAACCGGCCGTCAGCAGCCGGCCCTCCGACGAGGTGCTGGGCGAACTGGACACCCTCGTAGGGCTGGAGAGCGTCAAACGCGAGGTGCGCAGCCTGATCAACATGATCGAGGTGGGGCGCCGGCGCCGGGAGGCGGGGCTGAAGGCCGCGTCGGTGCGCCGCCATCTGGTGTTCACCGGCTCCCCCGGTACCGGCAAGACGACCGTGGCGCGGCTGTACGGCGAAATCCTGGCCTCCTTGGCGGTGCTGGAGCGCGGGCATCTGGTCGAGGTGTCCCGGGTGGACCTGGTGGGCGAGCACATCGGGTCGACGGCGATCCGCACCCAGGAGGCGTTCGACCGGGCGCGCGGTGGCGTGCTGTTCATCGACGAGGCATACGCCCTCTCCCCCGAGGACTCCGGACGGGACTTCGGGAAGGAGGCCATCGACACCCTCGTGAAGCTGATGGAGGACCACCGGGAGGCGGTGGTGGTGATCGTGGCGGGCTACACCTCCGAGATGGAGCGCTTCCTGGCGGTCAACCCCGGTGTGGCGTCCCGTTTCTCACGGACCATCACCTTCGGCGACTATGCGCCCGAAGAGCTGCTGCGGATCGTGGAGCAGCAGGGCGAGGAGCATGAGTACCGCCTCGCCGAGGGGACCGGCGAGGGGCTCCTGAAGTACTTCACGGCACTGCCCAAGGGGCCGTCGTTCGGCAACGGCCGTACCGCACGCCAGACGTTCGAGGCGATGGTGGAGCGGCATGCGGGCCGGGTGGCCCAGCTGACCGCCCCCAGCACCGACGATCTGAGTCTGCTCTATCCGGAAGACCTGCCCGAACTCCCCTGAGCGGGACGGTCGTCGGAGCGGTCGTCGGCAGCGCGGCGGCCCGAGCAGTCATCGGCGGGCCGCTGCCCCGGCAGGTCCGGGCCGAGCCGGGCGATCAGCTCGGCGCGCACCCTGCCGAAGACCGGGTCGGCGTGGTAGTCGCCGTGCCCCAGGATCTGGGCGGGCAGCGGGTTCTGGAGGGTGCGGCCGAAGGCGAGCGGGTCGCGCAGCGGACCCTCGTCGATCCGGCGGCCGTCCTCGCAGGTGAGCCGGATCGGGCCGCCGATGGGGTCGGTGAAGCGCCAGAGGTTGCGCCAGTCGTCCATCTCGCGGTGCAGTCCGGTCAGGGCGGGCGGCCCGAAGAAGGCGGGGAACCAGCGTCCGTAGAGCCGTTCCAGGGGGCTGCCGTACGTCAGCAGGGCGACGCGGCTGCGGGTGACCAGGTCCAGCTGCCAGACGGCGGCGGCCGCCAGCACACTGCCCTGGGAGTGCCCGGAGAGCACCAGCCGGCCGTCGAACCGCTCGGTCCAGGTGGCCATCCGCCAGGTGAGGTCGGGGACGGCGCGCTCGGCGTAGCAGGGCGGGGCGAAGGGGTGGGCAGCGCGCGGCCAGAACGTACCGACGTCCCAGAGGATGCCGATGGTGCGGCGGGCCGAGTGGTCGCGGTAGGCGCGCCGGCCCATGGTGATCAGCAGTATGACGCCGGCGCCCATCAGCCAGGAGCCCAGGGCTTCCGCGGTCTCGGCGGCGGCGTGCACGACCGGCGGTGCGCCTTCGGTGGCGCGGCCCGGCGCCCGGTCGCTGAGCCAGGCGCCGGCCACCGCGCCGGCCCCGAGGACGAGGGTGACGGCGGCGGTGGCCGCGACCAGGACCGGTGCGGAATCGGTGAGTCCGGCGCCGGCGATGGTGGCGGCGATCCGCTTTGTACGCGGCCCGTCGGGGCGCTCGCGCGGGTCGTACAGCCCGGGGACGTCCTTGGCCACCCGGTCACGGACGATCACCACGCGGACGGCGGCGAGCACGACGACGATCGCGACGACGACCAGCAGGACGGGGATGACCGAGGCCTGCCAGGACAGCAGCACCGGCGGCCCGGGGATGGGTGCGTGGTCCTGGCCGGGGGTCGCCCCGCCGTCCAGCCAGTCCGCGAAGCGCTGGGCCACTCCCCCGGACAGCACCCCGCCGACCGCGCAGGCCAGCAGGGCGACGGCGGGCCCGCCCATGCCGCGCAGGGCGGTGCGGGCGTCGTCACGGGCGGCGCGCTGAAGGACCCAGGCGGTCAGCGCCAGCGCGAGGACCAGCAGGCCCTGGAAGACGGCGATACCGCCGAAGGCGCCGGCACCGGGCAGGGAGCCGTGACTGTGGGCTCCGGGGCGCGCCCAGCCGGTGTGCACGACGATCAGCGCCAGCACACCGAGGGAGGCGAACGGCAGCGCCCGCACGACCAGATGGTCGGACTCGTCGTCCGGCGCGGCCTCGCTGCGGGCGGTGCGCCAGACGACCACGACGGTGGCGGCGGCGAGCAGGATGACCACTGCGGTGAGGGCCCGGCCGGTGACCGCGAGGGCGGTGTCGCCGCCGTCGCGCCCGTCGGCCTGTGCGCCCGCCGCGAGGAGTACGGCGGCGATGGTCAGTACGCCGGCCGTGGTGTGGGCGGCGCGCAGCCGGGCGACCAGCCGGCGGCCGTACCAGAAGCCGTCGAGGCTGAGCGCGGTGCGTTCGGCGACCGGGGTGTCGCGGGAGGTGCCGGGCAGCCGCGGCGGCGGGGAGGCGGATTCGTAGGCACTCCAGGTGCGGCGCGAGAGCGACCACAGGAAGCCGATGACAAGCAGCGGCACCATGGACGCGAGCGCGAGGCGGCGGCCCGGGGCGCTCCACCAGCCGGAGTTGTCGGGGCTGAGGAAGCCCATCCAGGATTTGCCGGCGGAGCAGACGGTGGTGCCGGCGCACTGCCAGGCCGTCAGGTCGAGGGCGACCTCGCAGGCCGCGGCGGCGAGCAGGACGGTGAGGGTGAGGGCGAGGATGCGCACCAGGAGGTCGTAGATCCGCTGGGCAGGATGCTCGGGCGGGGCGGCCGGGCGCATCCAGTGGGCGAGGTTGACGACCATGAAGGGCACCAGGAGCAGCCACAGGGCGCGTGCTCCGTTGCCCGAGGTGAGGTTGGACCAGCAGTACGCCTCGCGGACCGGCTCGCCGCGGTAGTCGTCGGGCCGCTGCTCGGCGTCCGCGTCCTCGGTGCGGCGATAGCAGGCGGCGGTGTCGTCGCCGGTGATCAGCTGGACGCGCGGGTCGCCGAGCATCTCCTGTGCGGTGGTGCCGCCGACACCGTGCACCAGCAGCTCCAGGGAGAGCTGCGGTGCGGCGGCCGGTGGCCCGTCTGCTGTGCTGTCACGGTCGGTTGAGCGCGCGTGCGGTGTCGGGTCCGCGGTCTCCACTGTTGTCCCCCGTAGTCGTGCCCAGAATCGTGACACGTTGTCCGTGTGGCGTGTGCGGTGCGACGCCCCCAGGATTGTCCTTTCCCCACGGAAGGACATCCAGCACCCATACCGCGGTGTCGTAGTTCGGGTGTTGTACTCCGGGTGTTGTACTCCGGTGCCGCACGTCGGGTGCCGCACCTCGCGTCGCCCGGCGCACCCCCCCACCCCCGAACCCACCCCCGCCCCCTCCCCCGAAGGGGG
>NZ_JOHB01000068.1:0-8915 GCF_000719605.1 Streptomyces sp. NRRL S-1813
CCCTGCCCCTGCCCCTGCCCCTGCCCCTGCCACAAGCTCTCTCCGGAACCAGCTGCCGCCTCAGAAACACTCACCCCGACACCTCCTCCTTCTCCATCGCCATCTCCCGCTCCTCCTCGCTCCGCATCTGCTTCCGCCTCTCTGTCCCCGTCTTCCTCTCCGTCCCCGTCTGCTTCTCCGTCCCCGTCTGCCTCTCCCGCTGCAATACGGACAGTGCGGCAATCAGCTCCGCCTGCTGGTCCAGGGGGACGGTCAGCTGGTCCAGGGGTGCCAGCCGCCGTTCGCGCTCACCGTCGAGGGCACGCTCCAGGTACGTGGCGAGCAACCGGGCGCCCCGATCGCAGAGCCGCAGCGCGGTCTGGGCCCCCAGGAGATCGGCGAGGTTCTCACCCGCCGTACGGGCGCGGCGTCCGCCGAGCAGGGCCGTGGCCAACAGCGCCGCCGACTCCTCCGGCTCCACCGACCCCACCCGTTCACCGGCCTGCCCCGCACGCGCTTCACGGGTCTCCTCCTCGGCCAGCTCCTCCAGACAGCGCCGCCAGCGCCGGACGATCACTCCGAGCCGCCCACCCGCACCCGCAGCGCCCGCGGCGGCCGACAACGAGACCTCGGCCGCCGCGGGATCGCGCCGCCAGGCCTCCGCGGCCCGCTCGTCGGCCTCCTGCACGGCGCAGGTCAGCAGCGAGGTGAGCCCATGGGTCAGCGCGTCGAGCAGCTCGTCCGACCGGCCGTCGAGCCCATGGTCACGCCAGTGGGCGCGGGCGTCCCCGGAGAGCACCTCACCGGCCGCGACCTCCTGCCGTACCCGCTCAGCGGCCCGCTCGTACGCCTCCTCCACCCGGCCGGCCAGCCGCAGCGCCGCGGCATGCTGGGCGGCGGCGGCCCCGGCCAGCGCGGGCAGCCGGCTGCGCAGCGACGCGATCACCCCGGCGGCCGTACGGTCCGCTGCGGCGGTGCGGGCGACGGGGTCCTGGGCATGCCGCTCCAGCCAGTCCCGCAGCGCCGCCACGGCCGTGGCGGGCAGCAGACCGCTCCCGCCACCGGCCGACTCGGGCAGCTCGGGAATGGTGAACCGCGGTACGTGGCCGAGGCCGGCCCGCTGGAGAAGTTCCGCGTACCGCCCGGAAATGTCCGTGGCGATCTGATGCGGCACCCGGTCCAGCACGGTCACCAGCGTGACGTCGTACTCCTTGGCCGTACGCAGCAGATGCCAGGGCACCGCATCCGCGTACCGGGCGGCCGTCGTGACCAGCACCCATACATCCGCGGCGCAGATCAGCTCCGCGGCCAGCTCCCGGTTGCGTGCGACCAGCGAATCGATGTCCGGGGCGTCCAGCAACGCCAGCCCGCTGGGCAGCGCCCGGTCCGTCTCGATCCGCACCGTGAGCATCCCGGGATCACTCCCGCTCCCCGCCGCACCCACGCCCGCGCGGCCCTTCAGGCCGACGCCACTGGCGCCACCCACCGCACCGTCATACGCCTCACCGTCATCCGCCCCATAACCCCCACAACTCCCACCGACCGCACCGCCACCACCAGCCCGCCCCCCGACCTCATAGCCATGGCCATAGCCATACGCGGCGCCCAGCTCTCCACCCCCACGCGCCTCCGGCCCCGGCCCCGGCCCATGCGCCCCATCGAACCCATGTGCCGTACGGGGCCCATGCCCCATCCGGACGCCACGCCCACCGGCTCCCCCGCCCCCGCCACCGGGCGTCACCCCACCCATCCCGCCAACCCCACCCACGCCATGCACCCCGTACTCACTCCGGCCCAGGCCGTCACCCGCCGCGTACTCGCTCTCCCCGCCGTCGTCCTGCTCAGGGACCCACACCCGGGCGAGCTGCGGCAGGACACGCGGTCCGGCGAACCAATGGAGATCGTCGGGATGGCAGACCAGCACCGGTGTACGCGTCGTCGGACGCAATACCCCCGACTCCGAGATCCGCCGCCCCACCAGCGAATTCACCAAGGTGGACTTGCCCGCCCCGGTCGATCCGCCGATCACCGCGAGCAGCGGGGCCTGAGGGGAGCGCAGGCGGGGAATCACATAGTCATCGAGCTGGGCGAGCAGCTCGGCCCGGTTGCGCCGGGCCCGGGCCGCGCCCCGGAGTGGCAGTGGAAAGCGTGCGGCGTCGACGCGGTCGCGCAGAACGGACAGTGCGTCGATCAGCCGGGGTCGTACGTCCAAGGTCGCCACATGTGCAGAATGCCCAATTTCGTTGGGTTTTTGAAGCGTATAACCCCTTGTGCGCGCCGCAAGAACCCGTACAGAACGGGATGAGTGACGCATGAGACGTCCGCGACAAGCGAGGCGCAGGCATAACGAGTGCACAACACCCGCCACACGGGACGCCAAAAGCGATGCAGGATTCGTACCTGCCTGCGATTATCGGGACCGCTTCACCGAACCTCCACAACGTGCCACGGAGGTGAAGCAACCGGGACGAGGCACCCGGACCTCTATCCTTGTCCGCGGTCCGTGATCCACGCCCACACCGGCCCCCGTAGCTCAGTGGATAGAGCAGGTGCCTTCTAAGCACTTGGCCGCAGGTTCGAGTCCTGCCGGGGGCGCCATCGCCCGTACGGTGCCCAGCCCTCCTTCGCGGAGGGCTTTTTTGCAGTTCAGAGGCGGTTTAACAGACGCGGCGTGACGGCTTTGGCAGGCCGGAGCGACTCCCGGCGGCGACGGCGCCAGTCCGGCCGACGCCGGTTTTGAACGGCTCTCGGCGGCTGGTTTTCCCGAAAACTTCCCGAGGTTTTCCGACGGACCCTTCACGGCTGCGGGCACGGCGGGCAGCCGCTGGGGCCCTTCGATCCGCCCCTGGAGTTCGGCCGGCTGTCCGGTGATGCAGTGTGTGTAAGTGGCCAGGAGGACAGGAACACTGTTGCCCGCCCAGGCGGCTACCTGGGCCTGCACGAGCTCTGACCCGATCCTGTGGATCGGCACCGACACCTGCGCACTCGGCCCCTACCGAGCCGACCTCGTCGAGACGCACTGGCGCCGGGAACAGGACCCCACCCTCCTGGCCGGCTACGGCCGTCGGGCACCCGAGCCCCTCTGGCTCAAGGTTCTCGCCCCGAACAAGGCCGGCATCCGTGCCTACGAGAAGGCGGGCTTCCGCGCTGCCGGCAGCCTCCGCGAAGCCGGGTACTGGCTCGGGCGGACGTGCGACGAAGTCATCATGGATGCCGTCGCTGGAGAGTTCGAAGGTCCTTCGGTTGTTGAACCCCTACTGCCTAGCCGGCAAGGCGCTCCCCGGCACATCGGCGGGTCGGCGCCGGCGACCGGGCAGCATGCTCACGCCTGCCCCTCAGGGGCGATCTCGTCGATCAGTTCGCGAAGCCGCCGCTCGATGTCATCGCGGATGGGCCGTACGGCCTCGACACCCTGCCCTGCGGGGTCGGGCAACTGCCAGTCGAGGTAAGGCTTTCCGGGGAAGACGGGGCAGGTGTCGCCGCAGCCCATCGTGATGACGACGTCGGATGCCTGCACGGCCTCGATGGTGAGCACCTGGGCGCCTCGGCCGAGACGTCGATGCCCACCTCGGCCATTGCCGCGACGACGGCCGGATTCACGGAGTCGGCGGGGGTGGACCACGCCGGCCGCTCGCAGATGGCCGCCGCGTTCCTCACGCACCTTGCGGGCGGCCGCGTACAGGTGCGGCCCGCCGGGCTGGCCCGCACGAGGCCATCCAGTCCGCTCGCCACCTCATGCTGCCGCTCAAGATCCGAGTGCTGATATCCGAGTGCTGACGGATGAGCGTGGCCTTCTCCGACGGAAGGCACTCGCGGTCGGACGGTGATCAGGTTGCAAGGCCGGCGGACGAACACGTCCGTGCACGGTCTGCCAGGAGCCGAACGGCGCGACCACCGCCCACGCATCATCACAGCTCTCAGGCTCATCCCTCACGGCCGGAGCAACGGCCCGGTGACCGGAAAGCCCCTGCCGCCCCCAGGGGGCGTCCGCACGAAGGGTTCCAGGCCGCTTGTTTGTGCCGACCGTGAGTTTGCTCCGCCGCCAAGGCGTGATGTCCACGCATGGTCCGTGGCAGCAGCGGCCCTGAGTAAGCGTTGCGCCATTCGGGCGACATCTGGTCCTCCCTCTGTCCGGGGCCCGCCGGTGATGCCTTAAATAGCAATAGCGAGTCCGAAGGTCGCCCATCCCTCTCGGGACTCACGTTTTGCCGGTTGTCCGGTAGCGGTCAGCGGCATTGCCTGATGGGCGCTCCTTGGACGGCTGGTCAGTTGCCCCTCCCAGCTGTTGGCTGACTACCGGTCAGTCCTTGAGGAGCCCCGAACTAGATCCAACAGACCTAGATCGCGAGGGCTCAACATGGGCAAGGGTTTTCAGCCGAAAAGGCATCAACTGCCGTAATTCGTGGTGAGTGGACATCAACTCACGCCGCCGACTCCGCTGAATACGGCCGTACCGGAATTGGCGGATCCCCTCTCCAACTGGGCTCCACCGACCGCTAGCACGCCCAAGTGTCCGACTCGGGCGACAACGCCACCGTTCCCAAGCACCCCCACTTCTCTGTCGGTCCTGCATGCCGGACACCCTCGACGTCCGGCACAGGCGACGATCCGGCATCAGGCGACCTCCGGTGCGGCGTCACCAGGAGGACGGGGCACGAGCGCCGACGGCTGAGTGCGCTCGGGCAGCTGTGGCGAGTGCGCACACCACGCTCGGTCGAAGCCTTCATGTTCATTCCGGCGCGCCGCACATGGCACAGCTCACCCGTGCCCAAAGCACCGGTCGCAAGCGGTGCAAGCGCGCCGATCTCCCACAGTTCCGGGGCGGCATCAGGGCTGCCCCGGAAGCCTCAGAAAAGGAAATCCACGATGGCAACACTTGTACCTCTGGGTACCGCCTCCTCCTACGGCGTGCTCGCCAACACGGCGGTCACCAACACCGGCCTCACCGTGGTCAACGGCGACCTCGGAGTGAGCCCCGCCGGTGCGGTGACCGGGTTCCCTCCCGGAACGGTCACCGGAACCATCCACGTGAACGACGCCGCCGCGGCGCAGGCCCAGGCCGACCTGCTGACCGGGTACGCCAACGCGCTGGTACAGCCGGTCACGGCCACTGTCGCGACGGAACTCGGCGGGACCACCCTGACCCCCGGCGTGTACAACTCCGCCTCAGGCACGTTCGGCCTCAACGGGACACTGACCCTGGACGCGCAGGGCAACCCCAACGCGGTCTTCATCTTCAAGACGAACACCACGCTCATCACGGGAGCCACCGGCAACGTCAACCTCATCGGCCTCGCGCAGTCCAGCAACGTCTTCTGGCAGGTCGGCAGTTCCGCGACGCTCGGCGCCGGCTCCACCATCAGGGGCAGCATCCTCGCCTTCACCTCGATCACCGCCACGACGGGGGCCATCGTGGACGGCCGGCTGCTGGCTCTCGGTGCCGCCGTCACGCTGGACACGAACGCGGTCACCGTGCCGCCCCTGTCCACCTGCTCCGTGGTGGTCCAGCCGGTGGCCGGGCCGGTGGTGGCCGGGCAGCCGACCTCCGTGTCCGCTGTGGTGACCTGTAACGGGCTGCCGGTCTCGGGTGCCTCGGTGACCTTCACCGGTGGTGCGGTCCCGGTGAAGGCCACCACCAACCTGGCGGGTGTCGCCACCGGATCGCTGACCTTCAACACGGCCGGGGCCGCCACGATCACTGCCACCGTCACCGCGGCCGGCACCGGCTGCGCGTGCACCGGCGTCGTCTCCGCACCCCTCCCCATCACCGTCACTCCGCAGCCGTCCTGCCAGGTGGTGGTCCAGCCGGTGGCCGGACCGGTGGTGGCCGGGCAGCCGACCTCCGTGTCCGCTGTGGTGACCTGTAACGGTCTGCCGGTCGTGGGTGGGTCGGTGACCTTCACCGGTGGTGCGGTCCCGGTGACCGTCACCACCAACCTGGCCGGTGTCGCCACCGGATCGCTGACCTTCAACAGCGCCGGGCCCGCCGTCGTCACTGCCACCGTCACCGCGGCCGGCACCGCCTGCGCATGCACCGGCGTCGCGTCCGCGCCCCTCACCATCACCGTCGTTCTGCAGGCGGGCCCGCTGAGTGCGTCGCCCGCCTGCTGGCGGGTCAACCTGCCCATTCCGATTCCGCACCTGTTCGTGGCGACGTTGACGGCCACCGTCACGCCGGCGCAAGCGGGCGTCACGGTCACCTTCTTCGTCTCGGGCCTGCCGGTGGGCACGGCGGTGACCAACGCCGCCGGTGTCGCCACCCTTAATGCCGGCCTGTCCCTGCTCCAGATCAGCGCCAGCAGCTACACGGCGACCGCCACCGTCGGCGGCGTCCCGGTCCAGGCCACCGGCACCCTGAGGCCCTGCTTCCCGCCGGCGTGACCCGCCCGATCGACCGGGGCGGCGTGACGGGTCCTGTGGCAGTACTCGCGCACAGGTCTGGTCCACGCAGTGCCGCCCCTGACCTGAGGGCCTTCCGGTAAGCGGCCTGCCCCTCAAGAGCTGTCCCCCGTCGTGGAAGGACGGGGGACAGCTCGACTCAAACTTACCGGTGAGCCATTCGGCACCACGCCCGTCGGCATGACAGAGACGGGTGGCGGGACAGCCCCTGGTGCCGGCGGTGCGTGGACGGCTCACAGGTGAGAACCGGGGCCGGTGTTTCCCTCCGGTATCGGCCCCGGACAGCCGAGCGGCTCTCACAGCCCCAAGGCCCCGCGTGGAGCTGCCAGGGGCCTCGCGACTGCCCTGCCACCCCCTACCTGGCGGGAGTCGCCTCACGGTGGCTGGACCGACCAGCACCTCCCTACCTGTTCGTCGCGCGGCACCTCCCGGGGAGACGCACGCGGGCCGCGGAGCGCGAGGACCTCCGGCCCAATCCGGCGCTGAAGAACCACAACGTGAAAGGACCGCAGCCATGCCATGCAATTGCGGCGGAGGAACCCCTCAGACCGTCGTCGGCTACCAATTGAACCTGCCCGACGGCACCATTCGTCAGTACGTCACCTACCGGGAAGCCGAGGCCGCAAACCAACGAGCAGGCGGCACCGGATCGATCACCATCGTCATGCAGTGACGCCTGGCGGGTGGTCCACCCTCAGCCTTGCGGCGGAGTTCGGGGGGAACAACCCATCCGGCCGTCAGTGCTCGGGCTGTGCGACGGGTACCGGTGAATCATGGCTGGAACCTTCACCACCCGCACGATCACCATCACCACCGGCTCCGCTGAGACGCTGCACGACCTCACGAACGCATGCTCCGCGTTCCTCCGGGAGGCCGCTCACGGGCACAATGGACTGCTGAACATCTTCACCCGCCACGCAACGTCCGGCCTGGCCATCATCGAGACCGGGGCAGGCAGCGACGATGACCTGTTGGCGGCCCTTCGCGACGTTCTTCCCACGGACGACCGCTCGCAGGACCGCCCCCGCAGTCCTGGTCACAGCATCGCTCGCATGCTCCCTGCTCTGGTCCCACCACACGCCACGTTGCCCGTGGTCGATGGTGAGCTCGAGCTGGGGGCCTCGCAGTCCGTCGTGCTGGTGACCACCGACCGGGACAACCCGGAACGCCAGGTCCGGCTGTCGTTCCTCAGCTGACCACACGGCCCTACGCCTGGTTTTCGTCTCCCTGGCGAGGCCATTCTCGGACGGGCCACCCCAAGGTCTCCTGTGCCCTCCACTCGCTCGCTCCGGATCGGTCCGGCGGGCCTTAACGGGAGTAAGCTGGAACCACCGAGGGCAATTCGTACACCAGCTCCCATGCTCGTGTCGTTTTCGGCGATTCACGACACCGGGCCGGTTGCGGTCGGCCCGGGGCAGGGTCCGCATCATGACCACGACCATTCGGTATCCGCCAGCGGTCGAAGACCGGACCGCTTCGCTGCCCCTCCGGCTCATGCTGGCGCCGGCCGGCACCGCTCCGCCTCTGCTCGACGGTGCGTGGTGGCCCCGCTCCCGTGACCTCACAGCGGAACTTCCGGCACTGACGGCCGCCCTCGACCCGCTGTGGGGGCGCATCACCCACGTCACGGTGAACCCCACCTTCTGGCCGGTCATCCCTCGGAAGGTACCCGTCAACGGGCATGTGGTGGGTGTCGGCTGGTTCAACGCCGAGCAAGATCCCCACAAGCTGCTGCTGCTCTCCTACGGCGTCGGCCGTTGGGACCTGCTGGTGATCCCTCCGGAGACCATCCCCGCCGCAGCCGCCCGGCTCATGGCCGAGGCCGCCGATCCGCTGGGCAACCTCACCGCGAGCGCCCTGATGGACGAAGCGGAGCAGCGCCGGATCGCGGAGGAGACGGAACTGTCCCTGGTTTCGGTCTGGGACTCAGAAGGCGGCCATGGCGCAAGCCTGCCGACCTCACGTTCGCCCGCCTAGCAATCGTTGCCCAGGCTCCGGATACGCCGGATGGCATCTGAGCATCGTGGCAACCTTCGAGAGCACGGGTTCAATTCCCCTCCCCGCTCCGGAAGCAAGCCCCAGGCCAAGCAACCATCAGGCGCCGACGAGGCCCGAGGGCATTGGCCAGCTCGTCAACCTGACCGACCGTGGCAATCTGCCGTTCGGCGGACGACTCCTTCCCCGGCTTGCATCGCCAGACACCGATTCAAGCCGATGGAGGGCGCGTCACGTCCCCATGCACAGCTCGCCGGCAAGGCCTCGCTACCAGGAGACTTGGGCATGGATGGTTTTGCCGGTCCCGGGGGCGGGGGTGATGGTCAGGTGGCTGGTGAGGTGGCGGATCATGTGCCAGCCGAAGCCACCGCCGCCGCCGTTGAGATCAGGTGTGCGTTCGCGGGGGGCTGCTGAGCTGAGGTCGCTGACCGCGGCGGTCAGCGTGTCCGGGCCGGCAAAGAGTTGGAGGGTGTACCGGCCACCGCCGTGGCGCAGTGCGTTGGTGGCGAGTTCGGAGACCACCAGGAGGAAGGCGTCCGCGC
>NZ_JOHB01000069.1:0-5774 GCF_000719605.1 Streptomyces sp. NRRL S-1813
ACCGAGGTGCTGCTCACTGACTTCACTGCTGGGTACTGCGAACTGCACTTACGGGTACTGCACTTGCGCTAACTGCGGTCCTGCTCACGGCAGCCCCTGATCACTGCGGGCCACCCGGTCCGGCCGTCAGTCCCGTCGCCTTCCTGCAACAACCCTGGCTTCGGAACTCCACCACCGCACCGTCCTGCGAACTGCAACTGCGGGTACTGCTGCCCGGCAGTTCGTCTCTGCCAGGCCCTGTCTCTCTGGGCTACGAGAGAAACCATAACCACACCACAGCCCAATGTCTACTCCGGTCGACATAGATTTCCGCGTGTTCGACGGTGAGGTAATCGACCTCGAACAGCGGCGAGGCAGGCGTGAGGCCGTCATTGCCGGGTCAACCGCCGCAGGCCGGGGCGCAGGCACCACGCGGAGAGGACGGGGGACGGACGCTCCAGAGACCAAGGCGACCTGATGGACACGATGAGCATCGACGTCGCAACCGCCCGATCCACGGCATCCGTCGCCGGCGCGCGCGAGCAACCCGAGACTTCCTCGACCGCTTCGTACACCCGATCGCGGCCAAGGCCGCCGACACCGTGGTCCTGGTCGTCTCGGAGCTCGTCACCAACGCTCTGCGCCACGGCGGCGGCACCGGCACCCTGGGCCTGAGCGCGCACCCGGACAGCATCGAGGTGACCGTGCATGACTGCAGCCCGCATGCGCCGTGTATGCGCCCCCTGACCCGAACGGCGGCGCCGGGGGCGGCTGGCCCATGGTCCACCGTCTTACCCACGTCACCGCGGTCACCCGCCGGGCCTCCGGCGGCAAGACCGTGAGCGCCCGTCTTGCCCGGTAGCGTCACCGCTTAAGCAGCCGGATGGCCGGTTCATATAATCTGCCTCATGTCGAAGCCTGACGAGCTGCTCGTTGACGTCGTCGCCCTGGTGGAGTCCGGGCAGAGCAATCAGATGTCCCTGACCGTGGTCACCGGTGGTGCTGTCATCACGGGTCGGCTGGCTCCCGAAGCAGTGTGGAGGCTGAGGGTGTCGGAGGTCCTGACGGATTCGGACCGCTTGGGAGAGTTCTCCGCCGTCTTCCTCGCCCCCGCTAAGAAGGACGGGCCGCCCACGCATCTGCACTTCCATGTCGCCCGGATCCTGCAGGGCACGGTGGGGATCCCGGAGACGGGCGGGATGTACCGCGTTGCCATCGAGGACGTCAGCGGCTGGACCGTGGGCGACTTCAGCTATTCCGACCACTGAGCACCCACTGCGACGGGAACCCGTTGCAAGCAGTGTGGGCCCGACCGGCACGTGCCGGTCGGGCCCACACTGCTGTTCAGGTGCCGGCCGCTACCTGTTCCTCGGTCAGACGGATACGGGGGCGCCGAGCATCGCGGAAGCTTGCTGGAGCGGGCTGAGCATGCGTACAGGGGCGGCCGTGGCGAGGGTGCGGCAGGTGAAGCCGAGCTGAGTCATGGCCCGGAGGACTTCGGCGGCGCTGAAGTCACGTCGGTCCTGGCGGGTGACGACCTGGCCGACTTGCTTGACGGGGTAGTGGCGGCGGCCGATGATCACGGATTCGCCGGTGCCCGGTTCGGGCTTGATGCCCTTCATCGATTCCAGCACGCCGCTCCTGGTGAGCTCGAAGGGGAAACGGGCGATGACGCAGCGCATGTGGCCTCACAGGGAGAAGGAGAAGGGGAGAACGGTCCGACCAGGGTGAGGCGGTTCAGCGGGAGGGGGCGAGGATGCCCAGACCGCTGCCTTGCTCGTCAACCACCGGCCGGGCACCGAGCCGGAGGCGGCACATCGCGCGCTCGGCTTCGGCCATCGTGGCCACGGGTGAGGTGAACGACCCGTGCTCGCCGAGGATGTCGCGCAGGCGGACGCGGTCCGTGTAAGCGGAGCTGTCACGGACGGCGGTGAGTTCGGTCTGGGTGACCAGGCCGGTGCACTGGCCGTCCTGGTCGCAGACGACCAGTCGGCCCGTGCGGGCGGCGGCCATGACGGACAGCGCCACCTCGACACTCATGTCGTCACAGACCTGCAGGCCGGCCGCGTCCATCACCTCAACCAGCGTCCTGCGCACGGGGTCGGCGCTCGCCGGGCGGGGCTGCATCTGAACCAGCGTCAAAAGGTGCCTCCTGCAGAGATGGGTCAGCTTCCTGATCACGAAGGTTCTAGGCCGCCGCGTCGAAGGCGGACTGTCGTGCGGGCGTGCGCCGGGTCGCCGAAGAGGGGCGGCGTCGGCCTCGGGAGGAGGCGCTGCGCTTGGGGCGTTCGACCACCGGTGCGGTGATGACGACCGGGATACCGGACGGGGCCTGGGCGCCGGTGATCCGGCTCAGGGTCTCGTCGCCCGAGCGGATCTGGGTGGTCTGCGGCCGGATTCCGGCGTCCGCCATCAGACGGACCATGCCGCGACGCTGGTTCGGTGTGACGAGCGTGACGACGCTGCCGGACTCGCCGGCGCGGGCGGTACGGCCTCCGCGGTGGAGGTAGTCCTTGTGGTCGATCGGCGGGTCGACGTTGACGACGAGGTCGAGGTTGTCGACGTGGATGCCGCGCGCCGCGACGTTCGTCGCCACGAGCACGGTGACGTGTCCGGTCTTGAACTGGGCCAGAGTCCGGGTGCGCTGCGGCTGCGACTTGCCGCCGTGCAGCGCGGCGGCACGTACCCCGCTGTTGAGCAGGTCCTGGGTCAAGCGGTCGACTGCGTGCTTGGTGTCCAAGAACATGATCACGCGGCCGTCGCGGGCGGCGATCTCGGTCGTGGCGGCGTGCTTGTCGGCGCCGTGGACGTGCAGGACGTGGTGCTCCATCGTCGCGACCGCACCGGCCGAGGGGTCGACGGAATGCACGACGGGGTCGGTCAGGTACCGGCGCACCAGCAGGTCGACGTTACGGTCCAAGGTGGCGGAGAACAGCATCCGCTGCCCCTCCGGGCGGACCTGGTCGAGCAACGCGGTGACCTGCGGCATGAACCCCATGTCAGCCATCTGGTCGGCCTCGTCCAGCACCGTGACACCCACGTGGTTCAGCCTGCAGTCGCCACGGTCGATGAGGTCCTTGAGCCGGCCCGGGGTCGCGACGACGACCTCGGCTCCACCTCGCAGCGCGCCGGCCTGCTTGCCGATCGACATCCCGCCCACCACCGTGGCCAGCCGCAGCTTGACGGAGCGGGCGTACGGAGTGAGCGCCTCGGTCACCTGCTGCGCCAGCTCTCGCGTCGGTACGAGGATCAGCCCCAGCGGCTGGCGGGGCTCAGCCCGCTGTCCGGCGGTACGGGCGAGCAGGGCGAGGCCGAAGGCGAGGGTCTTGCCGGAACCGGTGCGCCCACGGCCCAGGACGTCGCGGCCCGCCAGGGAGTTCGGCAGCGTGGCGCCCTGGATCGGGAACGGTGCACTCACGCCCTGCTTGCCGAGTGCGGCCAGTAGCTGCTCAGGCATGCCGAGCTCGGCGAAGCCCTCAACGCCGGGCAACGCGGGGGTAATCGTCTTGGGAAGCGTGAACTCACGCTGCACTGTGGCGGGCCGGCGGCCGTAACCACCGGAACGGGCCGGCGAGTCGAATCGGCTGCCGCCCTTTCTGGCGTCGGCACTTCCATTACGGGGGCGGGCGGAGCGGTCGTTCGTGTGTGTGCGGTTCATGCGGAACCTTCCTCGATGCGGCGCATATCAAGGAATTCCCGCAGCGATGAGCGGCACGGGGAATTACTGCTATGGGCCGGTGGTAAAAGAAAGCAAATATGGCCGGCGGGAATCTGCGCGGGCACAGGTGCTTAAATGGGGGACGCGAGATCCGCGGTGTAGCTCTTCAGGATGCGCCTGCATTCTGAAGGAGGAGCCACGGGTGGTGAGCCGTGGATTCCTCCGAGGCTTCTCGCAAGTGAAACTACTGCGGGAAATGCATGCAGCTGGGGCCCGCACCCCGAAGGATGCGGGCCCCAGCTACAAAATGTGCGTCAGCGTCAGGCCGGAACGATGTTCTCGGCCGTCAGGCCCTTCTGGCCCTGCGCGACGTCGAAGTTCACCTTCTGGCCTTCGAGCAGCTCGCGGAAGCCCTGGGCGGCGATGTTCGAGAAGTGGGCGAACACGTCAGCGCCGCCACCGTCCTGCTCGATGAAGCCGAAGCCCTTTTCCGCGTTGAACCACTTCACGATACCAGCAGCCATGTCATATCTCCTTTGGGGCAGTACATCGGCCTCCGCACTGCGCGGACGCCGTGTCGTCGCATTGATTACCCCGCCCGGAAAAGTGACCGGAAATACAAAAGCGCTCCCACCGGCAGGAGCCGAGTGGGGCACTTGAAGTTTTGGGAACCACAACCGCAACTGAGATCGACAGTAGCACGCCTCCAGGGTCTGCGTAGGTTAGATAATTCCACTCTGCTCGTTGCAGCAAAAACCCTCACTGCATGGTCCGTTAAACTCTCCTCTCGCGGGGACAGGTATTGATGCACCTGGGGTGCAACGATTCGGGAATCCCGCCTTCTCGGTTCGGGCTTGTTCCCTCACCTCACAGAAGGCCACGTCGCACCAGGGGCGCGGAAATGGCGCACGCCGGCTCAGACGTCGCGCTGAGGCCGACGATCTGGCGCTCGTGGTGAGGAACCTGCTCAGGGCAGCTTGCTCGGCGTCAGGTGGTTGGCGTCGGCGCCCAGCCGTTGCGCGGCTTCGTCGGCTTCCCGAAGAAGCGTCTGCGTCGTTGCCCGGTCCTCGGCTCGGGAGGCTGCCACGGCACCAGGAGGAAGCCCGTGCCATGGAGCGAGAGGTACCTGTCGCTCGTGGTGCACAAATCACGCTGCATCACGGCCGCCGCATCGTTCGCTAGCTGGATCGCCCGGGTGAAGCGGCCAGTGGCCATCAGGCAGGGCTTGGCTGTCCAGAAGAGCAAGCCCTCACCGTGTTCCGGCCACGCACCGCGTGGGCGCGCTCCCCGCGCCGTTGCGGGGCCTCTCCGACAACCCTGGATTGTCGATACCCACCTGGCGAAGACCGTCGACAAGGCTCACCGCGCGAGCTGAGCCCATTGCACTGGGACTACCGTCAGGTCAGTGACATGCGCACTGCGTCGACCAACGATGCCGCACGCGCATCGTCCGGGCCGCTGATGATGTGGTTCATCACGTAGGCAAAGGCAATGCCGTGTTCCGGATCGGCGAAGCCGAGTGAGCCGCCTCGGCCGGTGTGACCGAAGGAGCACGGCCCGGTCATGGGGTTGTCCGCGGCGGGCAGCATGTAGCCGGAGCTGAACCGGCTGGGCGCTACCAGCACTTGGTCCCTCCCGTGGGCCTGCTCCTTGGTCGCCGATACGAGGGTTGCCGAGTTGAAGAGCCGGAAGTCCTCCACCTCGCCGATCAGCGCTGCGTACATGCGCGCCAGGCCGCGCGCCGTGCCGATGCCATTGGAGGCCGGGAGTTCCGCGGCCTGCACTTCGGGGGAGTTGAAGTCGATCTCGGCCGGGTCGGTAACTGTGTACGCCCTGTTGCTGAGGAAGTTCGGGTCGCGCCAGGCGGCGACCTGTTCGCGGAGCTCTCCGGGGATCGACTCTGGAGGCACGGTCGTAAAGTCGACATCCGGCGTCCGGTGCACCATGCGGCTGACCCGGTCGCGTTCGCTCGCCGGCAGCCCGATGAAGAAGTCTGCTGGCCTCCACCAGTGCGGAGTGGGACTGCCGGGCCTCCCCCCTAGATGCAATACCGGTGACTTTGGGCTTTCCGGGTCGTTGGGCGGGGTGTGCCAAGGCCCGGACAGGTGAAGTCGTCGTCGGATGACCGGTTCTCGGA
>NZ_JOHB01000070.1:0-5382 GCF_000719605.1 Streptomyces sp. NRRL S-1813
ACCGAAGGGAAGCGCCCGGAGATCCTGGTGAAACAGGAACAAAGGAAGCGTCCGTTCCTTGAGAACTCAACAGCGTGCCAAAAGTCAACGCCAGATATGTTGATACCCCGTCCACCTCGGTGGATGAGGTTCCTTTGAAAGTCCACCACGGCCCATGCGGTCGGGGTGGCACACACAGCGAGGACGCTGTGAACGACCGGACCTATTCCGTCTGGTCGTTCCGCTCTCGTGTGTGTTCACCGGATTACCGGTAAACATTCACGGAGAGTTTGATCCTGGCTCAGGACGAACGCTGGCGGCGTGCTTAACACATGCAAGTCGAACGATGAACCTCCTTCGGGAGGGGATTAGTGGCGAACGGGTGAGTAACACGTGGGCAATCTGCCCTTCACTCTGGGACAAGCCCTGGAAACGGGGTCTAATACCGGATACGACACACGACCGCATGGTCTGTGTGTGGAAAGCTCCGGCGGTGAAGGATGAGCCCGCGGCCTATCAGCTTGTTGGTGGGGTGATGGCCTACCAAGGCGACGACGGGTAGCCGGCCTGAGAGGGCGACCGGCCACACTGGGACTGAGACACGGCCCAGACTCCTACGGGAGGCAGCAGTGGGGAATATTGCACAATGGGCGAAAGCCTGATGCAGCGACGCCGCGTGAGGGATGACGGCCTTCGGGTTGTAAACCTCTTTCAGCAGGGAAGAAGCGAGAGTGACGGTACCTGCAGAAGAAGCGCCGGCTAACTACGTGCCAGCAGCCGCGGTAATACGTAGGGCGCAAGCGTTGTCCGGAATTATTGGGCGTAAAGAGCTCGTAGGCGGCTTGTCACGTCGGATGTGAAAGCCCGGGGCTTAACCCCGGGTCTGCATTCGATACGGGCAGGCTAGAGTTCGGTAGGGGAGATCGGAATTCCTGGTGTAGCGGTGAAATGCGCAGATATCAGGAGGAACACCGGTGGCGAAGGCGGATCTCTGGGCCGATACTGACGCTGAGGAGCGAAAGCGTGGGGAGCGAACAGGATTAGATACCCTGGTAGTCCACGCCGTAAACGTTGGGAACTAGGTGTGGGCGACATTCCACGTCGTCCGTGCCGCAGCTAACGCATTAAGTTCCCCGCCTGGGGAGTACGGCCGCAAGGCTAAAACTCAAAGGAATTGACGGGGGCCCGCACAAGCAGCGGAGCATGTGGCTTAATTCGACGCAACGCGAAGAACCTTACCAAGGCTTGACATACACCGGAAACGTCTGGAGACAGGCGCCCCCTTGTGGTCGGTGTACAGGTGGTGCATGGCTGTCGTCAGCTCGTGTCGTGAGATGTTGGGTTAAGTCCCGCAACGAGCGCAACCCTTGTTCTGTGTTGCCAGCATGCCCTTCGGGGTGATGGGGACTCACAGGAGACTGCCGGGGTCAACTCGGAGGAAGGTGGGGACGACGTCAAGTCATCATGCCCCTTATGTCTTGGGCTGCACACGTGCTACAATGGCCGGTACAATGAGCTGCGATACCGCGAGGTGGAGCGAATCTCAAAAAGCCGGTCTCAGTTCGGATTGGGGTCTGCAACTCGACCCCATGAAGTCGGAGTTGCTAGTAATCGCAGATCAGCATTGCTGCGGTGAATACGTTCCCGGGCCTTGTACACACCGCCCGTCACGTCACGAAAGTCGGTAACACCCGAAGCCGGTGGCCCAACCCCTTGTGGGAGGGAATCGTCGAAGGTGGGACTGGCGATTGGGACGAAGTCGTAACAAGGTAGCCGTACCGGAAGGTGCGGCTGGATCACCTCCTTTCTAAGGAGCACTTCTTACCAACCTCGGTTGGTCAGAGGCCAGTACATCAGCGAATGTCTGATGCTGGTTGCTCATGGGTGGAACGTTGACTATTCGGCGCACTTGATTGGTTGTCACTAGTACTGCTTCGGCGTGGAACGTGGGGATTGATGGAGTGGGCCGGGCACGTTGTTGGGTATCTGAGGGTACGGACTGTGAGTCTGGACCTTCGCGATGCCGGCCCCAGTGAACTCAGCCTTCGGGTTGGGGTGGTGGGTGGCTGGTCGTTGCTTGAGAACTGCACAGTGGACGCGAGCATCTGTGGCCAAGTTTTTAAGGGCGCACGGTGGATGCCTTGGCACCAGGAACCGATGAAGGACGTGGGAGGCCACGATAGGCCCCGGGGAGCTGTCAACCGAGCTTTGATCCGGGGGTGTCCGAATGGGGAAACCCGGCAGCCGTCATGGGCTGTCACCCGCTGCTGAACACATAGGCAGTGTGGAGGGAACGCGGGGAAGTGAAACATCTCAGTACCCGCAGGAAGAGAAAACAACAGTGATTCCGGGAGTAGTGGCGAGCGAAACCGGATGAGGCCAAACCAGTCACGTGTGATACCCGGCAGGGGTTGCGTGGTTGGGGTTGTGGGAGTTCTCTTTTGCAGTCTGCCGACTGTGAGGCAAGTCAGAAACCGTTGGTGTAGGCGAAGGACATGCGAAAGGTCCGGCGTAGAGGGTAAGACCCCCGTAGCTGAAACATCAACGGCTTGCTTGAGAACCACCCAAGTAGCACGGGGCCCGAGAAATCCCGTGTGAATCTGGCGGGACCACCCGTTAAGCCTAAATATTCCCTGGTGACCGATAGCGGATAGTACCGTGAGGGAATGGTGAAAAGTACCGCGGGAGCGGAGTGAAATAGTACCTGAAACCGTGTGCCTACAAGCCGTGGGAGCGTCGCTGTATGTGCTTGCACATGCAGTCGTGACTGCGTGCCTTTTGAAGAATGAGCCTGCGAGTTTGCGGTATGTTGCGAGGTTAACCCGTGTGGGGAAGCCGTAGCGAAAGCGAGTCCGAATAGGGCGTTGAGTAGCGTGCCCAAGACCCGAAGCGGAGTGATCTAGCCATGGGCAGGTTGAAGCGGAGGTAAGACTTCGTGGAGGACCGAACCCACCAGGGTTGAAAACCTGGGGGATGACCTGTGGTTAGGGGTGAAAGGCCAATCAAACTCCGTGATAGCTGGTTCTCCCCGAAATGCATTTAGGTGCAGCGTCGTGTGTTTCTTGCCGGAGGTAGAGCACTGGATAGGCGATGGGCCCTACCGGGTTACTGACCTTAGCCAAACTCCGAATGCCGGTAAGTGAGAGCGCGGCAGTGAGACTGTGGGGGATAAGCTCCATGGTCGAGAGGGAAACAGCCCAGAGCATCGACTAAGGCCCCTAAGCGTGTGCTAAGTGGGAAAGGATGTGGAGTCGCAGAGACAACCAGGAGGTTGGCTTAGAAGCAGCCACCCTTGAAAGAGTGCGTAATAGCTCACTGGTCAAGTGATTCCGCGCCGACAATGTAGCGGGGCTCAAGCACACCGCCGAAGTCGTGTCATTGCAACATGAGGACCAACGTCCGTTGTGATGGGTAGGGGAGCGTCGTGTGCCGGGTGAAGCAGCCGTGGAAACGAGTTGTGGACGGTTCACGAGTGAGAATGCAGGCATGAGTAGCGATACACACGTGGGAAACGTGTGCGCCGATTGACTAAGGGTTCCTGGGTCAAGCTGATCTGCCCAGGGTAAGTCGGGACCTAAGGCGAGGCCGACAGGCGTAGTCGATGGACAACCGGTTGATATTCCGGTACCCGCTTTGAAACGCCCAATATCGAATCCATTAATGCTAAGGCCGTGAAGCCGGCCTGGAGTCTTCGGACAAAGGGACGTGGTGGAGCCGCCGATCCAAGGTGGTAGTAGGTAAGCGATGGGGTGACGCAGGAAGGTAGTCCAGCCCGGGCGGTGGTTGTCCCGGGGTAAGGGTGTAGGGCGCTGTCCAGGCAAATCCGGACAGCTTGAAGCCTGAGACCTGATGCCGAGCCGATTGTGGTGAAGTGGATGATCCTATGCTGTCGAGAAAAGCCTCTAGCGAGTTTCATGGCGGCCCGTACCCTAAACCGACTCAGGTGGTCAGGTAGAGAATACCGAGGCGTTCGGGTGAACTATGGTTAAGGAACTCGGCAAAATGCCCCCGTAACTTCGGGAGAAGGGGGGCCATTGCTGGTGATGGAATTTACTTCCTGAGCTGGTGGTGGCCGCAGAGACCAGCGAGAAGCGACTGTTTACTAAAAACACAGGTCCGTGCGAAGCCGTAAGGCGATGTATACGGACTGACGCCTGCCCGGTGCTGGAACGTTAAGGGGACCGGTTAGTCACATTTCGGTGTGGCGAAGCTGAGAACTTAAGCGCCAGTAAACGGCGGTGGTAACTATAACCATCCTAAGGTAGCGAAATTCCTTGTCGGGTAAGTTCCGACCTGCACGAATGGCGTAACGACTTCTCGACTGTCTCAACCATAGGCCCGGTGAAATTGCATTACGAGTAAAGATGCTCGTTTCGCGCAGCAGGACGGAAAGACCCCGGGACCTTTACTATAGCTTGATATTGGTGTTCGGTTCGGCTTGTGTAGGATAGGTGGGAGACTTTGAAGCGGCCACGCCAGTGGTTGTGGAGTCATTGTTGAAATACCACTCTGGTCGTGCTGGATGTCTAACCTGGGTCCGTGATCCGGATCAGGGACAGTGTCTGGTGGGTAGTTTAACTGGGGCGGTTGCCTCCTAAAGAGTAACGGAGGCGCCCAAAGGTTCCCTCAGCCTGGTTGGCAATCAGGTGTTGAGTGTAAGTGCACAAGGGAGCTTGACTGTGAGACTGACGGGTCGAGCAGGTACGAAAGTAGGGACTAGTGATCCGGCGGTGGCTTGTGGAAGCGCCGTCGCTCAACGGATAAAAGGTACCCCGGGGATAACAGGCTGATCTTCCCCAAGAGTCCATATCGACGGGATGGTTTGGCACCTCGATGTCGGCTCGTCGCATCCTGGGGCTGGAGTCGGTCCCAAGGGTTGGGCTGTTCGCCCATTAAAGCGGTACGCGAGCTGGGTTTAGAACGTCGTGAGACAGTTCGGTCCCTATCCGCTGTGCGCGTAGGAGTATTGAGAAGGGCTGTCCCTAGTACGAGAGGACCGGGACGGACGAACCTCTGGTGTGCCAGTTGTCCTGCCAAGGGCATGGCTGGTTGGCTACGTTCGGAAAGGATAACCGCTGAAAGCATCTAAGCGGGAAGCCTGCTTCGAGATGAGTACTCCCACCCCCTTTGAGGGGTTAAGGCTCCCAGTAGACGACTGGGTTGATAGGCCAGATATGGAAGCCTGGTAACGGGTGGAGTTGACTGGTACTAATAGGCCGAGGGCTTGTCCTCAGTTGCTCGCGTCCACTGTGTAGTTCCACTCTTTTAACTAAAAAGTGTGCTTGTTCGCTAGAACCCGATAGGGTTTCGGTGGTCATTGCGTTAGGGAAACGCCCGGTTACATTTCGAACCCGGAAGCTAAGCCTTTCAGCGCCGATGGTACTGCAGGGGGGACCCTGTGGG
>NZ_JOHB01000071.1:0-4752 GCF_000719605.1 Streptomyces sp. NRRL S-1813
TGGCGGTTCAGCATGCGCGGGGTGGCCTGGAAGGTAATGGCCGGCGGACTCTGCGCCGGGTGGCGTTGGGTGAGAAGGGGTTTTGGGAGCAGTGCCCGAACCTGCGTTACGCCGATTTCAAAAACCAGCAGAACACCGCCGAGGACAAGGCCACCGCGTAATGAGGCGCACGCTCTTCACCCCCGAGCACGAGCAGTTCCGGGACACCGCCCGTGCCTACTACCTCAAGGAGTGCGTGCCCCACGCCGAGGAATGGGAGCGGGCCGGAATCGTCAGCCGCGAGGCCTGGCGCGCGGCCGGTGCGGCCGGTCTCATCGGGTGGGAATTCCCCGAGGAGTTCGGCGGACAGGGCATCCGTGACTTCCGCTACAACGCCATCATGGCCGAGGAGATGGCGGCCACCGGCACGGTGGGCATCGGACTCGGGCTCCAGAACGACGTCCTGCCCTCCTACCTGTCGCACCTCACCGAGGAACAGCAACACCGCTGGCTCCCCGGGATCGTCTCCGGCCGGACCATCTGCGCACTGGCCCTGTCCGAGCCGGACGCCGGGTCGGACCTGGCGGCGATGCGCACCACCGCCCGGCGCGAGGGCGACCACTATGTGCTCAGCGGCCAGAAGACCTTCATCACCAACGGCATCCTCGCGGATTTCGTGATCGTCGCCTGCAAGACCGACCCGGACGCCCGCCACAAGGGCATCAGCCTGCTGGTCGTCGAGCGCGGGATGCCCGGCTTCGAGCGCGGCCGCCGGCTGGACAAGGTCGGCCTCAAGGCCCAGGACACCGCGGAGCTCTTCTTCCACGACGTACGGGTACCGGCGGCGAACCTCCTCGGTGAGCAGGGCCGCGGCTTCGCGTACATGATGGAGAACCTGCCCACCGAGCGGATCGCCATCGCGGTGAGCGCGCTGGGCGGCGCACAGCGCGCCTTCGAACTGGCCCTGGAGTACGCCAAGACCCGCACGGCGTTCGGCCGGCCCATCGGCACCTTCCAGGCCAACCGCTTCGCGCTGGCCGACATGCGGGCCAAGCTCGACGCGGCCCGCACCTATGTCGACGGCTGCATCATGGCGCTCGTCGAGGGCCATCTCACGGCGGTCGACGCCGCCGCGGCGAAGTACTGGACCACGGAGACCGCCTGGCAGATCATCGACCGCTGCGTCCAGCTGTTCGGCGGATACGGATACATCAACGAGTACGAAATCGCGCGCATCTGGCGCGACAACCGCATTGAGCGGATCTTCGGCGGCACCTCGGAGATCATGCAGGAGATCGTGGGGCGCTCGCTGGGGCTGACATCGGCGACCGTGAGGAAGCAGGAATGAACAACAAGCTCGTCTCCCACTTACTGGACAGCGCGGACCCGGCGGTGCGGGCCCAGGCCGTCGAGGCCGCGGCACTGGCGCGCCAATGGGCGAGACCCGTCCAGCAGGAGCTGAGCGACAAGGTGTACGACACGCTCGCCGCCACGGTGTGTGTGATCGCGCCCGAACTGGACGTCGCCGACCATGCGTTGCTCGTCGAGTACAGCCTGTGGCTCTATCTGCTCGACGGCCGGCTCGACGACTTCGAGCACTACGGCACCCGGCCCGAGGACGTCGGCCGGCGGGTGCTCGCCGTACTCCGCGGCGGCCGTGCCGAGGCGAGACCCGGCGACTTCTTCGAGACCTCGCTCGCCGCACTCGTCGAGGAGCTGCGGACCCGGGACGGCTGCTGCGGGCTGCTGGAGCGGTTCGTGCTGCGGCTGGTGGACGGGGTCCGTGCGGGGGTGCGGCAGGCGGTGCTCAGCCGGCGGATCGCCGAGGGCGTGGAGCCGCTGCCCACCATGGAGGACTTCCTCGAACTGGCCTACCGGCACGTCAACTACCGCAGTGTGGCCCTGGCGCTGCTGATCACCGTGGGCGAGCACCCGGACAGCGCGGCACAGGAGCGGCTCGACGCGGCCCTCGTCCCGGCGTCGAGGGCGGTCCGGCTCGCCAACGATCTGCGGACCTGGGCCAAGGACGCCGAAGAGGGCACCTTGAACGTCGTCCAGCTGGTCGCCCGCGACGGCACCCGGATGACGCCGCACGCGGTACGCGACCGCATCCAGGCCTGCCGCGACGAGCAGGCCCTCCTCCTGGACGAGCTGCACCGCAGCGCCCCGGCCTCCGCCGCCGCGCTGGAGAACAACCTCAGGGTCGCCATCGACCTGTACACCGTCGACGACCTCCAATTCGACCTGCCGGACGCCGAACAGGTCGTCGGCTAGGGCGTGTGGGCACCGTCCCGTCCGGCTCGCGACGCCTGCCGTGAGCCCCCGCACCCCCCGGGCGGGTGACGGGACGTCGTGCTCACCCCGGCTTGCCGCAGTCCGGTCCCCTCCCGATCAAAGGACGCGATGTGACCGACGCTTCCTCGCACCCCGCGCCGCTGCCCCGCGCGCGCCGCTGCCCGCTGGACCCGCCCGAGGAGTACGCCGCGCTGCGCCGGAGCGATCCGGTCAGCCGGCTCGCCTTCCCCGACGGCTCGGCCGGCTGGCTCGTCACCCGGTACGACGACGTCCGCACCGTGCTGACGGACCCGCGCTTCAGCGCCCGCGGCGACCTGGTGACCTCCCCCGTCGCCAGCCAGCTGCGCCGCCGCGACGCCCCGGCGCCGGGGATGTTCGCGCGGATGGACCCGCCCGACCACACCCGCTACCGGCGGCTGCTGGCCCGGCACTTCCATGTGCGCCGGGTCCGCGCCCTGGTACCGGCCATCGAGCGCATCGTCGCCGGCCGGCTGGACGCCCTCCGCCGCGCCGGCCCGCCGGCCGACCTGGTGGAGATCTTCGCGCTGCCCGTGCCGACCCTGGTGATCTGCGAACTGCTGGGGGTGCCCTACGAGGACCGGGCGGCGTTCCAGCGCTGGACCGCGAGCATGGTGTCGGTGGACAGCACCCGCGAGGAGTCGGACGCCGCGGTCGCCGCCCTCGCCGGCTATGTCCGCACCCTCGTCGTGGCCAAACGCGGCGCACCCGCCGACGACCTGCTGGCGGACCTGGCGGCGGACGGTGGGCTGACGGACGAGGAGACGGCGAACATCGGGCTGAGCGTCCTGGTGGCGGGGCACGAGACCACCGCCAACATGCTCTCCCTCGGCGCCTTCGCCCTGCTGCGGCACCCCGAGGAGCTGGCCGCCTTCCGGGCGGACCCCGGCCTCACGGAGCCGGCCGTCGAAGAGCTCCTGCGCTACCTCACCATCCCGCAGTTCGGCCGGGAGCGCGCCGCCCTGGAGGACATCGAGCTGGGCGGGCGCACCATCGAGGCCGGTGAGGTCGTCGTCGCCTCGCTGCTCTCCGCGAACCGCGATCCGGGGCGCTTCGACGACCCCGACACCCTGGACCTCCGCCGCCCGCCCGCCGGGCATCTGGCCTTCGGGCACGGCATCCACCAGTGCATCGGCCAGCAGCTGGCGCGCGAGCAGCTGCGGGCCGGCCTCCGGGCGCTGTTCACGCACGGGCCCACGCTCCGGCTCGCGGTGCCGCCGGAAGAGGTGCCGATGTGCGAGGACTCCCTGAACTACGGGGTGCGCAGGCTGCCGGTCACCTGGGACACGGGCCGGTGACCGGTGCCGAGGTGCCGCGCGTCCGCGCCGATCTCGATGCGGGCTGGCTGGAGGCGGCGCTGCGCCGGGCGGGCCACCGGGTCCGGGTGACCGGCCTGCGGGTGGCGCCGACCGACCAGGGCACCTCCACCCGTATCCCGTTGGACGCCCGCTTCTCGGGTCCGGACGCCGCGGCGCTGCCGGAGAGGCTGTTCGTCAAGACCTCGCTGTCCCATCCGCTGCACGAGGTCATGGCGGCCGCGGGCATCTACGTGACCGAGGTACGGATGTACCAGGAGGTGCTGCCGACGGCCCCCGTGGCGGTGCCCGCCGTGTACGCGTCCGGGTACCGCCACGACGACGGACGCTTCTTCCTCCTGATGGAGGACCTCACGGCGCGCGGCTGCGACTGGGGGGCGGCGGGGCAGCTGCTCACGCCCGATGCGGTGGCCGGTGTGCTGTCCGAACTCGCCGCGCTGCACGCCGAGTTCCGCGATCCGGTGCGGCGGGGTGCGCTGTCGTGGGTGCGGCGCTGCGCGGCCCCGGCGGGGTCGACGACGTACGCCTATGCGCGGCGCGGGGCCGAGGCGGTCTGCTCGGCGGCGGACCGCGCCGGCCCGGCCGGGGAGCGGGCCGCGCCGGAGTCCTGGCTGGCCGCCTTCGCGCGGCTGACGGCCTTCGACGACGCGGTGCAGCCCACCCTGCTGCACGGCGATCCGCATCCGGGCAATCTGGCGTTCGTGCCCGGGGGGCGGCCCCTGCTGGCGGACTGGCAGGGCGCCCGCCGCGGGCACTGGGCGCACGATGTGGCCTACCTCCTCGCCTCGGCGCTGAGCCCCGGGGACCGGGCGGCGCACGAACGGGACCTGCTGGCCGGCTATCTGGACGAGGTCGCGGCCCGGGGCGCCGCGCCGCCGTCCTTCGCCGGGGCGTGGGACGCCTACCGGGCGCAGATGGTCTACGGCCTGCTGATGTGGGCCGCCACCCCAGAGGGCTCCCACCCGGCGGAGGTGCTGGCCGCCGTCACCCGGCGGTTCCGCACCGCCTGCACGGAGCTGGAGAGCCTCACCGCACTGGGTCGCTAAATCATTTATATAATCCAACTTAGAGTGCTAGTCTCGCAACTGTTGTTGTCGTTCGTGGTGTTGGGGGGCTGGCTGGTGGCTGGGCTGGTGTGGGAGCC
>NZ_JOHB01000072.1:0-4023 GCF_000719605.1 Streptomyces sp. NRRL S-1813
GTTCGCGGACCAGACGCTGGCCCAGATCGAGCTGTTCACCAAGCCCGCCGAGTACCCCACCGACGTCTACGTGCTGCCCAAGCACCTCGACGAGAAGGTGGCCCGCCTCCACCTCGGCTCGCTCGGCGTCAAGCTCACCGAACTGCGCCCCGAGCAGGCCGCCTACATCGGCGTCCAGGTCGAGGGCCCGTACAAGCCTGACCACTACCGCTACTGATCCAACAGGCGATCACCAACCGGTCGGCACCGCCGGCCGTTGGTGTTCTCCACAGCAGCCGGTGATCCCAGGCCCTCGCCACACACGGCGGGGGCCTGGCCCATAAGCACCCCGCACCGACCCGCCACCCCCGACTCACCGGCCCGTCGCCGCCAGAAGGACTTGACCCCCCCCATGCCCCGCGGCCACTACTCCCTCCACGACCCGCACGATCACACCCCCCTGGGTGAAGAGCACTTCCACTGCGCCACCGGCCCCTCCGGCTGGCGCTATGTCTCCCAGATCGTCAACCCCTCCGGCGACCACATCGGCTCCGTCGACCTCACCCTCGACGAGCTCGGCCGCCCCATCCGCCTCGAACTCCACGCCTCCGCCTGGCAGGTCCGCGGCGCCGCCCTGGAGGGCGTCACCTGGGTACGCACCGACCCGACCGGTGAACACGCCACCGAAGGCAACGTCCCCGCCCACGCCTTCACCGGCGCGTCCCCCGCCTTTCTCATCGCCACCGCCCGCCTCCTGCGCCCCGCCCTCGGCGCCGGCGCCGTCCGCACCCGCCTCGTGGCCTTCACACCCCCCGTCCTCGCCCCCCGCACGCTCGACCAGTCCTGGGCCCTGCTGAAAAGCACACCACACGCCACTGACAACGCCCCCCTCATCGCCGACGAATACCAGGTCAACGACCTGGAAACCGGCGAACAGCACACCATCCACATCGCCGGCGACGTGGTCCTCTCCGCCCCCGGCATCGAACTCGAATCCCTCGAGTCCCCACCGTCGACGTTCCCCTGATCTGCCCTGACCTGCCCTGACCCGGCCCCCTGACCCGCCCTGCCCGGCCCGGTGATAGGACCCGGCCCGGCTCGGCCCCCTGACCCGGTCTGACCCGGCCCGCCGCTCGCCCCCTCGCAGGGCGCCATGAGCCGACGCGGAGCACGCCACGGACCGGCCCCAGGACCGCCCACCGCATGCACGCCCCGCCGACCGAATGCGGGAGGTGCAGCGTGACCTCGGCCGGTGGATCGAGCAGCGGCGCCATTTCGTCGCGGTGCGCGCGGCCGGTCACCGCGCTGTGGACGGCCGCCCGGATCTACTGCCGAACGGGGGCGGCCGACGGCCATCAGCGGGTTGAGGCCCGGCGCCGCGAGCAGTCCCCTCTCCACCCGCCGGACAGCCGCAGCGACCCCCGACACGGTCCCCTGAATCCGAGGCTGAATCCGCGGCGCCGCCTTCGCCCCCCACCTCACACCGGAGGTGCAAACCCCGTACGCGGCGGCCGCCCTCCTCCGCCGGCCCCCTCATCGCCCGCACGCTCCCGCCCCGGCGCCCCGAAACCCCCGCCACCGTCATGACGAGCCGGCCCGCCCCCGGCCACAGCCTCGCTCCCGGCCCCGGGCGACGCCCAAGCCCCCACCGGCGCTGACGCGACCCCATCCCCCGCGGTGCCCGACGCCGGGACATCCCCCGCCACCCCCACAGGCTGAACCGACGCCACCGGTTCACCACCCCAAGGCTCCCCACCACCCGCAAAGCCCGACGCCCCGGCCGCGGCCGCCCCGAACGCCCGCTGCGACTCCCGTGCCTGCCGTTCCCCGACCACCGCCGCCAGATACGCCACCGGATGCACCCCCGCAGGTGCGGGCGCCCCGGTGAACCCCAGCAGATCCTCTGCCAGCCGCCCCGCCATCGTCCCCCCGACCTGTGGATCGAGCTGCCCCATCCGTGCCAGGTACTGCCGCACCGTCAGCCACCACCCATCGGGCACCCGGGACAGATCCAGCGCCCCGAGCTCGGCCACCAGCCACGCAGGCGGAGGCGGCAGCGCCATCGCCGCCTCCGCCACCGGCATCCGCTCCCGTATGACCAACGTCCCCGCGAACACATCCCCCATCCGACGCCCCCGCGCCGACACCAACGAGGCGATGGCCGCCACCACCCCCATCGTCATCACGATCTCGATGGCCCCCATCGCCCCGCGCACCAACGCATGCCGGAACCGGATCGGCCCGCCGTCCTCCCGTACGACCCGCAGCCCGCAGACCAGCTTCCCCAGCGACCGGCCGTGGCTCAGCGTCTCGATGACAATCGGTATCCCGACCTGCACCAGCACGAACGTCGCCACCGACACGGCCGCCACCGCCGCACTGTCCATCGACGACGTCGCACTCAACAGCAGCAGCGATGCGCCGAGGTAGACCGCCCAGGCCACCGCCACATCCAAGGCCACTGCCAGTCCCCGGCTCGGCAGCCTGGCCGGCCGCAGCCCCAGCACCACCGCTTCACCCGTTACGAGCTCACTCACGCCGCGCCCCACTCCCTCTCGATCCCCGAAGTCCCGCCCACCCCACGACGGACATGGCCAGTCTGCCAAGCTGATCCGGCCCCCATCCACGGCGCTGCGAGGAGCGACACCCAATGGACCTCGATGTCTTCGTCACGGCCCATGGCGCCGAATGGGACCGCCTCGACACCCTGTTGCACCGCAAACGCCGCCTCACGGGCGCCGAGGCCGACGAACTCGTCGCCCTCTACCAACGCACCACCACACACCTCTCCCTCCTCCTCTCCAGCGCCCCGGACCCCGCGCTGACCAGCCGCCTCACTTCCCTCGTGGCCCGCGCCCGCAGCACGGTCACCGGCGCCCGCAAGGCCTCCTGGCGCGACGCCGCCCACTTCTTCACCACGGCCTTCCCGGCAGCGGTCTACCGCCTGCGCCACTGGTGGATCCCCACCGCGATCCTCTCGACCGCGGTCGCCGCCCTCATCGGCTGGTGGATAGCCGCACACCCCGAGGTCCAGGCGGCGATCGGCGCCCAGGAGGACCTCCGCAACATGACCCGCCCCGGCGGCGCGTACGAGACGTACTACTCCAGCCACCCCGCCGCATCCTTCGCGGCCCAGGTATGGACGAACAATGCCCAGGCCGTAGCCCTGTGCCTGGTCCTCGGCGCCTTCGCAGGCCTCCCCGTCCTGTGGGTCCTCTTCCAGAACATGCTCAACCTGGGTGTCGGCATCGGCCTGATGTCCTCAGCCGGCCGCCTCGACACCTTCCTCGGACTGATCCTTCCCCACGGCCTCCTCGAACTGACCGCCGTCTTCGTCGCGGCCGGCATCGGCCTCCGCCTGGGCTGGACCCTCATCGACCCGGGCCACCGCACCCGCCGGACTGCCCTGGCCGAAGAAGGCCGCTCCGCCCTGGGAGTCGCCATCGGTCTCGCCGCGGTGCTCTTCGTATCCGGCGTCCTCGAAGGCTTCGTCACCCCTTCCGGCCTGCCCACCTGGGCCCGCATCGGCATCGGCATAGCCGCCGAACTGGCCTTCCTCCTGTACGTCTACGTCCTGGGCGGCCGCGCTGTACGCGCCGGAGCCATCGGCGACGTCGACCTCACCGACCGCGAAGCCACCGTCCCCACCGCCGCGTGATGTGCAACGGGCCCGGCTGACCTGCTAATCTCCTCTTCGCCCCAGGAGCCCGTTGACACGAGCGCCAGGGGGAGGTAGATTCGAACGGTTGCGGCGAACTGGACAAGTTCATCCGCGACGGGTAGTCTCTTCTCCGCTTCGGCCGGAATATCAATTCGGCGAAGCGCAACCGACCACTTACCGGAAGCCCCGGCCGATTAATTCGACCGAAATCCTTCTGATAAAGTCGGAAAAGCCAAAAGGCATCCCCTCCGACGGGGAATCGGAAACGAATTCGGACCGACAATGGAACGAAATCGGGTCTGATAGAGTCGGAAAGGCCGGAAAGCGAAAGCCGGACGGCCGACCCGCTCCGACAGGGGCCAGAGACGGAAACGGATCTGGTA
>NZ_JOHB01000073.1:0-3928 GCF_000719605.1 Streptomyces sp. NRRL S-1813
GGAACTGCCCACCGACCGGCCCCGGCCCGCGGTGGCCAGCCACCAGGGCGACAGCGTGCCCTTCGCCTGGGACACCGACCTCCACCACGGCATCACCCGGCTGGCACGCGAACACCAGGTCAGTGTCTTCATGGTCGTCCAGGCCGGCATCGCCGCACTGCTGACCCGGCTCGGCGCCGGTACCGACATCCCCATGGGGTCGGCCATCGCCGGACGTAACGACGACGCACTCGACGACCTCGTCGGCTTCTTCGTCAACACGCTGGTGCTGCGCACCGACACCTCCGGCGATCCCACCTTCGCCGAAGTTCTCGGACGGGTCAGGGAGACGGACCTGGCGGCCTACGCCCACCAGGACGTGCCCTTCGAGCGGCTCGTGGAGATCGTCAACCCCACCCGCTCCCTGTCCCATCACCCGCTCTTCCAGGTGATGCTCGTCCTCCAGAATGCCGCCGAGGGCGAATTCGCGATGCGCGGGCTCGTGGCCACCGAGGACGACGACGTCCATGCGGGGATCGCGAAGGTCGATCTGACCTTCAGCCTCGGAGAGCAGTTCGGTGCGGGTGGTGAAGCCGCCGGTATGCGGGGTGTGGTCGAGTTCGCGACCGACCTCTTCGACCGGCGGACCGCCGAGAGCATCGCGGCGCGGCTGGAACGCCTGCTGCGTACCGCCGTCGAGGACGCCGCACGCCCGATCGGAGAGCTGGATGTGCTCTCCGCGCAGGAGCGTGAGCTGCTGCTCAACGGCTGGAACGACACCGCGCGCGACGTTCCCGACGCCACGCTGCCCGGCCTCTTCGAGGCGCAGGTGGCACGCACGCCCGACGCGCCCGCCCTCGAACACCACGGCACCCGGCTCACCTACACCGAGCTGAACACCCGCGCCAACCAGCTCGCCCACCAGCTCATCAGCAAGAACATCGGCCCGGAGCAGATCGTCGCGCTGGCCCTCCCCCGCTCCGCCGACCTCATCGTCTGCATCCTCGCCGTCCTCAAAACCGGTGCCGCCTACCTCCCCGTCGACCCCGACTACCCCACCACCCGCATCACCTACATGCTCGACGACGCCCGGCCCGCTCTGGTCATCACCGACAGCAACACCACCGGGCTGCCCGACACCGGCCTGCCCACACTCACTCTCCACACCGACAGCGGCACCGACAGCGGCGCCGGCACCGGCACCGGCCAATACACCACCAACCCGAACGACACCCACCGCACCACTCCGCTACTCCCCACCCACCCCGCCTACCTCATCTACACCTCCGGCTCCACCGGGCGCCCCAAGGGCGTCGCCGTCACCCATGACGCGGTGAACGGATTCGCAGCCGACGGCCTCGGCCGCTGGCAGCTGGACGGCAGCAGCCGAGTGCTCCAGCTCGCCTCGCCCAGCTTCGACCCCTCGGTGTTGGAGATGTGGATGGCGTTCCGGTCGGGCGGCTGCCTGGTGGTCGCGCCGACGGGCCCGCTCGCGGGTGAGGAACTGGTCGGCGTCGTGGACGGCCTGCGCATCAGCCATGCAGTGATATCGCCGGCGGCGCTGGCGAGCATGCCGGTGCACCCGCTGCCGACGCTGCGCACGCTGATCATCGGCGGCGACGCCTTCACCGGCGAGGTCGCGGCGCGGTGGTCTTCGGGACGCAGGATGTTCAACGCCTACGGTCCGACCGAGGCGACGGTGTGGGTGACGTCGAGCAGCCCGCTTTCCGGGGCCGTGGCTCCGTCGATCGGCCGTCCGGGCTGGAACACCCGGGTGTATGTGCTGGACTCCGCGCTGCGTCCGGTGCCGGTGGGCGTGCCCGGCGAACTGTATGTGGCGGGGACGCGGCTGGCCCGCGGATATCTGCGCCGCCCCGGGCTGACCGCCGCCCGCTTCGTCGCGGATCCGTTCGGCGCGCCCGGCGGACGGATGTACCGCACCGGCGACCTGGTCAAGTGGCGCACCGACGGCGAGCTCGAATTCGTCGGCCGCGTCGACAACCAGGTGAAGGTCCGCGGCTTCCGTATCGAGCTCGGCGAGATCCAGAACGTACTCGCCGCGCACCCGGGTGTCGGCCGGATCGCCGTGGTCGTGCGGGAGGACCTTCCCGGCGACAAGCGCATCGTCGCCTACGTCGTGCCCATGGAGGGGGCCGACGGCCGGGTGGATCTGGCCGGTCTGCGTGACCGGGCGGCAGGGGCCCTTCCCGAGTACATGGTTCCGTCGGCGTTCGTCCAGCTCGATACGCTCCCGCTGACGCCGAACGAGAAGCTCGACCACAAGGCGCTTCCCGCTCCGGAGTACACCGGCGCCGAAGGCGGCCGAGGCCCGCGCAACGCGCAGGAGGAGATCCTGTGTGGTGTCTTTGCCGAGGTTCTGGGCGTGCCCCGGGCCGGCATCGACGACAACTTCTTTGCCCTCGGCGGCCACTCCCTGCTCGCGATGCGCCTGGTCAGCCGTGTCCGCTCCGCCTTCTGCGTGGAGCTCGCCGTACGTGACCTCTTCGAGGCACCGACGGTCGCCGGTATCGCCGGGCGCCTCGGCACCGCGGCCGGCGGGCGCACGGCTCTGGTGCCGATGGAGCGGCCCGAGCGGGTGCCGCTGTCCTTCGCCCAGCGCCGCCTGTGGTTCCTCCACCAACTGGAGGGCCCCAGCCCGACGTACAACGTGCCGATGCGGCTGCGGCTGTCCGGAGAGCTGGACACCGCTGCCCTGCGCGAGGCGATGTCCGACCTCGTCGAGCGGCACGAGTCGCTGCGTACGGTCTTCCCGGAGATCGACGGCACGCCGTATCAGCAGGTGCTGGAGGGCAGCGCCGCCCGGCCGCCGGTCGAGTACGTCCGGACGGAGCCCGGCCTGCTGGACGAGGCGATCCGGCAGGCAGCCGGTCATGCCTTCGACCTGACGGCCGAACTGCCGCTGCGGGCCTGGCTGTTCCGGACGGGCACGGACGAGCACGTCCTGTTGCTGCTGGCGCACCACATCGCCAGCGACGGCTGGTCGATTGCCCCGCTCGCGCACGATCTGGCGGTCGCCTATGCCGCACGGAGCAAGGGCGCGGCTCCGCAGTGGGCGCCGCTGCCGGTCCAGTACGCCGACTACACCCTCTGGCAGCGCGAGATCCTCGGCGACGAGAGCGACCCGCAGTCCCTCATCTCCGGTCAGGTCGACTACTGGCAGCAGCATCTGGCCGGGCTTCCCGACCTGCTGGAGCTGCCCACCGACCGTCCGCGGCCGGCCGAGGCCGGCTTCCGGGGCGACAGCCTCGACTTCTTCTGGGACGTCGCGTTGCACGAAGGCGTCGCCCGCCTTGCGCGTGAGCACCAGGCGAGCGTGTTCATGGTCGTGCAGGCGGCGCTGGCGACCCTGCTGACCCGGCTCGGCGCGGGCACCGACATCCCCATCGGCTCGCCGACCGCCGGTCGCACCGATGAAGCTCTCGATGACCTGGTCGGGTTCTTCATCAACACTCTCGTGCTGCGCACCGACACCTCCGGCAACCCGTCGTTCGCCGACCTGCTCGGACGGGTGCGGGAAACCGACCTGGCGGCCTACGCCCACCAGGACGTGCCCTTCGAGCGGCTCGTGGAGATCGTCAACCCTGCCCGGTCGCTCGCGTACCACCCGCTGTTCCAGGTGATGCTGAGCTTCGAGGCCGCGTCCGCCGATGTGCCGCTGGACGGACTCGACAGCAGGTTGGAGTCCTCGGGTTCCGATACCTCGAAGTTCGACCTCGAATTCGGGCTGGAGGAGAAGGTCACGGCCGACGGACTGCCCGCCGGTATGGCGGGAACGGTGGACTTCGCCACGGACCTCTTCGACCGCGCCTCCGTGGACGCGATCACCGCCCGGCTGGAGCGTCTGCTGCGGGCGGCCGTCGCCGACGCCTCACAACCGATCGCCGACCTGGACATCCTCACCGCACCCGAGCGCACCACGCTGCTGCAC
>NZ_JOHB01000074.1:0-4385 GCF_000719605.1 Streptomyces sp. NRRL S-1813
CAGGGGCTGCCGTGAGCAGGACCGCAGTTAGCGCAAGTGCAGTACCCGTAAGTGCAGTTCGCAGTACCCAGCAGTGAAGTCAGTGAGCAGCACCTCGGTGAAGGCGTCGGCTGCGGGCGCGCGCATCGGGAGGTTCGGCAGTGGGGTTCCAAGCCAGAGCAGACGCAGGACGGGCGACGGGGCTGGCTGCCGAAGAGTGGCGCTGTGTAAGGCCACCAGCAGTACGCAGTTCCATTTGATAAGTGATTGGTTCAGAGGGAAGAACGGAGGAGTTGAGCACCATCAGGATCGCCCGGGTGGAAGTTTTGAGCCCGGGTACCGCAGGACATCGATAGTGAGGTGGTCTCCGGTCAAGCAACTGCGATCCCCGCACCCCCGGCAGCAGCTCGGTCGGGCCAGCGGAAACAGAAGGCCGGCGCAGGACTAGGGTCGGCAGATGGTGTAGCAGTTCCTTCGGGGCCCTGGTGCTATGGCACCAGGGCCCCTCCACGCGTTCCACAGAGAGGTGCAATGACAGCAGACGACTCGTTCGGACGTCTCGATGACGACGACTACCCCGCCTACACCATGGGCCGGGCCGCCGAGATGCTCGGCACCACCCAGGGCTTCCTCCGTGCCCTCGGCGAAGCCCGCCTCATCACCCCGCTCCGCTCCGAGGGCGGCCACCGCCGCTACTCCCGCTACCAGCTGCGCATCGCCGCCCGCGCCCGGGAACTCGTCGACCAGGGCACCCCCATCGAGGCCGCCTGCCGCATCATCGCCCTCGAAGACCAACTCGAAGAAGCCCAGCGCATCAACGCCGAACACCACCGCGCCGCGGGATCGTCCAGTCCGCCCGTGGCCTGAGACAGTGCGCCCGCCGGGCCCCGCACGCACGTGTCGGGGCATGACGCGCGGCTCGTTTCCTATGGTGACAGTGTGCGGACGTGTCGCGTCTGCGTCAGCTGAACATGGTTCGGAAGTTACCCTTCGCCCACGTCTTCGGCGTGGGCGTTCTGCTGTGCCGTGCTGCAGGAACCAGGGCGATCACCTCGGCCTTCCGCACGTTGCGGGAGGCGCTCATCGGCTGGAAGGCATGAGACATGGCCAGGGGAACTGTGAAGTGGTTCAACGCGGAGAAGGGCTTCGGCTTCATCGCCCAGGACGGCGGCGGCCCGGACGTGTTCGCCCACTACTCCGCGATCAATTCCTCGGGCTTTCGTGAGCTCCAGGAAGGTCAGACCGTGACGTTCGACGTCACCCAGGGCCAGAAGGGCCCCCAGGCCGAGAACATCAACGCCTCCTGACCTTCCCGTCCCTGCCCGAGGGATCGCGCACACCGCGGCCGGTAGCTGCCGCCCCCCGTGCGGGCAGTGCTTTGACCGGACAGGGGGCGCGCTCTCGTGCCAGGGGGCGACGGAGCCTGTCATGCACAGGATCGGGGTCGCGTAGCCATGGCTGCGCGACCCGGTCTGTCGAGGGCATCTGGGCACGGTGCGACGCCGGCCGGGACCTTCTGAGCTCGTTCGCTTCAAGTGTTGTCCCGGGCTCGTTCGCCTTACCGTGCGCATCGCCGTCGAGCCTGGGGCCACGAGGCTACGGCCCTGGTCGCCGGCGCGCAGGTCGTCGGCGACCAGGGTGTTACTCGGAAGCGGCAGGAGCACCGGGCCGGATGAGTAGGGATACGAGGCCGGGGCCGCCGGCTGCCAGCCGCGTGGCGGCTCGGGAGCCGCATGCCCTGTGCGGCTGTCGTGCAGTTGGAGGAGCGGACCTTTAGATGCTCGTCCAGGCTTCGAGGAAGGCTTTCCGTCCAGCGGAATCGTCCGACCTGCGGTCGGCGTGCAGGATCCGCCAGGCGGTGAGTTCCAGATCGCGGAGCCACAGTTCTCCGATGACCTGTGTCTTGAGGTCGGGAAGATGGTCGGACTCGGCGAGGGCTTGACCGATCACCTCCCCGGCTGCGACGCGTTGGGTCGGGGTCATCTCATCGACAGCCGAGAGAATCTGTCGGGCCAGGGCGGTACCTTCGCCTGCCAGGGATTGCGCCACCTCAGCCTTGATGTTGGCGGGTAGCAGGTAGGCGGTGCCCGAGGACCTCCACAGGTCCGACCAGAAGCGCTCGCCTGCCTCGGTGGGGGCAGGGAGCGCGGCCAGCAGTCCGAGGAGATGGCCGATGGCCGCGTAGCCACCGGAGTGGGCAGCTGCGACGACTGCGATGTCGGCGACACGCTCCACATCGAGGTGGCTGGCTTCGAGGTCTGAAGCCAGGCCCAAGTGTTCCAACTGGTTTGTGAGGGGGGCGGATACGTGGGGGCGGACCTCAGGAAGCATCGGCGATCCTTGCGGGTAGGCGAGCGGAGATTGCCCGTTCGGAAGCCCTGATCGTTCCCACGCCCAACCGATCTACTCAGTTTCGGGAGGCCCAATTCGCGGCGGGACCAACGGACCGCAGTGCACGCGGCGGCGAGCAAGCCCACACCCGGCGAGATGCGCCTGGCTTTCGGGCTGGCCTCTCGAAGGGCTGTCCTGCGAGGTCTCCTAGCATGGGCGCATGATTGCCAGTGACGCCCAGGAGCCCGGTGGAGGACGGGAAGCCATGTCCCGTGACGCCGCTGAGGCCGAATGTGTCCACGTCGCCTCAGCGCGTGGAGAACACCGTGAGGTCGGGCTGCCCGGCGGATCACAAGGTGACGGTGCAGCAGAAAATGGTCACTCGGTTGCCGCTCTGGTGGAGCAGGCGTCCGACCTGGCCGAATCGATCAAGCCGAGGTTGCGTGGCTGGCTCCATGCCGGAATGGTCCCCGCCGCACTGATCGCAGGCATCGTACTCGTCTGCCTGGCTCGCACCCCGCAGGCGGCCTGGGCCTGCGCCGTGTACTCGGTCACCGCTTTGCTGCTGTTCGGGACGAGCGCCATTTACCACCGCGGCACCTGGGGGCCGCTCGGCGAGGCTCTTCTGCGACGTCTCGACCACGCCAACATCTTCCTGATCATCGCGGGCACTTGCACCCCCCTGGCCGTGCTCCTACTGCCACCGGACCAGAGATCCGTGCTGTTGTGGATCGTGTGGGCGGGCGCGTTGGCCGGCATCGCGTTCCGGGTCCTGTGGGTCGGAGCCCCGCGCTGGCTGTACACCCCGTGCTACCTGGCCCTGGGGTGGGCGCCGGTGCGCTACCTGGCCGACTTCCTGCACACCGGGGGAGTGGCCGTACTCGCCCTGATCGTGGCCGGCGGTCTCCTCTACAGCGTGGGCGCGGTGGTCTACGCCCTCCAGCGCCCCGACCCCTCACCCCGCTGGCGGTGTGCTGCTCGTGGGCCTCGTCGGTCCCATGTCCCGATGGCCCGTCCGGCCCCGATGAATCAGAGGCGCAGAGCCCCGGAGGCTGCCGCGAGATCAGGGGACATCCCGACCGCGGTGCTCAGCCTGGTTGGCGTCAGGCTGACGGCGAAGAGCTCCGGCGACGGAATCGACGGAACTCGTCCGCATGGCTGCTGTGAGTCGGGCTGGGACGCCGGCCTCTCCGACGCCGACTGAACGTCCCCGGGGCGCCGGCCGCGCGCGGGCGCGGGAACGGAGTTCAGACGTCGGTCTTGAGGCGGGGCCCGGAAGGTGAAGCGCGCAGTTCTTCGTTGATGCGCTGAGCTTCGTCGAGCTGGTCTTCGAGGATGACGATGCGGCAGGCGGCGTCGACGGGGGTTCCCTGGTCGACGAGTTCGCGGGCGCGTGCGGCGATACGCAGCTGGTAGCGGGAGTAGCGGCGGTGGCCGCCCTCGGAACGCAAAGGCGTGATCAGCTTGGCCTCACCGAGGGCCCGCAGGAAGGCGGGGGTGGTGGCGAGCATTTCGGCGGCCCGGCCCATGGTGTAGGCGGGGTAGTCCTCGTCGTTGAGACGGTCGTGAGAGATTTCTGCGGTCATTTGCACCTCTGATCGGGGAATGCATCGCGGGGCCCTGGTGCCGAACACGCACCAGGGCCCCGAGGGATGTGAACACCATCTGCCGGCTTACTGCGGTGCCGGCCTTCTGTTTCCGCACCGTCGCCCGGGAGAGGGCGGGAAGTGCGGGGATCGCGGATGCGTGACCGGGGACCACCTTCCAATCCGGGGCCTGCGGTACCCGAGCGGCTCACTTCCTCGCCCGGGCGATCCTGATGGTGTCCGCCTCCTTCTCTTCCTCCTGCCGACCTGCTTGCTACTGCGGTTCTGTCCGCGTGGCTACGACGGAAAGCCTAACTCCCGTTGGGGCGCATGTCTACCGCCGCCATGACAGATTTTCTGTGAAGATGATGGCCGAGCTTCTGTCGTCCGCGCCTGACGGAAACGGCACCAGGAGGCGCGTTGCCGGGGTGTGGGAACCGAAGGGGCGGGCACACTGCCTGCCGCGGCAAAAGGCGCAACAGATCACAG
>NZ_JOHB01000075.1:0-3202 GCF_000719605.1 Streptomyces sp. NRRL S-1813
GCGGACCCGGGCGTGCCAGTATTCGGCGAGTGCTTCGGCCAACTGGACGGACAGTCCGTGGAGTTCGAGGTAGTCGCGGTAGGAGTTGGCTTCGAAGAGTTCGGCGGTGGCGCCGCCGATCCTGGAGCCGACGGTGACGACCTGGAGGCCGACGACGTCGGTTTCGCCGGTCTCCTCGGGGCGGAAGTAGTCGGCCAGGCACAGGCGCCGGCCACGGCGCTGGCGGGGGAAGGTGAAGCGGGTGCGTTCGGTGCCGTCCTCGTGCAGCAGGATCAGGTCCTCGCCCTTGGACACGCACGGGAAGTAGCCGTGTACGACGGCTGCTTCGAGGAGGTTCTCGGTCTGGAGCTTGTCGAGCCAGCCGCGCAGCCGGGGGCGGCCCTCGGTCTCCACCAGCTCCTCGTACGTCGGACCGTCACCCGTGCGGGCCTGCTTGAGACCCCACTGCCCCTTGAAGAGGGCGCCCTCGTCCAGCCAGGACGCGTAGTCGGCGAGCTGGATGCCCTTGACGACGCGGGTGCCCCAGAACGGCGGGGCGGGGACGGGGTTGTCGAGGGCGACGTCGGAGCGCACCGCGCCCTCCGGCTCCTCGGCCTCCAGCACGGCCGTGTCCCGCTTGGGTACCCGGCGCTGCTTGAGTTCGGGGAGGGTGGCGCCGGGCACGCCGCGTTTGACGGCGATCAGGGCGTCCATCAGGCGCAGGCCCTCGAACGCGTCGCGGGCGTAGCGGACCTCGCCCTCGTAGATCTCGTGGAGGTCCTGCTCGACGTAGGCGCGGGTCAGCGCGGCGCCGCCGAGGATGACGGGGAAGTCTGCCGCCATCTTGCGCTGGTTGAGCTCTTCGAGGTTCTCCTTCATGATCACCGTGGACTTGACCAGGAGACCGGACATCCCGATGACGTCGGCGCGGTGTTCCTCGGCGGCTTCCAGGATCGCCGAGACCGGCTGCTTGATGCCGAGGTTGACGACGTTGTAGCCGTTGTTGGACAGGATGATGTCGACGAGGTTCTTGCCGATGTCATGGACGTCACCACGGACGGTGGCCAGCACGATCGTGCCCTTGCCCTCGTCGTCGGACTTCTCCATGTGCGGCTCCAGATGGGCCACCGCAGTCTTCATGACCTCGGCGGACTGGAGCACGAACGGCAGCTGCATCTGCCCGGAGCCGAACAGCTCACCGACGACCTTCATGCCCTCCAGCAGCGTGTCATTGACGATGGCCAGGGCCGGACGGTCCTGGAGCGCCTCGTCCAGGTCGGCTTCCAGGCCGTTCTTCTCCCCGTCGATGATGCGCCGCTGGAGGCGCTCGTTAAGGGGCAGCGCGAGGAGCTCCTCGGCCCGGCCGGCCTTCATCGACTTGGTGTTGACGCCCTCGAACAGCTCCATCAGCTTCTGGAGCGGGTCATAGCCCTCGCTGCGCCGGTCGTAGACGAGGTCGAGGGCGGCCTTGACCTGCTCCTCCTCCAGCCGCGCGATCGGCAGGATCTTGCTGGCGTGCACGATCGCCGAGTCCAGACCGGCCTTGACGCACTCGTCCAGGAACACGGAGTTCAACACGATCCGCGCGGCCGGGTTGAGTCCGAAGGAGATGTTCGACAGGCCCAGCGTCGTCTGGACATCCGGGTGACGCTTCTTCAGCTCACGGATCGCCCCGAGGGTGGCGATACCGTCCTTGCGCGACTCCTCCTGACCCGTGCAGATCGTGAAGGTGAGACAGTCGATGAGGATGTCCGATTCGTGGATACCCCAGTTACCCGTCAGATCCGCGATCAGCCGCTCGGCGATGGCGACCTTGTGCTCGACGGTGCGGGCCTGGCCCTCCTCGTCGATCGTGAGCGCGATCAGCGCCGCGCCGTGCTCGGCCGCCAGCTCGGTCACCTTCGCGAAGCGCGACTCGGGCCCGTCGCCGTCCTCGTAGTTGACGGAGTTGATGACCGCACGGCCACCGAGCTTCTCCAGACCCGCCTGGATGACGTTCAGCTCCGTGGAGTCCAGCACGATCGGCAGAGTCGAAGCCGTCGCGAACCGGCCCGCCAGCTCCTCCATGTCCGCCACACCGTCACGGCCCACATAATCGACACACAGGTCGAGCATGTGCGCACCCTCACGGATCTGGTCCCGGGCCATCACCACACAGTCGTCCCAGCGGCCCTCCAGCATCGCCTCACGGAACTTCTTCGACCCGTTGGCATTGGTCCGCTCACCGATCGCCAGATACGACGTGTCCTGACGGAACGGCACCGTCTGATACAGCGAAGCCGCCCCCGGCTCCGGACGCGGCTCACGCACCGGCGGAGCGATCCCCCGCACCCGCTCCACGACCTGCCGCAGATGCTCCGGCGTCGTGCCGCAGCACCCCCCGACCAGCGACAGCCCGTACTCCGCAACGAACGTCTCCTGCGCATCGGCCAGCTCCCCCGCCGTCAGCGGGTAATGCGCACCGTTCTTGCCCAGCACCGGCAGCCCCGCATTGGGCATACACGCGATCGGCACCCGCGAATGACGCGCCAGATACCGCAGATGCTCACTCATCTCCGCCGGACCGGTCGCACAGTTCAGACCGATCATGTCGATGCCCAGCGGCTCCAGCGCCGTCAGCGCCGCACCGATCTCCGACCCCAGCAGCATCGTGCCGGTCGTCTCCACCGTCACCGAACAGATCACCGGCAGATCACTGCCCGTCACCTCAAGCGCACGCCGCGCACCCAGGACGGCGGCCTTCGTCTGGAGCAGGTCCTGCGTCGTCTCCACCAGCAGCGCATCCGCACCGCCGGCGATCATCCCCTCCGCGTTCTGCTGATACGCATCGCGCAGCGTCACATACGGGGCATGACCCAGCGTCGGCAGCTTCGTGCCCGGACCCATCGACCCCAGCACATAACGCTGCTGACCACTCGAGGCGGTGAACTCGTCCGCCACCTCCCGCGCGATGCGCGCACCCGACTCCGACAGCTCGAAGACCCGCTCGGGAATGTCGTACTCCGCCAGCGCCGCAAAGTTCGCACCGAAGGTGTTGGTCTCCACACAGTCCACACCGACCGCGAAGTACTCCTCGTGCACCGAACGCACGATGTCGGGCCGGGTGACATTGAGGATCTCGTTGCAGCCCTCCAGCTGCTGGAAGTCCTCCATCGACGGGTCCTGGGCTTGGAGCATGGTGCCCATCGCACCGTCGGCGACCACCACCCGCGAGGCCAGAGCC
>NZ_JOHB01000076.1:0-3113 GCF_000719605.1 Streptomyces sp. NRRL S-1813
TCCGCCCAGGCCGGAGACTCCCCGCGTGACCCTGATCGGGCCGACCAAGACCAGGCCAACCCGCCGAAAAACAACCTAAATCACCGGTATTGCATCTAGGCCGTTTCGTTTGGATCATCTGAGTGTTGGCCCAGGTGTGCTTTTGTCTGACGCGCAGTGGGCGCGGATCGAGCTGATTCCGTCCCGCGGGCAGACCGGCCGGCGGTCGGACGTCGCAGGCGCCACCGGTTCCGGGCGCGGTGGTACCGCTGAACCTTCCGGGTGGGACCGCTGATGGGGGCGGGTGGCCGATGGTGTGCCCAGTCACCCACCCCCATCTTGCAGTGGAAGGATCACATCTGGGGCTGGTCACCGGTGTAGCGGATGTTGAGGGTGAACATCCCCATGCCCTTGGACTGGGCGTTGAAGGAGATGGAGTGGCGTCCTTCCGGGCGCCCGTAGTAGGTGCTGAGGTCGTACGCGCCGAAGGTGAAGCCGACGGGGAGCACCTGGTCGTCCTTATTGCGGAATGCCTCCCAGAACGTGGCGAAGAAGCTGAGTGCGGTGTTCATGTGGCCGATGAGATCGGTGCCAGGGAAGAGACCGAGGTACATGTCCGGGATGCTCATCGTGTTGACGACGTCGTTGAGGGCCCGGCCCAGCGCGTCGTACCACTCGGAGTTGGACTGGTCGGCCTCCCACAGGGTGATAAGGGCCGCCCCGCAGCCGTCCAGGGTGGTGTCGAAGAACACCCGGCTCCCCGTGACGTGGTCCCCCCAGATCGGGTACCACTGCCTGTTCCCCGTGACCGAGCCGGTCTCCTTGGTACGGGTGGTGTAGGCGTAGTTCCTGGCGTTGGACGCGCAGGTCCAGTAGATCTCGTCCCGACCGCCACCCTGGTCACCGACCGCCTCGTGACAGATGAAGCCATCCCATTCCAGACGGGCCCTGTACGCCGAAAGCGTCCGGGCGCCGCCCTCGCGCTCCCCCCCGGTGAAGGCGGTCAGACCGTAGCCGTACTCGCCCACCGCCGCAGCGAAGCCCGGGTCGGTGACGCCCTCGCCGGCGGAAAGTGCCGCGGGGTCGGCCAGGGAGACGTTCGGCGCGCCGGTGATCTGCGGCAGCAGGCCGGTCAACGCCGCCCGGTAGTCCTGGAAGTCGAAACCCTCCTTGAGGCTGCGCGAGGTGATCACCTGCGGCAGGATCCCCGCTTGCCCGCTGGCCTGCTGCTCACGGTGGACACGCCCGATGGCGTGTACCTCCTCCTCGCCCAGCACCTTGCTCAGCGGCGCCAGCAGGGAACGCTCCAGCTCCGTCAACTCCAGCCCCTGCTCGGCACGGGCCGCCGCATGCAGCCACACCCCGGACAGCAGGTTCACCGGCCCGCTCCTGCGCAACGCCGCACCTCCGACCTCGTGCAGGCCGGTGCCCGACAGCATGGTCTGCCACCGGTTGACTCGTGCCTGTGCGGTGCTCGTTCCCTCGGCCACGACGCCCCTCGTTCCTCTCGCCGCCGTACGTCAGGTGCGTACGGTCCGGCTATGCGAGAGCGTAGAGGGGCTTCGTCCCTTATAGGCTAGTTGTTCCATAAGGAACTGAAATTGCTCGATAATGCCCTTAATTGCTTGGTCATCACCTGGGTTGGCGGCCTTCGGTATTGCTGGGCGGGGTAGGTCGTGCGGGTAATTCGCCTGGTCGCAACCGATCGCTCCGCAGGGTAACCACAGAGCAGCTTCAACTTCGTTTGCCAACAAGCATGCTGAATTGCCAACTGTGCTGCGTCGTCACAACAAACCTTCATGGGGACAGGTCCCAGGCGTCCCCCACCGACGCGGACGGCCCCGCACCCGGCCGGACATGGTCTTGGCAGATAAGGCGTACTCGTCGCGCGCCATCCGCGAGCACCTGCGTAAGGCGCGGTATCCGCGCGGTCATCCCTGTCCCGCAGATCAGCAGGGCCACCGACTGCGTCGAGGCAGCCGTGGCGGCAGGCCACCCAATTTCGACCGTGAGGCATAAGCAGCGCAACACAGCCGAACGGTGCATCAACCGCTTGAAACAGTGGCGCGGCATTGCCACTCGCTACGAAAAGACTGCGACTATCTACCTGGCCGGGCTCCACATCGCGGGCATTTTCTCTTTGGGCCCTGCCGAAGGCATGGTGAAGGCGGTGTTGCCCGGGACGCTGAAGCGTTCCGGGCAACGTGTGTAAGCGGCAGCGACGAAGTTGCTGGGAAAGCCGCAGGTCCAGTCGTCTCAGGCTGCGGTCGTTGGCTTCGCCGATTCGGCGGCGCGGCGGTGTTCGGCGTTGCTGCGCTGGGCTTCTTCGAGCTGGTCTTCGAGGGCGATGATGCGGCAGGCGGCCTCGATGGGGGTGCCCTGGTCGACGAGTTCCCGGGCGCGGGCGGCAATGCGCAGCTGGTAGCGGGAGTAGCGGCGGTGGCCGCCCTCGGAGCGGAGCGGGGCGATGAGGCGGGCTTCGCCGATGGCGCGGAGGAAGCCCTGGGTGGTGCCGAGCATCTCGGCGGCCCGGCCCATGGTGTAGGCGGGGTAGTCGTCGTCATCGAGACGGCCGAACGAGTCGTCTGCTGTCATCTCACCTCTCTGTGGAACGCGTGGAGGGGCCCTGGTGCCATTGGCACCAGGGCCCCGAAGGAACTGCTACACCATCTGCCGACCCTGGTACTGCGTCGGCCTTCTGTTTCCGCGGACCCGACCAAGATGCTGTCGGGTGCGCGGGGATCGCGGTTGCTTGACCGGAGACCACCTCACTATCGATGTCCTGCGGTACCCGGACTCAAAACTTCCGCCCGGGCGATCCTGATGGCGCGGGGCTCCTCCGTTCTTCCCTCTGGGATCAATCACTTACCTACTGCGGGTACTGCTCTCCTGCGTACTGCTGGTGATGCGAACTGCTCTGTGGCCTGCCTAGCACCACTCTTCGGCAGCCAGCCCCGTCGCCCGTCCTGCGTCTGCTCTGGCTTAGAACCCCACTGCCGAACCTCCCGGTACGCGCGCCCGCAGCCGACGCCTTTACCGAGGTGCTGCTCACTGACTTCACTGCTGGGTACTGCGAACTGCACTTACGGGTACTGCACTTGCGCTAACTGCGGTCCTGCTCACGGCAGCCCCTG
>NZ_JOHB01000077.1:0-2863 GCF_000719605.1 Streptomyces sp. NRRL S-1813
TACGGTCGGGTGCGTTTGTGGACGATGCCAGCGACGCTCAAGGTCTGGCCGAACAGCTTGGATCGGTAACAGGAGCCGTTGTCGGTTAGGACGCGTTCGACGGTGATGCCGTGTTCGGAGAAGAAGGCGTTCGCGCGTCGCCAGAACGCGGCTGCGGTCTCCTTGCGCTCGTTGGCCAGGACCTCGCTGTAGGCGAGCCGGGAGTGGTCGTCGATGGCTGTGTGGACGAAGCTGTATCCGATGACGGGGCTGCCGCCCTTGCGCGCGTCGGTCGTCGCCTGCCTGTTGGCACCGGCCTGCTGCCGGGGCATGATGCGGTGCCCGCCGCCGTCGGGGATGTTGCCGAGCTTCTTGATATCGACGTGGATCAGCTCGCCGGGGCGTGCGCGTTCGTACCGGCGAATTACCTGGCCGGTGGGCCGGTCCATCCAGCGCAGTCGGTTCAGTCCGTGGCGGGTGAGCACGCGATGGACTGTGGAGGCGGGTATGCCCAGGATCGGACCGATCCGTGCGGGGCCGAGCTTTCGCTCGCGCCGCAGCGCGCAGACCTGTTTCTCGACGTCTGAGGCAGTGCGGTGCGGGGTAGTCCGGGGCCGACTCGTGCGGTCGAACAGGCCGGTGTCGCCCTCGGTGCGCCAGCGACGTACCCACTTGTAGGCCGTGGCGCGGGAGATGCCCATTTCGTCGGCTACGTGCGCGACGGGGCGACCGGCTCGGACCCGGTCGATCAGAAGTCGTCTGCCGTAGACGGTCAGTCGGGCGTTGGGGTGGGACACGAAGACCTCTGCTGTGGTGCGGATCTTGATCAGCCGTCTGGGCTCAGGCGGGGAGCGCAGGCACGTGAGGCCGCCGACCCGGTGGTCGGCGGCCTATGGCGCTGTGTGGTGGGCGGCGGGGTCAGGCCGCGAGTCGGGTGCCGCGGCGCCAGATGGCGCGTGTGTTGAGGGTGTCGGAGATGGTGCTGGTGGGGTCGCCGTCGATGAGGAGGAGGTCGGCGCGCATACCTTCGGCGATGCGACCGCGGTCTTCGAGGCCGAAGCGGCGGGCAGTGGTGGCGGTGGCTGCGCGCAGGGCCTGGGCGGGGGTGAGGCCGGCTTGAACCAGGTACTGCAGTTCGTGGTGGACGCTGGCGCCGTGGGCGAGCCCGCCCAGGAAGGGCAGGGGCAGGGAGACGTCGGTGCCGGCCAGCAGGTCCACGCCTGCGTCGGCGAGGGCCTTGACGGTGGCCAGAACGTCTTCGATCTTGCCTTGGGGGTAGTGGCCGAAGGCGGAGCGCAGGGCCTTGTCCCAGTCCGCATCGAGGCGGGTGGCGACGCGCGGATCGTCGGCGAGGTCGCTTCCGGTGATGCCCATCATGGAGGCGTTCAGGACGACGCAGGGCACGACGAACACTCCAGCGGTCTTGACCAGGTTGATGATCTCGTCGGTGTGGGGCTGGTCCATGAAAAGGTGGGCCAGGCCGTCGATACCCGCCTCGATGGCCATACGGGTGGCGTCCACGGTCAGGGCGTGGGCGATGGTGAGCATGCCGTGCTTCTTGGCCTCAGCCACGCCGGCGTTCAAGGTGGCCTGGTCAAGCATGGGCAGGCCCGGATGCCCTTCGACGCTGCCGTCGTCGACCATGAACTTGATGTAGTCCGAGCCGCGTTCGATCAATTGCGGGATGAATGCAACGGCTTCTTCGGGGGTGGTGGAGAACGGCATCAACGGCGGCTCTCCTGCAGGCTTGGCGCCGGGAGGAGGGCCGGGACGGAAACCCTCGGGGAACAGCTCACTGGGGTGGCCGCCCGGAGGGGTGATACCGAAACCGGAGGAACGCACGTCAGCGACGGCATCGTCCTCGCTGATGTGGGCCCGGTTGTCCCGCGTGTTGGTGCCCTGCATCTCCAACTCGGTCGTCACACCGAACCGCAGCGCCAACGCCAGCGCGTCCCGGCTGGTGTGGACGTGCGCGTCGATCAGGCCGGGGAGCAGCGTGGCGCCGCTGCCGTCGACGATCTCGGCCCCTGCTGGGGCGTCGCCGCCGATGCGGGCGATGTGCCCGCCCTCGACGAGCACGGTGGTCACCCCCAGCGGCTTCTCGCCGTCGAAGACCCGGGCACCAGCAATAGCGGTCACGGACATGGCTTACCTCGATCCTGGAGTACGACCCTCCATCTCAATATATACCTAAAGCTATGCACATGCATAACGGAATGGTTATGCATGTCGACCAAAACTCCCTAGGATGGGCGGCATGAGCAGCTCGTCAGCGCCCCGGGAGACCGGCAAGGGCCTCTTCGATCAGGTCGGACCTGCCCTGTCGCGGCTGCGGCGGCGCACCTCGGGCGGACGCAGGGATCTGACCCGCAACCTCGTCCTGAACGTGGTCGCGGACGCGCCCGGCGAGATGACGGTCGGCGGCATCGCCGCCGAGATGGGCGTCACCCAGCCCGTCGCCAGCCGCACCATTGCCGCCTGCATCGCCGACGGACTGCTGCGGCGATCCGCATCCCAGGCAGACGGCCGCCGCACCGTCCTTGAACTCACTCAGGCCGGCCAAACCGAGCGCCGCCGCTTCGCCTCCGAGCAGCGCGAGACCTTTGAGCACATCACCGCTGCATGGGAGCCGACCGAGCGCATGCAGTTCGCCCAGTTCCTCATCCGCTACAGCCAGGACGCCAGCGCCTGGTCCGCCCGGCAGACCCACCGCAGCGACGATGACACGAGTGCCCGCGCACACGACTGAACCACCCCGCAGCGATGTAGCGCAGGACCAAAGGGCAGGACCCGCGTCACGCCGCAACATCACCCTCGGGCAAGCTCCCGAAAACCGGACGAAGCGAACCCCTGAGCATTGTCAACAACGCTCGTGGGCAATACA
>NZ_JOHB01000078.1:0-2580 GCF_000719605.1 Streptomyces sp. NRRL S-1813
CAGCCCTCCAGCTGCTGGAAGTCCTCCATCGACGGGTCCTGGGCTTGGAGCATGGTGCCCATCGCACCGTCGGCGACCACCACCCGCGAGGCCAGAGCCGCACGCAGCGATGCGACGCGGGCGGTCATGAGCGTGCCCCCAGCCACGGGGTGAACAGCCGTGCGGCGGTGGGCCCGTAGGCCGTGGTGAGGTCCGCGAGCAGGCCGGCGGGCCGGGCGTCGTACTCCTGCGGGCCCGTCGTGCGCAGCGCGGCGGTGGCCAGCGCGCAGCCCAGTTGCGCCGCGGCCGCCGGCTCCAGGCCGTGGCTCGTCGCGGCGAGGAAACCGGCGCGGAAGGCGTCGCCCGCACCGGTCGGATCGGCGGTCGTCCCGGCCGGAACGGCGGGCACCCGGCACGGCTGCGCGCCGTCCTGGTCGAGCCGTACGCCGTCCGCACCGAGTGTGGTGACCCAGGTCCCGACGCGTCGCAGCACGTCCTGGCGCTGCCATCCGGTGCGTTCCAGGAGGAGGGCGGCCTCGTACTCATTGGTGAACAGCCAGCGCGCGCCGTCCACGAGGTCCCTGACCTGGCCCCCGTCCAGGCTGGCCAGTTGCTGGGAGGGGTCGGCGGCGAAGGGAATGCCCGCGGCGCGGCACTCGGAGGTGTGCCGCAGCATCGCCTCGGGGTCGTTCGGGGAGACGAGCACCAGGTCGAGGCCGCCCGTGTGCCGGACGACCTGCGGGATGCCGAGGTCCCTGGCCTCCGTCATGGCGCCCGCGTAGAAGGCGGCGATCTGGTTCATGTCCCGGTCGGTCAGGCTGAGGAAGCGAGCCGTCTGCCGGGTCGCGGAGACATGGACGACGTCGGTGTCGACCCCGTGCTCCTTGAGCCAGACCCGGTACTCCGCGAAATCGTCGCCCACGGCACCGACCAGCACGGGGCTGAGCCCCAGCACACCGAGGCCGTACGCGATGTTGGCGGCGACCCCGCCGCGGCGGACGTCCAGGGCGTCGACGAGGAAGGAGAGCGAGAGCTTGTCCAGCTGGTCGGGCAGGAGCTGGTCGGCGAACCTTCCGGGGAAGGCCATGAGGTGGTCGGTGGCGATGGAGCCGCTGACGGCGATGCGCATCTCAGACTCCTGCGGCCTTGCGCAGGGCGTCCACCCGGTCGGTGCGCTCCCAGGTGAACTCCGGCAGCTCCCGGCCGAAGTGGCCGTAGGCGGCGGTCCGGGCGTAGATGGGGCGGAGCAGGTCGAGGTCACGGATGAGGGAGGCCGGACGGAGGTCGAAGACCTCGGCAACGGCCTTCTCGATCCGGTCGACGGCCACCGTCGCGGTGCCGAAGGTCTCGACGAAGAGACCGACGGGCTGCGCCTTGCCGATGGCGTAGGCCACCTGGACCTCGCAGCGGCGGGCCAGTCCGGCGGCGACCACGTTCTTGGCCACCCAGCGCATCGCATAGGCCGCGGAGCGGTCGACCTTGGACGGGTCCTTGCCCGAGAAGGCGCCGCCGCCGTGCCGGGCCATGCCGCCGTACGTATCGATGATGATCTTCCGGCCGGTGAGGCCCGCGTCGCCCATGGGGCCGCCGACCTCGAAGCGGCCGGTCGGATTGACCAGCAGCCGGTAGCCGTCGGTGTCCAGCTTGATCCCGTCGTCGGCCAGCTGCCCGAGGACGTGCTCGACGACGAACTCGCGGATATCGGGGGCCAGCAGGGCCTTCAGGTCGATGTCGGAGGCGTGCTGGGACGAGACCACGACCGTGTCCAGGCGGGTCGGCTGGTTACCGAGGTACTCGATGGTGACCTGGGTCTTGCCGTCCGGGCGCAGGTAGGGAACGGTGCCGTCCTTACGGACCTCCGTCAGCCGCTGGGCGAGCCGGTGGGCCAGCTGTATCGGCAGCGGCATCAACTCCGGGGTGTCGTCGCAGGCATAGCCGAACATCAGGCCCTGGTCGCCGGCGCCCTGGGCGTCGAGTGCGTCGCCGGCTTCGGCGGCGTCGTCCGCCACCCGCTTCACGTACGCGGTGTCGACGCCCTGCGCGATGTCGGGGGACTGGGCGCCCAGGGAGACGGAGACGCCGCAGGAGGCTCCGTCGAAGCCCTTGGCGGACGAGTCGTAGCCGATGTCGAGGATCTTCTCGCGGACGAGGGCGGCGATCGGCGCATAGGCGGTCGTGGTCACCTCACCGGCGAGGTGCACCTGCCCGGTGGTGATGAGGGTTTCGACGGCCACCCGGGAAGCCGGGTCCACCGCCAGCAGCGCGTCGAGCACGGTGTCGCTGATCTGGTCGGCGATCTTGTCGGGGTGGCCCTCGGTCACGGACTCCGAGGTGAACAGGCGGCGGGACATGTGCACTCCTGGTGTCGGCGGTTCCGGGGGTGGTCAGTAGCGGTAGTGGTCGGGCTTGTACGGGCCCTCGACCTGGACGCCGATGTAGGCGGCCTGCTCGGGGCGCAGTTCGGTGAGCTTGACGCCGAGCGAGTGAAGGTGGAGGCGGGCGACCTTCTCGTCGAGGTGCTTGGGCAGCACGTAGACGTCGGTGGGGTACTCGGCGGGCTTGGTGAACAGCTCGATCTGGGCCAGCGTCTGGTCCGCGAAC
>NZ_JOHB01000079.1:0-1574 GCF_000719605.1 Streptomyces sp. NRRL S-1813
CACCGCCGAGGACCAGCTGCTCGGTGGGTGAGATGTGCGGGGGCAGGTTCTTGAGCAGGGTGAGGTGTGAGGGGGTGGCCTTGACGAAGGTCGGCGCCTGGTCGAGGTCGGGGGCGGCGCCTTCGTCGAGTTCGACCAGTTGGGCGCAGCCGCCGAGGGTGAGAGGTCCGAGGAGCCCGGTGACGGTGAGGTCGAAGGAGACAGGCGAGTGGACGAGTGTCCGTCCGCTCATGGCGGGATAGGCGGCGTGGGCCCAGCGGAGATAGAGGTTCAGCGAGCGGTGCTCAACGACGACACCCTTCGGCCGCCCCGTGGAACCGGAGGTGTAGATGACGAAGACGGGATGCGAGGTCTTCGCCTCACCCAACCGGTCAGCATCGCGAACGTCGACGGTCGAGAGGCCGGCCGTGCGATCGGCGACGTCAGGGGTGTCGAGCGTCAGGGTGGTCATGCCGTCGACGGCCGGGAGGTGCTGAGCTCCTGCGGTATCGGTCAGGGCCAGCACGGCGGAGACGTCGTCGAGCATGTAGGCGATGCGGTCGGCTGGGTAGGAGAGGTCGAGGGGTACGTAAGCGGCACCTGTTTTGACGATGGCGAGGATCGCCACGACGAAGTCGATGCTGCGGGGGAGGGCGACGGCGACGTACTTCTCTGGCCCGGAGCCTTGGGTGATCAGGAAACGGGCGAGCTGGTTGGCGCGGGCGTTCAGCTCGCTGTAGGTGAGCTGTGTGCCGTCGTGCTCCAGAGCAGTGGCGTCGGGGGTGCGCGCCACCTGGGCCTCGAAGAGTTCGGCAAGCGTCGCGTCGGGAACGTCGCGCGCGGTGTCGTTCCAGCCGTTGAGCAGCAGCTCACGCTCCTGCGCGGAGATGACGTCGACCTCTCCGATGGGGAGTGAGGCGTCCGTAACGGCGTTGCGCAGCAGGCGCTCCAGCCACGCCGCGATGCTCTGCGCGGTCTTCCGGTCGAAGAGGTCGGTCGCGAATTCGACCGCTCCCCGCATGCCCGAGGGCACACCGCTGCTGTCGTGCTGCTCTTCCACGTCGAAGGAGAGGTCGAACTTGGCCGACGCGACATCCAGCGCGTAGTCCTGCGTGGTGAGTCCGGGCAGTGCCAGCTCTGCGTCGTTGTTCTGGAAGGTCAGCATCACCTGGTAGAGCGGGTGGTGAGCCAGCGAGCGGGTGGGGTTGACGATCTCCACGAGCCGCTCGAAGGGCACGTCCTGGTTCGTGTAGGCGGCCAGGTCCGCTTCCCGCACCCGCCCCAGGAGTTCGGCGAAGGTGGGATCGCCGGAGGTGTCGGTGCGCAGCACGAGCGTGTTGATGAAGAAGCCGACGAGGTCGTCGAGTGCGTCGTCGTTACGTCCGGCGATGGCCGACCCTATGGGGATGTCGGTACCGGCGCCGAGGCGGGTCAGCAGTGCGGCGATGCCGGCCTGGATGACCATGAAGACACTGACCTGGTGTTCGCGGGCCAGGCGGGTGATGCCGTGGTGGAGGTCGGTGTCCCAGGCGAAGGGCACGCTGTCGCCCTGGTGGCTGGCCACCGCGGGCCGGGGCCGGTCGGTGGGCAGTTCC
>NZ_JOHB01000080.1:0-1474 GCF_000719605.1 Streptomyces sp. NRRL S-1813
CTAGATGCAATACCGGTGACTTTGGGCTTTCCGGGTCGTTGGGCGGGGTGTGCCAAGGCCCGGACAGGTGAAGTCGTCGTCGGATGACCGGTTCTCGGATCGGATCGCGATTGGGGTGCTGACCCGTGCGTTTCCGCCGGAGTTGGTGGATGAGGTGGTCGCGGGATGCGGCCGGGTCGAGCAGCGTCAACGGCTGCTGCCGGCCCGGGTGGTGGTCTATTTCGTGCTGGCGATGTGCCTGTTCTCCGGGCAGGGCTATGAGGAGGTCGCTCGGCTCCTGACGCACGGACTGGAGCGGATGGGTCGGTGGAAGGGGACCTGGCGGGTGCCGACCACCGCGGCGATCGGCCGAGCCCGTCTGCGACTGGGCCCGGAGCCGCTGAAAGCACTGTTTGCCCGGGTGTGTCGGCCGGTGGCGACCGAGGAAACGAGCGGGGCCTGGTATCGGGGGTGGCGGCTAGTCGCGGTGGACGGCACCACCTTCGACGTGCCGGACACCGAGTCCAATGCCGCCTTCTTCGGCCGCCCGGGAGTCTGCCGCGGGCAGGAGAAGAGCGCCTATCCGCAGGTGAGGGTGGCCGCGCTGGCCGAGTGTGGCACGCACGCTGTCTTCGCGGCCGAGGCCGGACCGCTGGCTGTCCATGAAACCGAGCTGGCCCAGCGCCTGTTCAGCTCACTCACGCCGGGCATGCTGCTGCTTGCCGACCGGGGTTTTCGCGGCTTTGACCTGTGGCGGGCCGCCGCCGCAACCGGCGCCGACCTGCTGTGGCGGGTCAAGAGCGATGCCGTACTCCCTGTCCGGGCCCTGCTGGAGGATGGCTCCTATCTCTCGGAGATCGTCGCGGCCCGGGACAAGAACCCTCGCGCGGACCCAGCCCGGGTTCGGGTGATCGAGTACACCCTCGGCAGCGACACGGTGTACCGGCTGATCACCACTGTCCTGGATCCGCGGGCCGCGTCGGCCGCGTCGCTGGCCGCGCTGTACGCCCAGCGATGGGAGATCGAGAGCACGCTGGATGAGATCAAGACCCATCTCGGAGGCCCCCGCCTCGTCCTGCGCTCCCAGCATCCCCGCGGGGCCGAGCAGGAGATCTTCGCCTTCCTGCTGGTGCACCACGCCCTGCGGGACCTGATGCACCAGGCCGCACGGCAAGCGGACCACGATCCCGACCGGGTCTCCTTCACTCGCACGCTGCGCGTCGTCCGCCGCCACGTCACCGACCAGGCGGCGTTTTCCCCCCTCCCGGCTGGCTCGGGCACTGGTCACGGCCCTGCATGAGATCCGCAAACGGCTCTTGTCACCCCGTCGATTGCGCTCCAGCCCGCGCGTCATCAAACGCAAGATGTCCAACTGGAAGCTCAAACGCGCCGAGCACCACACTCCGCCCAGGCCGGAGACTCCCCGCGTGACCCTGATCGGGCCGACCAAGACCAGGCCAACCCGCCGAAAAACAACCTAAATCACCGGTATTGC
>NZ_JOHB01000081.1:0-1355 GCF_000719605.1 Streptomyces sp. NRRL S-1813
CGAGGAGCAGCCCGCATGACGACAGCAGCCACCGGCCAGGACTTCAAGGTCGCTGACCTTTCCCTTGCCGCTTTCGGCCGCAAGGAGATCACCCTGGCCGAGCATGAGATGCCCGGTCTGATGGCGATCCGCAGGGAGTACGCGGCGGCTCAGCCGCTGGCCGGTGCGCGTATCACCGGTTCCCTGCACATGACTGTGCAGACGGCCGTCCTGATCGAGACCCTGGCCGCCCTGGGCGCCGAGGTCCGCTGGGCGTCCTGCAACATTTTCTCCACCCAGGACCACGCCGCCGCGGCGATCGCGGTGGGCCCGAACGGCACCCCCGAGGCGCCGGCCGGTATTCCGGTCTTCGCCTGGAAGGGCGAGAGCCTGGAGGAGTACTGGTGGTGCACGGAGCAGGCGCTGACCTGGCCGAATTCGCCCACCGGCGGCCCGAACATGATTCTCGACGACGGTGGTGACGCCACCCTGCTGGTCCACAAGGGCGTCGAGTACGAGAAGGCCGGCAAGGTCCCGGCGGTCGAGACGGCGGAGAGCGATGAGCACCGTGCGGTGCTGGAGCTGCTGACCCGCACGCTGGGTGAGGCGCCGCAGAAGTGGACGAACCTGGCGTCCGAGATCCGTGGTGTGACCGAGGAGACCACGACCGGTGTGCACCGTCTGTACGAGATGCACCGTGACGGGGACCTGCTGTTCCCGGCGATCAACGTGAACGACGCCGTGACGAAGTCGAAGTTCGACAACAAGTACGGCTGCCGTCACTCGCTGATCGACGGCATCAACCGTGCCACCGATGTCCTGATCGGCGGCAAGACGGCCGTGGTCTGCGGCTACGGCGATGTCGGCAAGGGCTGTGCGGAGTCGCTGCGCGGCCAGGGCGCCCGGGTGATCATCACCGAGATCGACCCGATCTGCGCGCTCCAGGCGGCGATGGACGGCTACCAGGTCACCACCCTCGAGGATGTCGTCGAGAGCGCCGACATCTTCGTGACCACGACCGGCAACAAGGACATCATCATGGCGTCGCACATGGCGCGGATGAAGCACCAGGCGATCGTGGGCAACATCGGCCACTTCGACAACGAGATCGACATGGCCGGCCTGGCCAAGCTCGAGGGCATCGTCAAGGACGAGGTCAAGCCGCAGGTGCACACCTGGACCCACCCCGACGGCAAGGTCCTGATCGTGCTGTCCGAGGGCCGTCTGCTCAACCTGGGCAACGCCACCGGCCACCCGTCCTTCGTGATGTCCAACTCGTTCGCGGACCAGACGCTGGCCCAGATCGAGCTGTTCACCAAGCCCGCCGAGTACCCCACCGACGTCTACGTGCTGCCCAAGCACCTCGACGAGAAGGT
>NZ_JOHB01000082.1:0-1981 GCF_000719605.1 Streptomyces sp. NRRL S-1813
GACGAGAGCGACCCGGACAGTGTCATCTCCCGCCAGATCGACTACTGGCGCAGCACTCTGGCAGGACTCCCCGAGCAGTTGGAACTGCCCACCGACCGGGCCCGGCCCGCGGTGGCCAGCCACCAGGGCGACAGCGTGCCCTTCGCCTGGGACACCGACCTCCACCACGGCATCACCCGCCTGGCACGCGAACACCAGTCGAGCGTCTTCATGGTCGTCCAGGCGGCGCTGGCGACGCTGCTGACCCGACTCGGCGCGGGCACCGACATCCCCATCGGCTCCGCCATCGCCGGACGTAACGACGACGCACTCGACGACCTCGTCGGCTTCTTCGTCAACACGCTGGTGCTGCGCACCGACACGTCCGGCGATCCCACCTTCGCCGAACTCCTGGGGCGGGTGCGGGAAGCGGACCTGGCGGCCTACGCGCACCAGGACGTGCCCTTCGAGCGGCTCGTGGAGATCGTCAACCCCACCCGCTCCCTGTCCCATCACCCGCTCTTCCAGGTGATGCTGACCTTCCAGAACAACGACGCCGAGCTGGCACTGCCCGGACTCACCGCACAGGGCTACGCGCTGGATGTCGCGTCGGCCAAGTTCGACCTCTCCTTCGACGTGGAAGAACAGCACGACGGCAGCGGTGTGCCTTCAGGTATGCGGGGGTCGGTGGAGTTCGCGACCGACCTCTTCGACCGGAAGACCGCGCAGAGCATCGCGGCGTGGCTGGAACGCCCCGACGCGACGCTTGCCGAACTCTTCGAGGCCCAGGTGACGCGGACGCCGCAGGCCGCTGCTCTGGAGCACGAGGGCACACAGCTCACCTACAGCGAGCTGAACGCCCGCGCCAACCAGCTGGCACATCACCTCATCAGCAGGAACGTCGGCCCCGAGCAGATCGTCGCGCTCGCCCTTCCCCGCACGATCGACGTCGTCGTGGCACACCCTCACTCTCGACTCCGGCGAGGCCGACACTTCGGGGCTGTCGACCAGCAACGTTCGCGATGCTGACCGGTTGGGTGAGGCGAAGACCTCGCATCCCGTCTTCGTCATCTACACCTCCGGTTCCACCGGGCGGCCGAAGGGCGTCGTCGTCGAGCACCGCTCGCTGAACCTCTACCTCCGCTGGGCCCACGCCGCCTATCCCGCCATGAGCGGACGGACTCTCGTCCACTCTCCGGTCTCCTTCGACCTCACGGTCACGGGGCTTCTCGGACCCCTCACGCTTGGTGGCTGCGCGCATCTGGTCGAGCTGGACGAGGGCACCGCCCCGGACCTCTCCGAGGCGCCGACCTTCGTCAAGGCCACCCCCTCGCACCTGAGCCTGCTCAAGAACCTGCCCCCGCACATCTCACCCACCGAGCAGCTGGTCCTTGGTGGTGAAGCGCTCCTGGGTGAGGCGCTCGATGAGTGGCGCCGCGACCACCCCGGCACCACCGTCATCAACGAATACGGGCCCACGGAAACCACGGTCGGCTGCACCCAGTACCGCATCGATCCCGGACAGCCCGCCCCCACCGGCACCATCACCATCGGGCACCCCATCTGGAACACCCAGATCCACATCCTCGACGCCCATCTCCAGCCCGTTCCTCCCAACGTCACCGGCGAGCTCTACATCGCCGGGGACCTCCTCGCCCGCGGATACCTCCACCGCCCCGACCTCACGGCGACACGGTTCACCGCGAACCCCCACGGCACCCCCGGCACCCGCATGTACCGCACCGGCGACCTCGCCCGCCGACGCCCCGACGGACAACTCGAATTCGCCGGACGCATCGACACCCAGGTCAAAGTCCGCGGCTACCGCATCGAACTCGGCGAAATCGAAGCCGTCATCACCAACCACCCCCAGGTGCGGCAGGCAGCCGTCATCGTCCGCGAGGACCAGCCCGGCGACCAGCGCATCGTCGCCTACGTCATCCCCACGGAGGACGCTGACACGGCAACCGCCGACCTGCGCGAACACACCGCACGGACCCTG
>NZ_JOHB01000083.1:0-1231 GCF_000719605.1 Streptomyces sp. NRRL S-1813
GGGGACGTCTTGGTGGGTGTAGGCGGCCAGGTCGGTTTCCCGCACTCGTCCGAGGAGTTCGGTGAAGGTGGGGTTGCCGGAGGTGTCGGTGCGCAGCACGAGCGTGTTGATGAAGAAGCCGACGAGGTTGTCGAGTGCGTTGTCGGTGCGTCCGGCGATGGGTGATCCGAGGGGGATGTCGGTGCCGGTGCCGAGTCGGGTCAGGAGTGTGGCGAGTGCTGTGTGGACGACCATGAAGACGCTGGCTTGGTGTTCGCGGGCCAGGCGGGTGATGCCGTGGTGCAGCTCGGCGTCCCAGGCGAAGGGGACGCTGCCGCCGTGGTGGCCGGCGATGGCGGGCCGGGGCCGGTCGGTGGGGAGTTCGAGGTGGTCGGGGAGAGCAGTGAGGGTGGTGCGCCAGTAGTCGATCTGGCGGGAGATGAGGCTCTGCGGATCGTTCTCGTCCCCGAGGACTTCGCGTTGCCAGAGCGCGTAGTCGGCGTACTGGACGGGCAGTGGGGTCCACTGCGGAGCGTTTCCGTCACAGCGGGCCGCGTAGGCGGTGGCGAGGTCCTGGGCGAGGGGGCCCATGGACCAGCCGTCGCTGGCGATGTGGTGGGCCAGGATCAGCAGGGTGTGCTGGTCGGCCCCCGTGGTGAACACCCAGGCGCGCAGGGGCACGTCCTTGGTCAGGTCGAAGGTGTGGGTGACCGCCTGGCTGACGGCGGTGTCCAGGTCGTCTTCGTTGACGGGGACGATGTCGATGACCGGCCGGGCGGCGTCGCCGTGCAGGACGTGCTGGTAGGGCGTCCCGTCGCTCTCGCGGAAGACCGTGCGCAGGGTTTCGTGCCGGTCGGTGAGGTCGTGGACGGCGTTGCGTAGTGCTGTGGTGTCGAGTGCGCCGGTCAGCCGGAGCACCATCGGCACGTTGTAGGTCGCGCTCGGCCCCTCCAGTTGGTGGAGGAACCAGAGGCGCTGCTGAGCGGGGGAGAGCGGGATGTGGTCGGGGCGAGGCCTCGGGGTGAGCGGGGTCCGTGCTCCGGTGGTGTGGTGGAGGCGGGTGGCGAGGGTGGCGACGGTGGGTGCTTCGAAGAGGTCGCGGACGGTGAGTTCGGTGTTGAGGGTGGTGCGGATGTGTTCGACGCCGAGGGTTTGGGCGAAGGCGTGGCAGAGGAGTTCTTCGTGGGTGTTGCGGGGGCCGCGGGTGGTTGCAGCCGTGCTGAACTGCGGCGCGGGAAGGGCCTTATGGTCC
>NZ_JOHB01000084.1:0-1099 GCF_000719605.1 Streptomyces sp. NRRL S-1813
CGATGACGTAGTCGACGCAGGCGGTGAGGGCCTCGATGTCCGTCGGGTCGATGGCCGGGAACATCGCGATGCGCAGCTGGTTGCGGCCGAGCTTGCGGTAGGGCTCGGTGTCGACGATGCCGTTGGCGCGCAGGGCCTTGGCGACGGCCGCGGCGTCGATGTTGTCGTCGAAGTCGATGGTGCCGATGACCTGCGAGCGTTTGGCGGGGTCGGTGACGAACGGGGTGGCGTACTTGGAGTCCTCGGCCCAGCCGTAGAGGGTGCGCGAGGAGGTGGCGGTGCGGCGGACCGCCCAGTCCAGGCCGCCCTGGCCGTTCATCCACTCCAGCTGCTCGTTGAGCAGGAAGAGGGTGGACAGCGCGGGGGTGTTGTAGGTCTGGTTCTTGAGGGAGTTGTCGATCGCCGTGGGCAGCGAGAAGAACTCGGGGATGTGGCGGCCGGACGCGTGGATGGCGCGGGCGCGCTCCAGGGCGGCGGGGGAGAAGGCCGCGAGCCACAGACCGCCGTCCGAGGCGAACGACTTCTGCGGGGCGAAGTAGTAGACGTCGGTCTCGGTGATGTCCACGGGCAGGCCGCCGGCGCCGGAGGTGGCGTCGACCAGTACCAGTGCGCCCTCGTCGGCGCCCGCGACCCGCTTGATGGGGGCGGCGACGCCGGTCGAGGTCTCGTTGTGGGTGAGGCCGTAGACGTCCACGCCCGCCTCCGCTTGCGGGTCAGGGTGGCTGCCCGGGTCGGCGGAGATGACGGTGGGCTCGTCCAGCCACGGCGCGAGCTTGGCGGCCTTGGCGAACTTCGAGGAGAACTCGCCGAAGCTGAGGTGCTGGGACTTGCGCTCGATCAGGCCGTGCGTCGCGATGTCCCAGAAGGCGGTGGAGCCGCCGTTGCCGAGGACGACCTCGTAGCCCTCGGGGAGCTGGAAGAGGTCGCGTACGCCGTCGCGCACCTTGCCGACCAGGTTCTTGACCGGGGCCTGGCGGTGGGACGTGCCGAGAAGGGAGCTACCGGTGGCGGCGAGGGCGCCGAGCGCCTCCGTACGCACCTTGGAGGGGCCCGCGCCGAAGCGTCCGTCGGCGGGCTTGATGTCAGCGGGAATCTGGAT
>NZ_JOHB01000085.1:0-1400 GCF_000719605.1 Streptomyces sp. NRRL S-1813
CCCCTCTTCCAGACCATGCTCGTCCTCCAGAACAACGCCGAGGGCACCCTCGACCTCCCCGGCACCACCATCACCCCCCACCCCCTCGACACCGCCCCCTCCAAATTCGATCTCGGCTGGAGCTTCACGGAGGAGCCGGACGCCGACGAACGCCCCCTGGGCCTGTCCGGCATCCTCCAGTTCGCCACCGATCTGTTCGACCGCAGCACCGCGGACGCCCTGACCCGCCTCCTCATCCGCGTTCTCGACGCCGCAGCGGACGCGCCGGACACCGCCATCGGTTCGCTGGAGATCTTCGCGTCACGGGCAGAGGAGCGGGCATTGCTGGACCGGACGGCCGGGCATCGTCTCCCCGCCCGCCGCGCCTCCGACCCTGACGATGCCGCGGGTGCCGGTGCGACGGTCGGGGGCGGCCCCGGACGGGCCGGGAGGGGCGAGCGTGGTCCGCGGTCGGCGCGGGAGGAGGTGCTGTGTCAGCTGTTCGCCCAGGTGCTGGGTGTGCCGACGGTACGGCCGCAGGGCTGGCGGATCTGCTGGCCGGGGGGACCGCGGCCCGGCCGGCGGTGACGGCGCGGGCGCGGCCGGCGGTGGTGCCGCTGTCGTTCGCGCAGCAGCGGCTGTGGTTCCTGGACCGTCTGGAGCAGAGCCCGACCTATAACGCGCCGTTCGCCTTCCAACTGCGGGGCCCGGTGGACGTGGAGGCCCTCCAGTCCGCCGTCAACGATGTGATCGGGCGCCATGAGGCGCTGCGCACCGTCTTCCCCGCCCACGACGGCGAACCGCGCCAGCAGCTGCTCGCCCCCGACGAGGCCGCCGTCGAGGTCACCGTGGTGCCGTGCCCCGCCGACGAGATCTCCGCCCGCTTCCACGCCGCGGCCTTCACGCCCTTCGACCTCGCCGAGGAACTTCCCCTACGGGTCTCGCTGTTCACGGCCGCACACGAGGAGCACGTACTGCTGTTGACGTTGCACCACATCGCCAGCGACGGCTGGTCGCTGGTGCCCCTCCTGCGCGACCTGTCCATGGCCTATCACGCCCGCCTCACCGGCAGTGCTCCTGTGTGGGAGCCACTGGCGGTCCAGTACGCGGATTACACGCTGTGGCAGCGTGAGCTTCTGGCGGACGTGGGCAAGGAGCAGGCCGAATTCTGGGCCGGGACGCTGAGGGACCTTCCACAGGAACTCGTTCTCCCCACCGACCGGCCCCGTCCGCCCCAGCCCACCCACTCCGGCGGCCTCGTCCACTTCCAGCTGCCCGCCGGCCTCCATGGACGCCTGGAATCGCTGGCGCGTGAGCATGGCGCGACGCTGTTCATGGTGCTTCAGGCGGGGTTGGCGGCGCTGCTGACGCGGCTGGGGGCCGGTACGGACATCCCGTTGGGTACCGCGACGGCGGGCCGG
>NZ_JOHB01000086.1:0-1065 GCF_000719605.1 Streptomyces sp. NRRL S-1813
TGTTCTGTCCACGGAGGTTGGTGACGCAGGTCTCGGCTGAGTGATCTTGAAATGGGTGAGGGCCTTCTGGCCTGGTGTGGATTGCGACATCTGCACCGGCGACCAGAAAGGCCCTCGTGCCTCACCGTAATGCACCTCTGACTGAGACCGGTCGGCTGCGTCTGGCCCGCTGCGTGGTCAAGGACGGCTGGCCACTGCGTCGGGCGGCCGAGCGTTTCCAGGTCTCGCCGACGACGGCCCAGCGCTGGGCTGAGCGCTACCGGCTGTTCGGTGAGGCGGGCATGGCAGACCGTTCAAGCCGCCCGCACACAAGCCCGCGCCGCACCCCGAACCGCACCGAACGGCGGATCATCAAAGTCCGGCTTCTGCGCCGGTGGGGCCCGGCCCGCATCGCACACCTGCTGGGCCTGGTGCCCTCGACCGTGCACCGCGTACTGACCCGCTTCGGCCTGGCCCGCCTCGCCCACCTGGACCGGGCCACCGGCCGCGTCATACGCCGCTATGAACGCGACCGGCCAGGCGAACTGGTCCACGTGGACATCAAGAAACTCGGCAACATCCCCGACGGCGGCGGTCACAAGACCCTCGGCCGCCAAGCGGGCCGCAAGACCCGCTCCGGCGCCGGCTACAGCTACATCCACACTGCCGTCGACGACCACTCCCGCCTCGCCTACAGCGAGATCCACGCAGATGAGAAGAAGGAGACCGCCACTGCCTTCTGGGCCCGTGCCCAGGCGTTCTTCACCACCTGCGGGATCACCGTCGAACGCGTCCTGACCGACAACGGCGCCTGCTACAAGTCACACGCCTGGCGCGACGCACTCGCCGCGGCCGGGATCACCCACAAACGAACCCGGCCCTATCGACCGCAGACCAACGGCAAGGTCGAGCGCCTCAACCGCACCCTGCTCGACGAATGGGCCTACGCCCGCCCCTACCGCTCAGAGCAGGAACGACGCGACGCCTTCCCGCAATGGCTGCATACCTACAATCACCACCGCGGACACACCGCGCTCGCAGGCAAACCACCCGCCAGCCGCGTCCCCAACCTCACAGGGCAATACA
>NZ_JOHB01000087.1:0-942 GCF_000719605.1 Streptomyces sp. NRRL S-1813
TTCGGTGGTGTGTCCGGAGAGTCGTTCGACGCCGCGCAGGAGGGCGGAGTGGTCGAGGCCGCCGTCGCCTTGTGCGCGCAGGGAGGCGACGAGGCCGGCGACGAGGGTGCCGACGGGGAGGGCGGCGCCGACGGTGCGGGCGGCGTCGGTGACGATGCCCATGTCCTTGTGGTGGAGGTCGATGCGGAAGCCGGGCCGGAAGTCGCGGTTTTTGAAGTTGTCCTTTTTGCGGGTGAGGACGGTGGAGCCGGCGAGGCCGCCGCACAGGACGTCGAGGGCGGCGGTGAGGTCGACGCCGGACTTTTCGAGGAAGACGACGGCTTCGGCGCAGGCTTGGATGTTGACGGCGACGATGAGCTGGTTGGCGGCCTTGACGGTCTGGCCGGCGCCGTGGGGTCCGCACAGGACGATGGTCTTGCCGAGGGCTTCGAGGATGGGGCGGGCGGCATCGAAGTCGGCTTGTTCGCCGCCGGCCATGATGGACAGGACGGCTTCGACGGCGCCGGCTTCGCCGCCGGAGACGGGGGCGTCCAGGACGCGGATGCCCTTGTCGGCGGCGGCCTTGGCCAGGTCGATGGAGGTCTGGGGGGTGATCGAGGACATGTCGATCAGCAGGGCGCCGCGCCGGGCGTGGGCCAGGATGCCGTCGGGGCCGTAGGCGAGGGCTTCGACGTGGGGGGAGGCGGGGACCATGGTGATGATGACGTCGGCGTCGGTGACGGCTTCGGCGGCCGAGGTGGCGGCGGTGCCGCCGGCTGCGGCCAGGCGCTCGAGTTTGTCGGCTTCGAGGGTGTAGCCGGTGACCGTGTAGCCGGCCTTGATCAGGTTCTCGGACATGGGGGAGCCCATGATGCCGAGACCGATCCACGCGATCTTGGGCAGATTGCTCATGAGGGTGCCTCTTTCGAAAAGCTGTGGGACGTCAGGAGTGGGCGGCGCGCA
>NZ_JOHB01000088.1:0-884 GCF_000719605.1 Streptomyces sp. NRRL S-1813
AATCATTTATATAATCCAACTTAGAGTGCTAGTCTCGCAACTGTTGTTGTCGTTCGTGGTGTTGGGGGGCTGGCTGGTGGCTGGGCTGGTGTGGGAGCCGACGTCTGCGGGGTGGGGTGCGCGGGTCGAGGGGTGGGATCTGGGGGCGCCGTTGGGTGCGGAGTGTGCGGCGGCGTTGGTGGAGTTGTTCCGTGCGCGGCATCTGCTGGTGTTTTCGGGTCAGGGTTTCTCGTTGGAGGAGCAGATCCGGTTCATGGGGCATTTGGGTCCGGTGCTGCATGAGGAGGGTTCGGGGATCGGGTTTGTTTCGAATGTGAAGGAGGGGGCTGCTCTGGGGGTGAGTGAGCTGTCTTTCCATTCGGATACGGGGCATTGTGCGGTGCCGTTGGAGGCGGTGTCGCTTTTTGCTGAGGATGTTGAGGGGTGTGTGACGTCGACGCGGTTTGCGAATGTGGCGGCGGCGTATGGGCGTTTGCCGGCGGGTTTGCGGTCGCGGGTTGCGGGACTGGTGTGTGAGAACGCGATGCCGGTGTCGTTGGACGGCCGGAATGTGGGGTTGTCGGTGGCGGAGGGGATGCCGCGGGCGGAGCATCCGGTGGTGTGGCGTCATCCGGTGTCGGGGGAGCCGGGGCTGATGGTGAATGCGAATCAGACGACGCGGATCGTGGGCCTTGAGGGTGAAGAGAGCCGGGGGTTGCTGGAGGAGTTGTTCTCGGTGATGTATGCCGAGGATGCGGTGTATGAGCATTCCTGGCAGCAGGGGGATGTGGTGATCTGGCACAACCTGGCGGTTCAGCATGCGCGGGGTGGCCTGGAAGGTAATGGCCGGCGGACTCTGCGCCGGGTGGCGTTGGGTGAGAAGGGGTTTTGGGAGCAGTGCCCGA
>NZ_JOHB01000089.1:0-1105 GCF_000719605.1 Streptomyces sp. NRRL S-1813
GGCAGTGGCTGAAGGCTGGTGTGGTCGATGACGGACGCTTCACTCGGACCGATGAGGGAACCCCTCAGGGCGGAGTGATCAGTCCTTTGTTGCTCAACATCGCTCTGCACGGGATGGAGGAGGCCGCAGGAGTTCGTTTCGCTACCCGCAAGGGAAAAGTCATGTGGGCTGCGAAAGGAACTCCGATCCTGGTGCGTTACGCCGATGACTTTGCCGTGTTCTGCACGAGCAAGGAGGAAGCGGAGACCGTCAGGTCACGCCTGGCTGAATGGCTGCAACCCCGAGGACTTCGCTTCAATGAAGAGAAGACGCGGATCCTCCATCTGTCGGATGGGTTCGATTTCCTGGGGTTCAACGTCCGCCGCCATGGCGACAGCCTGATCATCACGCCCAGCAAGGACGCGGTCAAGAGAGTCCGGAATCGACTGAGATCTGAGATGCAGGCCCTGTTAGGTCAGAGCATCACAGTCGTACTACGCCGTCTATCCCCTATCGTTAGGGGCTGGTCCGCGTATTACCGGACAGTGGTGTCCAGCCGGACGTTCTCGGCACTGGACAGCTATGTGTGGACGCTCACTTACAAGTGGGCCAAGCGCACCCATCCGAAGAAGTCGAAGCACTGGATCGTGAACAAGTACTTCGGCAGGCTCAACCGATCCAAGACGAACAACTGGGTATTCGGTGACCGTGCCCCAGGCGCACACCTTCCCAAGTTCGCCTGGACCAACATCAGACGACATCAGCTGGTCAGGGGCAAGTCGTCACCCGATGACCCTGCACTGCTCGACTACTGGAGTCAACGCCGTCAAACGCGCACACCGCCACCGATGGACAAGACCAGCCTTACTCTGGCAGCCCGTCAGAAGGGAATCTGTCCGGTTGCATAAACACCACTTCACCTGCCGGCGGCACGGCGGCTCCGATGAGAGCAAGAATCTTCGGCTCGTCCACTCGGAATGCCATCGCCAGCACCACTCCGGCGACGGCGACCGGAGAAGAGCAGAACCTGTGAAGCCTTCGGGCTTGCTTGAGCCGTGATGCTTGGAAACAGGCACGTCCGGTTCTGAGGGGGCCGGGTCACGGCGACGTGACCCGGCTACCCGAC
>NZ_JOHB01000090.1:0-814 GCF_000719605.1 Streptomyces sp. NRRL S-1813
GCGGTGATGGTGCCGTCGTGTGCCCGGACGACGGAGCGGACGATGGACAGGCCGAGGCCGACGCCCTTGTCGCTGCCGGTGCGCTCGGTGCGCAGCCGCCGGAAGGGCTCGAAGAGGTTCTCCACCTCGTAGGCGGGCACCACCGGTCCGGTGTTGGCGACCACCAGGACCGCGCAGCCGGGCTGCGGCTCGGTACTGACCTCCACCCAGCCGTCCTCGGGCACGTTGTAGCGCACCGCGTTCTGCACGAGGTTGAGCGCGATGCGCTCCAGGAGGACGCCGTTGCCCTGCACGAAGACCTGCCCGCGCACCCCGCGGAACTCCACCCCCTTGCCGTGCGCCTCCTCACGGCTCTGGTCGACCGCCTGCGCGGCCACCTCCGACAGATCCACCGGCCGCTTGTCGACGACCTTGTTCTCACTGCGGGCGAGCAGCAGCAGGCCCTCCACCAGCTGCTCGCTGCGCTCGTTCGTCGCCAGCAGCGTCTTGCCCAGCTGCTGGAGCTCGGGCGACGCATCCGGATCGGCGAGCTGGACCTCCAGCAGCGTCCGGTTGATCGCCAGGGGCGTGCGCAGCTCGTGCGAGGCGTTGGAGACGAACCGCCGCTGCGACTCGAAGGCCCGGTCGAGACGGTCCAGCATCTCGTCGAACGTGTCCGCCAGCTCCTTGAGCTCATCATCCGGCCCGCCCAGCTCGATCCGCCGGTGCAGATCCGACCCGGCCACCCGCTGCGCGGTACGCGTGATCCGCCCCAACGGGGACAGCACCCGCCCCGCCATCGCATAACCGAAAGCAAACGCCACCACCGTCAGGC
>NZ_JOHB01000091.1:0-713 GCF_000719605.1 Streptomyces sp. NRRL S-1813
GTCCAGAAAGTGATCTTGCCGAGCCGCTCGTCCAGCATCTTGCCGGTGAACTTCGGCCACCAGAAGTGGAAGCCGGCGAACATCGCGAAGACGACCGTGCCGAAGACCACGTAGTGGAAGTGCGCCACGACGAAGTACGAGTCGGACACATGGAAGTCCATCGGCGGCGAGGCCAGGATGACACCGGTCAGACCACCGAAGGTGAAGGTGATCAGGAACCCGATCGTCCACAGCATCGGCGTCTCGAAGGACAGCGAGCCCTTCCACATCGTGCCGATCCAGTTGAAGAACTTCACACCGGTCGGCACCGCGATCAGGAACGTCATGAACGAGAAGAACGGCAACAGCACGCCGCCCGTCACATACATGTGGTGCGCCCACACCGTGACCGAAAGACCGGCAATCGAAATCGTCGCCGCAATCAGACCGACGTAACCGAACATCGGCTTCCGGGAGAACACCGGAATGACCTCGGAAATGATGCCGAAGAACGGCAGCGCGATGATGTACACCTCTGGATGGCCGAAGAACCAGAAGAGATGCTGCCAGAGCAACGCCCCGCCATTTGCCGCATCGAAGACATGCGCACCGAATTTACGGTCCGCCTCCAGCGCGAACAGCGCCGCCGCCAGCACCGGGAAGGCCAGCAGAACCAGCACACCGGTCAGCAGCACGTTCCAGGTGAAGATCGGCATCCGGAACATCGTCATGCC
>NZ_JOHB01000092.1:0-680 GCF_000719605.1 Streptomyces sp. NRRL S-1813
TCGTAGGCCTTGATCACTTCGTCCGTCGGGCCGTCCATCAGCAGTTCGCCGCGTTCCAGCCACAGGACGCGGTCGCAGGTGTCGCGGATGGACTTGTTGTTGTGGCTGACCAGGAAGACCGTGCCGGCTTCCTTGCGCAGTTCGCGGATGCGGGCCTCGGAGCGCTTTTGGAAGCTGCGGTCGCCGGTGGCCAGGGCCTCGTCGATCATCAGCACGTCGTGGTCCTTGGCCGCGGCGATGGAGAACCGCAGCCGGGCGGCCATGCCGGAGGAGTAGGTGCGCATCGGCAGCGAGATGAAGTCGCCCTTCTCGTTGATGCCGGAGAAGTCGACGATGCCGTCGTAGCGCTCGTGGACCTGGTCGCGGGACATGCCCATGGCCAGGCCGCCGAGGAGGACGTTCTTCTCGCCGGTCAGGTCGTTCATCAGCGCGGCGTTCACGCCCAGCAGCGAGGGCTGGCCGTGGGTGTAGACCTTGCCGCGCTCGGCGGGCAGCAGGCCGGCGACCGCCTTGAGCAGCGTCGACTTGCCCGAGCCGTTGGAGCCGATCAGGCCGATGGACTCGCCGCGGTAGGCGGTGAAGGAGACCCCCTTGACCGCGTGCACCTCGCGCACGCCCGCGGAGGGCTTGCGCCGGACGATGCGGTTGAGCGCCGCGGTGGCACCGCCCTTGCCCGTACC
>NZ_JOHB01000093.1:0-658 GCF_000719605.1 Streptomyces sp. NRRL S-1813
AGGCGCCGACCTTCGTCAAGGCCACCCCCTCACACCTCACCCTGCTCAAGAACCTGCCCCCGCACATCTCACCCACCGAGCAGCTGGTCCTCGGCGGTGAAGCCCTCCTCGGTGAGGCCCTCGACGAGTGGCGCCGCGACCACCCCGGCACCACCGTCATCAACGAATACGGGCCCACCGAAACCACCGTCGGCTGCACCCAGTACCGCATCGCACCCGGACAGCCCGCACCCACCGGCACCATCACCATCGGCCACCCCATCTGGAACACCCAGATCCACATCCTCGACACCCACCTCCAGCCCGTACCCCCCAACGTCACCGGCGAGCTCTACATCGCCGGCGACCTCCTCGCCCGCGGATACCTCCACCGCCCCGACCTCACCGCCACCCGCTTCACCGCCAACCCCCACGGCACCCCCGGCACCCGCATGTACCGCACCGGCGACCTCGCCCGCCGACGCCCCGACGGACAACTCGAATTCACCGGACGCATCGACACCCAAGTCAAAGTCCGCGGCTACCGCATCGAACTCGGCGAAATCGAAGCCACCCTCACCAACCACCCCCACGTACGCCAAGCAGCCGTCATCGTCCGCGAAGACCAGCCCGGCGACCAGCGCATCGTCGCCTACGTCATCCCCACGGAGGACGCTGA
>NZ_JOHB01000094.1:0-655 GCF_000719605.1 Streptomyces sp. NRRL S-1813
GCGCCCGGTCGTCGGCAGCGAGATCCCCTTCGCCCCGGAGAACGAGGACGACCGCTCGTACGGCCCCGTCACCGTCCAGAAGGCCACCAACAGCTCGATCAACTCGGTCTACGCCCAGATGATCGTCGACGTCGGCCCGGAGAAGACCAAGAAGACCGCCCTCGCCCTCGGCATGAAGGACGGCCAGGACTTCGGCGCCACCCCCGCCATGTCGCTCGGCACCATGGGCGCCTCCACCCTCGACATGGCCGGCGCCTACGCGACCCTCGACAACCACGGCAAGAAGGTCAACCCCGCGCTCGTGAAGAGCGCCCAGCACAGCGACCGCAAGGTCGACGTGGTCAAGCAGACCGGCGAGCAGGTCATCAGCCGCCGGGCCGCCGACACCGTCACCCAGGCCATGACCGGCGTCGTCACCAACGGCTCCGGCTTCCGCGCCGCCGGCGACTACCAGGCCGCCGGCAAGACCGGCACCTCCGAGAACAACCGCTCCGCCTGGTTCGTCGGCTACACCCCCGAACTGGTCACCGCCGTCGCCCTGTTCGGCGAGGACACCTCCGGCAAGATCGCCGAGCAGGTCACCCTCACCGACGCCATCAACCCGGGCCGCGCCAACGGCGGCCGCACCCCCGCCCTGATCTGGGGCGAGTACACC
>NZ_JOHB01000095.1:0-1341 GCF_000719605.1 Streptomyces sp. NRRL S-1813
CCAGCGCATCGTCGCCTACGTCATCCCCACGGAGGACGCTGACACGGCAACCGCCGACCTGCGCGAACACACCGCACGGACCCTGCCGGACTACATGGTCCCCGCAGCCCTCGTCACACTGGACGTGCTGCCCCTGACGCCGAACGGGAAACTGGACCACAAGGCCCTCCCCGCACCCCAGTTCACCCCCACCACAACCACCCGCGGCCCCCGCAACACCCACGAAGAACTCCTCTGCCACGCCTTCGCCCAAACCCTCGGCGTCGAACACATCGGCATCGACGACAACTTCTTCGACCTCGGCGGACACTCCCTCCTCGCCACCCGCCTCACCAGCCGCATCCGCACCACCCTCAACACCGAACTCACCGTCCGCCTGCACCAACTGGAGGGGCCGAGCGCGACCTACAACGTGCCGCTTCTGTTGCGACTTACCGGTTCGCTGGACGTCGATGCACTGCGTGAGGCGATCTACGACCTCGTCGACCGGCACGAAACCCTGCGCACCGTCTTCCCCCAGGCCGACGGCACGCCTCACCAGCACGTCCTGCACGGCGACGTCGCCCGGCCGACGGTCGAGGTCGTCACGACCGACGCCGCACGCCTCGCCGAACACATCACCACCGCCGCTCGCCAGACCTTCCGGCTGACCGATGAACTCCCGCTCCGAGCCTGGGTGTTCACCACCGGCGCCGACGAACACACCCTGCTGATCCTGGCCCACCACATCGCCAGCGACCCTCTGGCAGCGCGAAGTCCTCGGCGACGAGAGCGACCCGCAGAGCCTCATCTCCGGTCAGGTCGACTACTGGCAGCAGCATCTGGCCGGGCTTCCCGACCTGCTGGAGCTGCCCACCGACCGTCCGCGGCCGGCCGAAGCCAGCTACCAGGGCGACAGCGTCCCGTTCACCTGGGACGCCGAGCTGCACCACGGCATCACCCGCCTGGCCCGCGAACACCAAGCCAGCGTCTTCATGGTCGTCCAAACAGCACTCGCCACACTCCTGACCCGACTCGGCGCCGGCACCGACATCCCCCTCGGATCACCCATCGCCGGACGCACCGACAACGCACTCGACAACCTCGTCGGCTTCTTCATCAACACTCTGGTGCTGCGCACCGACACCTCCGGCAACCCCACCTTCACCGAACTCCTCGGACGAGTGCGGGAAACCGACCTGGCCGCCTACACCCACCAAGACGTCCCCGTTCGACCGGCGGACCGCCGAAGCCATGGCCGTTCGGCTGGAGCGTCTGCTGCGGGCGGCCGTCGCCGACGCCTCACAACCGATCGCCGACCTGGACATCCTCACCGCACCCGAGCGCACCACGCTGCTGCAC
>NZ_JOHB01000096.1:0-554 GCF_000719605.1 Streptomyces sp. NRRL S-1813
TAGATGAACGATCCGCCGGACCACACGGCCGTGTTCAGCGAGGCGAACTTGTTGTCGCCGACCGGGATGACGGTGCCGAAGTACTCCTTGAAGAGCTCCTCGTGCTCCTTCAGCGCGGTGTCGGTGTCGACGAAGATGACGCCCTGCTCCTCCAGGTCCTCGCGGATCTGGTGGTAGACGACCTCGGACTCGTACTGGGCCGCGACACCGGCGACGAGGCGCTGCTTCTCCGCCTCCGGGATGCCGAGCTTGTCGTACGTGTTCTTGATGTCCTCCGGCAGGTCCTCCCAGGACTCGGCCTGCTTCTCGGTGGACCGCACGAAGTACTTGATGTTGTCGAAGTCGATGCCGCCGAGGTCGGAGCCCCAGGTCGGCATGGGCTTCTTGTCGAAGAGGCGCAGACCCTTGAGACGCAGCTTGAGCATCCACTCGGGCTCGTTCTTCTTCGCGGAGATGTCGCGGACGACGTCCTCGTTCAAACCGCGCTTGGCCGCGGCGCCGGCCGCGTCGGAGTCGGCCCAGCCGTACTCGTACCGACCCAGGCCCTCGAGCTC
>NZ_JOHB01000097.1:0-540 GCF_000719605.1 Streptomyces sp. NRRL S-1813
CGGTGTACGGCGGCGGAGCCCGGGGCGCCTCCGACAAGGTCTTCCAGTTCAACGGCGCCGGCAAGCTCGTGGTGACCAGGTTCCAGGTCGCCGACTTCGGCAAGCTGGTCCGCTCCTGCGGCAACTGCAAGAAGCAGTACAAGCGCACGATCATCGTCAACGACGTCGACATCACCGCCCCCGGCAAGTCGATCGTCGGTGTCAACGCCAACTACGGCGACACCGCGTCACTCCGGAACGTCCGCGTGCACGGCGACACCAAGAAGAAGATCAAGCCCTGCACCCGCTTCACCGGCAACGACACCGGCAAGGAGCCCACCGAACTCGGCACCGGCCCCGACCCCACCACCTGCCGCTACACCCCCTCCGACATCAGCTACGACTAGCTCACTCCACCGCCAGGACCGGGTGCAGTTCCGGGCGGGCGGTCCACCATTCCTGGTGGAAGGGGTTGTTGGCGATGTTGGCCAGGTACGCCTCGGCCGCCGCGCGGTACAGGAGTTCCGCGTGCCGGGCGGCGACCGTCGAGCGGTTCCAGGC
>NZ_JOHB01000098.1:0-477 GCF_000719605.1 Streptomyces sp. NRRL S-1813
CCACCACGCAACCGGAGCACGCAACCCGCTCCTGCCGATGGAACGACCCGACCACATCCCCCTCTCCCACGCCCAACGCCGCCTCTGGTTCCTCCACCAACTCGAAGGACCCAGCCCCACCTACAACGTGCCGATGGCCCTCCGGCTCACCGGCCAACTCGACACCACCGCACTACACGAGGCCATCCACGACCTCGCCGACCGGCACGAAACCCTGCGCACCGTCTTCCCCGAGACCGACGGCACCCCACGCCAGCAGGTGCTGCACGGCGACGCCGCCCGGCCGACGGTCGAGGTCGTCACAACCGACGCCGCGCACCTCGCCGAGCACCTCGCCACCGCCGCTCGCCACGCCTTCCGGCTGACCGATGAACTCCCGCTCCGAGCCTGGGTGTTCACCACCGGCGCCGACGAACACACCCTGCTGATCCTGGCCCACCACATCGCCAGCGCGGCGACGAGAGCGACCCGGACAGT
>NZ_JOHB01000099.1:0-396 GCF_000719605.1 Streptomyces sp. NRRL S-1813
GCGACGCTGTTCATGGTGCTTCAGGCGGGGTTGGCGGCGCTGCTGACGCGGCTGGGGGCCGGTACGGACATCCCGTTGGGTACCGCGACGGCGGGCCGGACCGATCAGGCGTTGGACGATATCGTCGGGTTCTTCGTCAATACGCTGGTGCTGCGGACGGATACCTCGGGCAATCCGTCGTTCGGTGAGCTGCTCGCCCGGACCCGGGAAGGCGACCTGGCTGCGTTCGCCCATCAGGAGCTGCCCTTCGAGCAGCTGGTGGAGAAGCTGAATCCGGACCGGAGCGCCGCCCGCCACCCCCTCTTCCAGACCATGCTCGTCCTCCAGAACAACGCCGAGGGCACCCTCGACCTCCCCGGCACCACCATCACCCCCCACCCCCTCGACACCGCCCCC
>NZ_JOHB01000100.1:0-389 GCF_000719605.1 Streptomyces sp. NRRL S-1813
GACGGACAACTCGAACTCCTCCCCCAGGACACCGACGACGACGAGCAGGACACGGCCACCACCACCGCACGGCGCCGCACCCCCACCCCCCAGGAAGAGATCCTCCGCAGCCTCTTCGCCCACACCCTCAACCTGCCCACACTCGACACCGACGACAACTTCTTCGACCTCGGCGGACACTCCCTCTCCGCCGTACGACTCCTCAGCCGCATCCGCACCACCTTCGGCGTCGAACTCGCCGTCCGCGACCTCTTCGAAGCACCCACCATCACCGGCCTCGCCACCCGCCTCCACCACGCAACCGGAGCACGCAACCCGCTCCTGCCGATGGAACGACCCGACCACATCCCCCTCTCCCACGCCCAACGCCGCCTCTGGTTCCTCCACCA
>NZ_JOHB01000101.1:0-375 GCF_000719605.1 Streptomyces sp. NRRL S-1813
GCGGCTGCGCACCGAGCGCACCGGCAGCGACAAGGGCGTCGGCCTCGGCCTGTCCATCGTCCGCTCCGTCGTCCGGGCACACGACGGCACCATCACCGCCCAGCCCCGCGAAGGCGGCGGACTCGTCATGCGGGTCGTCCTGCCCTCGTAGGCACGGTTCGCTGCCGCAATCCGAAGCCCGAAACCCGGATCACCGTCAGGCGCGCAAAGCGGAAGCGCAGAGACTTCGCACCCGCGGATCAGCCATGGGCGGGCGGCCCCTCAGAGGCCGCCTCCCCCTAGATGATTGAGTCCGATGTCTGTGCTGGCCGCGACCATGGCGAAGGGCGCCCGTTGGCTTGTGTGTGACGACAAACCTGGACGCCCTTCTGGCGG
>NZ_JOHB01000102.1:0-876 GCF_000719605.1 Streptomyces sp. NRRL S-1813
ACTGTCCGGGTCGCTCTCGTCGCCGAGGACTTCGCGCTGCCAGAGGGTGTAGTCCGCGTACTGCACCGGCAGCGGCGTCCACTGCGGAGCGATGCCGTCGCGGCGGGCTGCATAGGCGATGGCGAGATCGTGGGTGAGGGGGGCGAGTGAGGCGCCGTCGCTGACGATGTGGTGGGCGAGGAGGAGGACGAGGTGTTCGTCGTGGGTGAGGGTGAAGACCCAGGCGCGCAGGGGCACGTCCCGAAGGTGTGGGTGACCGCCTGGCTGACGGCTGCGTCCAGGTCGTCTTCGTTGACGGGGACGATGTCGATGACCGGCCGGGCGGCGTCGCCGTGCAGGACGTGCTGGTAGGGCGTCCCATCGCTCTCCGGGAAGACCGTGCGCAGGGTTTCGTGCCGGTCGGTGAGGTCATGGATCGCCTCACGCAGTGCCTCGACGTTCAGCGAACCGGTCAGCCGCAGCGGCATCGCGCCGCACGCGCTCCGGTTGCGTGCTGGAGGCGGGTGGCGAGGCCGGCGACGGTGGGCGCCTCGAAGAGATCACGTACAGCGAGTTCGGCACCGAACGTGGTGCGGATGCGGCTGACGAGGCGGGTGGCGAGGAGGGAGTGTCCGCCGAGGTCGAAGAAGTTGTCGTCGATCCCGACGCGGTCCACGCCGTGGGTGTTGCGGGGGCCGCGGGTGGTTGCAGCCGTGCTGAACTGCGGCGCGGGAAGGGCCTTATGGTCCCCCGTTCGGCGTCAGGGGCAGCACATCCAGTGTGACGAGGGCTGCGGGAACCATGTAGTCCGGCAGGGTCCGTGCGGTGTGTTCGCGCAGGTCGGCGGTTGCCGTGTCAGCGTCCTCCGTGGGGATGACGTAGGCGACGATGCGCTGG
>NZ_JOHB01000103.1:0-332 GCF_000719605.1 Streptomyces sp. NRRL S-1813
GGAGACCCCCTTGACCGCGTGCACCTCGCGCACGCCCGCGGAGGGCTTGCGCCGGACGATGCGGTTGAGCGCCGCGGTGGCACCGCCCTTGCCCGTACCGGTGCCGTACACCCGGTAGACGATGTGCAGATCGTCCGCGATCACGGTCGGGATGCGGGTCTCTGCGGCCTGTGCCGGCCGGTTGCCGTTGTTCTGTTCCGTCATGAGCTCAGCCACGTCCGTACCGCTCCTCGGCCTTCCAGAAGTACACAAAGCCGACGACGCCCATCAGCAGCGCCCAGCCCCCGGCGAACGCCCACACATGCGGCGGCAGCTTGTCGTGCGTGAAGCTG
>NZ_JOHB01000104.1:0-320 GCF_000719605.1 Streptomyces sp. NRRL S-1813
CAGCTTCACGCACGACAAGCTGCCGCCGCATGTGTGGGCGTTCGCCGGGGGCTGGGCGCTGCTGATGGGCGTCGTCGGCTTTGTGTACTTCTGGAAGGCTGAGGAGCGGTACGGACGTGGCTGAGCAGAGCAACGGCATCGAGCCGACAGAAGCCGCCGAGGCCCGTATCCCGACGGTGATCGCGGACGATCTGCACATCGTCTACCGGGTGTACGGGACGGGTACGGGCAAGGGCGGTGCCACCGCGGCGCTCAACCGCATCGTCCGGCGCAAGCCCTCCGCGGGCGTGCGCGAGGTGCACGCGGTCAAGGGGGTCTCC
>NZ_JOHB01000105.1:0-317 GCF_000719605.1 Streptomyces sp. NRRL S-1813
GAGCCTGAGCCGGCGGGGCTGAAGGGGTCGGTGACGCAGGTGTCGTGGCTGAGTTCGTGGCCGGTGAGGGTGGTGCCGGTCAGGTCGGGTCCGGCGAGGTGCAGTTGGCCGGGGACTGTGGCGGGCACCGGCTGTCGGTCGTGGTCGAGGACGTAGGCGCGGACGTGGTCCGGCAGGATGGTGCCGTCCGGCAGTTCGCGTACGGCGCTGGGCCAGGTGTGCAGCAGCGTGGTGCGCTCGGGTGCGGTGAGGATGTCCAGGTCGGCGATCGGTTGTGAGGCGTCGGCGACGGCCGCCCGCAGCAGACGCTCCAGCCG
>NZ_JOHB01000106.1:0-289 GCF_000719605.1 Streptomyces sp. NRRL S-1813
CAACCACCCCCACGTACGCCAAGCAGCCGTCATCGTCCGCGAAGACCAGCCCGGCGACCAGCGCATCGTCGCCTACGTCATCCCCACGGAGGACGCTGATACGGCGACGGCCGACCTGCGTGAACACACCGCACGGACCCTGCCCGACTACATGGTTCCCGCAGCCGTCGTCACACTGGACGCGTTGCCGCTGACGCCGAACGGGAAGCTGGACCATAAGGCCCTTCCCGCGCCGCAGTTCAGCACGGCTGCAACCACCCGCGGCCCCCGCAACACCCACGAAGAACTC
>NZ_JOHB01000107.1:0-284 GCF_000719605.1 Streptomyces sp. NRRL S-1813
GCCTTCCAGAAGTACACAAAGCCGACGACGCCCATCAGCAGCGCCCAGCCCCCGGCGAACGCCCACACATGCGGCGGCAGCTTGTCGTGCGTGAAGCTGTCGATCAGCGCGAAGCGCATCAGGTCGATGTAGACGGCGGCCGGGTTGGCGTTGAGCAGGACCTCCACGAAATGCGGGATGTCCTTGCCCTTGAGGATCAGGTCGATGCTGAACATCACGCCCGACGCATACATCCACGTCCGCATGATGAACGGCATCAGCTGCGCCAGGTCCGGGGTCTTGCT
>NZ_JOHB01000108.1:0-252 GCF_000719605.1 Streptomyces sp. NRRL S-1813
CTCCAGCAGCTGCTGTTCTCGATGGGTGTGCTGGTGGTGATCCTGCTCGGCTACGGGCAGATGCCCACCTGGTCGTGGCTGCTGGTCATCCCGGCGCTGACGCTCCAGTTCGTCTTCAACACCGGCCTGGCGATGGTCATGGCCCGGCTGGGGAGCAAGACCCCGGACCTGGCGCAGCTGATGCCGTTCATCATGCGGACGTGGATGTATGCGTCGGGCGTGATGTTCAGCATCGACCTGATCCTCAAGGGC
>NZ_JOHB01000109.1:0-252 GCF_000719605.1 Streptomyces sp. NRRL S-1813
GCCCTTGAGGATCAGGTCGATGCTGAACATCACGCCCGACGCATACATCCACGTCCGCATGATGAACGGCATCAGCTGCGCCAGGTCCGGGGTCTTGCTGCCCAGCCGGGCCATGGCCATCGCCAGGCCGGTGTTGAAGACGAACTGGAGCAGCAGCGCCGGGATGACCAGCAGCCACGACCAGGTGGGCATCTGCCCGTAGCCGAGCAGGATCACCACCAGCACACCCATCGAGAACAGCAGCTGCTGGAG
>NZ_JOHB01000110.1:0-385 GCF_000719605.1 Streptomyces sp. NRRL S-1813
AAGGAACGGACGCTTCCTTTGTTCCTGTTTCACCAGGATCTCCGGGCGCTTCCCTTCGGTCTTGCGTTTCCGACTCTATCAGATCCTTGCGGGCCCGATATCAGATCCTTGCGGGCCCGATTTTCGCCGGTGCGTTTCCACCTTTTCGGCTTCTTCGCGTTTCCGACTCTACCAGATCCGTTTCCGTCTCTGGCCCCTGTCGGAGCGGGTCGGCCGTCCGGCTTTCGCTTTCCGGCCTTTCCTCGCTTTCCGGCCTTTCCGACTCTATCAGACCCGATTTCGTTCCGTTGCCGGTCCGAATTCGTTTCCGATTCCCCGTCGGAGGGGGTCCGCCTCGGGTGCGGCTATTTGAACTGCCGCGCCTTTCGGCGTGATCACTACTTTA
>NZ_JOHB01000111.1:0-241 GCF_000719605.1 Streptomyces sp. NRRL S-1813
GTGGAAGCAGGCCGCCCAGGACGAGATCCGTGAGCAGGTCTCCCAGCTCAGCACGGAAAGCCCCTACGAGGTCGTGCGCAAGGGTGCTTCAGAAGCGCTCAAGGGTTCCGATCAGCAGGTCAGCGACTTCTACACGGCCGGGCAGTACGACGTGGCCGTCACCGACTACGCCGTGCGCGTCTCCCAGATCAACAACGCCGGCGGCCCCGGTGTGAAGGAGGCGTCCAAGGCCGCACTGGCC
>NZ_JOHB01000112.1:0-238 GCF_000719605.1 Streptomyces sp. NRRL S-1813
CCTCGCCGGACCCGACCTGACCGGCACCACCCTCACCGGCCACGAACTCAGCCACGACACCTGCGTCACCGACCCCTTCAGCCCCGCCGGCTCAGGCTCGCTGATGTACCCCACCGGCACCCCCGCACGCTGGACAGCTGACGGACAACTCGAACTCCTCCCCCAGGACACCGACGACGACGAGCAGGACACGGCCACCACCACCGCACGGCGCCGCACCCCCACCCCCCAGGAAGAG
>NZ_JOHB01000113.1:0-238 GCF_000719605.1 Streptomyces sp. NRRL S-1813
CTCTTCCTGGGGGGTGGGGGTGCGGCGCCGTGCGGTGGTGGTGGCCGTGTCCTGCTCGTCGTCGTCGGTGTCCTGGGGGAGGAGTTCGAGTTGTCCGTCGGCTGTCCAGCGTGCGGGGGTGCCGGTGGGGTACATCAGTGAGCCTGAGCCGGCGGGGCTGAAGGGGTCGGTGACGCAGGTGTCGTGGCTGAGTTCGTGGCCGGTGAGGGTGGTGCCGGTCAGGTCGGGTCCGGCGAGG
>NZ_JOHB01000114.1:0-228 GCF_000719605.1 Streptomyces sp. NRRL S-1813
CGAACGCGTCCTAACCGACAACGGCTCCTGTTACCGATCCAAGCTGTTCGGCCAGACCTTGAGCGTCGCTGGCATCGTCCACAAACGCACCCGACCGTAGCGCCCGCAGACGAACGGCAAGGTCGAACACCTGAACCGCACGCTGCTCGACGAATGGGCGTACGTGCGCCCGTACTCCAGCAACGCCGAGCGCACCGCAGCTCTCGTGGAGTTCCTCCACACCTACAA
>NZ_JOHB01000115.1:0-228 GCF_000719605.1 Streptomyces sp. NRRL S-1813
TTGTAGGTGTGGAGGAACTCCACGAGAGCTGCGGTGCGCTCGGCGTTGCTGGAGTACGGGCGCACGTACGCCCATTCGTCGAGCAGCGTGCGGTTCAGGCGTTCGACCTTGCCGTTCGTCTGCGGGCGGTACGGTCGGGTGCGTTTGTGGACGATGCCAGCGACGCTCAAGGTCTGGCCGAACAGCTTGGATCGGTAACAGGAGCCGTTGTCGGTTAGGACGCGTTCG
>NZ_JOHB01000116.1:0-224 GCF_000719605.1 Streptomyces sp. NRRL S-1813
AGGCGCGTTGCCGGGGTGTGGGAACCGAAGGGGCGGGCACACTGCCTGCCGCGGCAAAAGGCGCAACAGATCACAGGTGGGGTGTACGTGCATGAACGGCATGAAGATCACCAGCGCCCCTCATGCCGTACCGACCGCGGTGCGGGGTGAAAGCCCGGACAGTATCCACCGGGCCCGCGAGGCGACCCGCGCATTCACCGACAACCTCACCCCAGTGCCGGATC
>NZ_JOHB01000117.1:0-224 GCF_000719605.1 Streptomyces sp. NRRL S-1813
GATCCGGCACTGGGGTGAGGTTGTCGGTGAATGCGCGGGTCGCCTCGCGGGCCCGGTGGATACTGTCCGGGCTTTCACCCCGCACCGCGGTCGGTACGGGATGAGGGGCGCTGGTGATCTTCATACCGTTCATGCACGTACACCCCACCTGTGATCTGTTGCGCCTTTTGCCGCGGCAGGCAGTGTGCCCGCCCCTTCGGTTCCCACACCCCGGCAACGCGCCT
>NZ_JOHB01000118.1:0-223 GCF_000719605.1 Streptomyces sp. NRRL S-1813
CCGACTCTACCAGATCCGTTTCCGTCTCTGGCCCCTGTCGGAGCGGGTCGGCCGTCCGGCTTTCGCTTTCCGGCCTTTCCGACTCTATCAGACCCGATTCCGTTCCGTTGCCGGTCCGAATTCGTTTCCGATTCCCCGTCGGAGGGGGCCCGCCTCGGGTGCGGCTATTTGAACTGCCGCGCCTTTCGGCGTGATCACTACTTTAGCGGAATTCCTCGTTGAC
>NZ_JOHB01000119.1:0-211 GCF_000719605.1 Streptomyces sp. NRRL S-1813
GGTGAAGTGGTGTTTATGCAACCGCTTCTTCATCGCGTCGAACCAATCGATCCACTCGCGTGGACTGTCGGGCTCGTATGCCGCGCCGGCGATGAGCGCTTGACCGCACAGTGGACAGATTCCCTTCTGACGGGCTGCCAGAGTAAGGCTGGTCTTGTCCATCGGTGGCGGTGTGCGCGTTTGACGGCGTTGACTCCAGTAGTCGAGCAGT
>NZ_JOHB01000120.1:0-211 GCF_000719605.1 Streptomyces sp. NRRL S-1813
ACTGCTCGACTACTGGAGTCAACGCCGTCAAACGCGCACACCGCCACCGATGGACAAGACCAGCCTTACTCTGGCAGCCCGTCAGAAGGGAATCTGTCCTCTGTGCGGTCAGGCGCTCATCGCCGGCGCGGCATACGAGCCCGACAGTCCACGCGAGTGGATCGATTGGTTCGACGCGATGAAGAAGCGGTTGCATAAACACCACTTCACC
>NZ_JOHB01000121.1:0-207 GCF_000719605.1 Streptomyces sp. NRRL S-1813
GTCAACGAGGAATTCCGCTAAAGTAGTGATCACGCCGAAAGGCGCGGCAGTTCAAATAGCCGCACCCGAGGCGGGCCCCCTCCGACGGGGAATCGGAAATGAATTCGGACCGGCAACGGAACGAAATCGGGTCTGATAGAGTCGGAAAGGCCGGAAAGCGAAAGCCGGACGGCCGACCCGCTCCGACAGGGGCCAGAGACGGAAACG
>NZ_JOHB01000122.1:0-204 GCF_000719605.1 Streptomyces sp. NRRL S-1813
CCGTACCGACCGCGGTGCGGGGTGAAAGCCCGGACAGTATCCACCGGGCCCGCGAGGCGACCCGCGCATTCACCGACAACCTCACCCCAGTGCCGGATCCGGAGCGCGCGGACGCCTTCCTCCTGGTGGTCTCCGAACTCGCCACCAACGCACTGCGCCACGGCGGTGGCCGGTACACCCTCCAACTCTTTGCCGGCCCGGACA
>NZ_JOHB01000123.1:0-201 GCF_000719605.1 Streptomyces sp. NRRL S-1813
CATCGGCGCTGAAAGGCTTAGCTTCCGGGTTCGAAATGTAACCGGGCGTTTCCCTAACGCAATGACCACCGAAACACTATGAAGTTAACCAACCCGGCACAAACACAGGTCGTTACTTCAGAACCTACACAGTGGACGCGAGCAACTGAGGACAAGCCCTCGGCCTATTAGTACCAGTCAACTCCACCCGTTACCAGGCTT
>NZ_JOHB01000124.1:0-201 GCF_000719605.1 Streptomyces sp. NRRL S-1813
CATCGGCGCTGAAAGGCTTAGCTTCCGGGTTCGAAATGTAACCGGGCGTTTCCCTAACGCAATGACCACCGAAACACTATGAAGTTAACCAACCCGGCAATGACACAGGTCGTTACTTCAGAACCTACACAGTGGACGCGAGCAACTGAGGACAAGCCCTCGGCCTATTAGTACCAGTCAACTCCACCCGTTACCAGGCTT